>JBDTXR010000226.1:0-14448 GCA_040006075.1 Byssovorax sp. | reverse complement strand
GTCTAGTTTCGCGCCGGCGCAGCCGCCCGCGCAGCGGGGCCAGAAGTTTGGTCAACCCTGACCAAACTTCTGGAGCGCGGAACTAGAGGCGATGCCCGTGAATCACGCGCCGGGAGCCTCGACAGAGCGCGCGATCGAGGGATCGCGCGGCGCGGCAACGAGCCAGTTCCTGGGCTCTTTCGCGATCCAGGGGATGCTGTGGATGGCCCTCTCGTCGCTGCTGTTCGCGGCGATGAACGTCCTGGTGCGGCTCGCGTCGGCGCGCGTGCCGTGGTCCGAGGTGGCGGCGGTGCGCACCGGCGTGGGCGCCGCCGTGGCGATCGGCTTCGCGGTGAGCCGAGGCGCGTCGCTCACGATCCACGATCGCCGCCTCTCGTGGGCGCGATCGATCTTCGGGACGCTGGCGTTGCTCTGCGGCTTCTACGCGATGGGCGCGCCGACGATCGCGCTCGGCGACGCGGTCACGCTCGGCGCCACCAGCCCGATCTTCGTCGCGCTGCTCTCGCCGTGGCTCCTCGGCGAGCGCAGCGGGGGGCGCGTCTGGGCGGCGACGGCGATCGCCTTCGTGGGCCTCTGCCTCGTCGCGGGGCCGAGCTTTCACCTCGCGGGGCACGTCGCGGTGATCGCCACCGCGGGCGGCTTCTTCGCGGGGATGGCGATGATCTGGCTGCGCAAGCTCAGCGCGGGATCGGGCGCGGCGAAGGAGAGCCCCGAGGCCATCGTCGCCCATTTCTCGCTCGTCGCCGCGGCGGTGACGCTCGCGCTGGCGCTGCCCACGCTGCGCGTGCCCGACCTCGCGACCGCGCTCTTGCTCGTGGCCACCGGCCTCTTCGGCGGCCTCGCGCAGCTGGCGATGACCCGCGCGTACGCGCTCGAGAAGGCCGCGCGGCTCGGCGCTCTCGGCTACCTCGGGATCGTCTTCGCGCACCTGTTCGCGGCGGTGGCGCTGGGCGAGCGGCCGCGCGCCGTCGAGGCGATCGGCGCGGCGTTGATCATCGCCGCGGGCCTCGCGCTGGCGCTCGGCGCCCTGCGCGAAGCCCGGGCGCGCTGAGCGATTTCTCGCGGCGGGCGCGCGCTATTCGGGCGTCGAGCGTCGGGCGTCTCTGGGCAACGGCGCGAAAATCCCCCATCCTGGCGCGACCATGCGTCGTCGCTGCCTCCGATTCTTCCGCCGCGCCGCTGCGATCGCGGTCCTCGCGGGCGGCCTCGTCGTCGCGGCGCGGCCGGCGCGAGCCGAGACGAGCGCGTCGGAGAAGAAGCTCGCGAAGGAGATGCTCACCGAGGCCATCGCCGACGAGAAGGCCGGCAAATGCGCCGAGGCGCTCGATGTGCTCCGCCAGGTCGTGCAGATCCAGGAGTCGGGCGAGGCGCTGCTCCACCTCGGCGAGTGCCTGACGAAGACGAGCAAGCTCGCCGAGGCGCTGAAGACCTGGGAGCACGCCGAAGACGTGGCCCGCGGCGAGAAAGACCGGACCACGCAGCAGGCGCTCTTGCCGCGGATCGCCGCGCTGCGGGCGCGCATCCCCGCGGTGGTGCTGCAGATGCCGACCGACGTGACCAGCGCGACGATCAAGGTCGACGGGCAGGCGGTCCCGCTCGCTCGCGCGAGCGCGCCGATGTCGCTCGATCCCGGCGATCACCAGGTCGAGGCTCAGGCCGATGGACGCGCGCCGTTCACGGCCAAGATCACGCTCGCCGAGAAGGAGAGCAAGGTGGTGATCGTCGCGTTGCCGTCGCTCTCCGCGCCGAAGGTGGGGGGCGCGCCGAAGAGCGCCGGCGGCGTGCCGATCGGCACGTGGATCGCGGGCGGCGTCGGCGTGGCCTTCGCGGTCGGCGGCGTCGTGGCCTTCGCGTCCGCGGGATCGGCGGCGACCGACGGCGCGGCCGACTGCGCGAAGAAGGCGGCCTGCGATCCGGCCGCGCAGAAGACGGTGCAGAAGCTCGACGCCGCCGCGCTCGGCCTGTGGATCGGGGCCGGCGTCGGCGTCGGCCTCGGCGTCACGCTTCTGGTCCTCGACCGCGGCCGCGCGCCGAAGCCCGCTGCCGGCGCTCGGCTCCACACCGCGCCCCGCGCCTCGACGCGCCTCGTGCTGCGCCCGTCGTCAATCGGGATCGACGGCAGTTTCTGAGCGCTGGCCCGCTCGTCGACGCGGCGAAAGACGGCTTGAATTTGCCGTCGTGCCTGCGCTGATCCCCGAGGTTTTGGCCCTCCCTCGGCCTTCCTGGATACGATGTCGGGAGCGGGTGCCGCGATCGGCCCTCTCGTGTTTGACACTGGTTTGACCGGGCCGATATCGTTGTCGGCCCTCTCCTCAAGCGCGCCCGACAGAGCGTCCGATCCCCCGTCGCAAACATGACAAAAGTCCTGGTTTTTGAAAGCGATTCGTCCTTCGCTGGAGAGCTCCGCAGCGAGCTCGGGCGCCTGGGCTGCTCCGTCCAGGTGGTCGACGACGGCAACGTCGGTTTGCAGGTGGCCACGGCCGATCGCCCCGATCTGATCCTGCTGTCGATCGAGCTGCCGCGGATGAACGGCTTCTCGGTCTGCAACAAGCTCAAGAAGGACGCCCAGCTCAAGGACGTGCCGCTCGTGATCATGTCGAGCGAGTCGAGCGAGGAGACGTTCGAGCAGCACCGCAAGCTGCGCACGCGGGCCGAGGACTACGTGCACAAGCCCATCGCCTTCGGCGAGCTGCTCGAGCACATCCGCGTCTTCGTCGCGCTCGAGGAGCTGCCCGCCGACTCGGGGGCGATCGTCATCGACGAGCTCGAGCTGATCGAGGACAGCGCGACCGTCGAGGGCGCCGTGCCGGACGAGGCGATCGCGAAGCCGGTGACGATCCCGCCGCCGCGCCCGGTGACGATCCCGCCGCCGCGCCCGGCCGTGGCGCCCCCTGCGCCGTCAGCGCCCATCGACTCGGAGATCGACGATTTCGTCGGCGGCGCCTTCAGCAACCTGATGGTCGAGGACGAAGAAGAGCGCACGGTGGTGAAGCCGCTCTCGGCGCTGAACGCGTTCCGATCGTCGCCGCCCAAGGGGCGAAGCACGCCGCCGGCGAAGTCCACCGACGCGCCCGCGCCGTCGAGCCCCGGAAAGCCCGCGGCGGTGCGGCCCGCGCCGGATCCGGCCGAGATCGATCGCCTCCGCACCGAGCTCGCGCGGATGAAGGACGAGGTCGTCAAGGTCTCGAAAGAGTCGGCGTCGGCGCAGGCCAGCGCGGGGCGGCTCGAGGGCGAGCTCGCGTCGACGCGCGAGGCCACGGCCGAGGTCGCGCGGCTGCGACGCGAGCTCGACGAGCTGCGCCGCGCGCCCGCGGCCGCGCCCGCCGCGACGCCCAAGCCCGGCGCGGTGTCGAGCCGCGAGTTCCTCGATCTGCGAGAGGGGCTCAACAAGAAAGACAAGGAGATCCTCGCGCTGCGCGATCAGCTCTCGCGCAAGGACAAGGAGCTCCTCGATCACGCCGACAAGGAGCTCGCGCTCGAGCGCGAGAAGGCCGATCAGGCCGACAAGCTCGTCGAGGTCGAGCGCGCGAAAGACGATCTCGACGTGCAGATTGGCTCGCTCCGCGCCGACAAGGAGCTCGCGGCCAAGCGCGCCGACGACTTCAAGACGCGGGTCGAGAAGGTGCAAGCGCAGCTCGCCGCGCGCGAAGGCGAGCTCTCGACGGCGCGGCAGTCGCTCGCGGCGGCCGAGTCGGCGCACACCCAGGCGCTGCGCGACTCGGCCGAAGAGCGCAGCCAGGCCGTCGCGGCGGCTGAATCCGAGGGGCAGGGCCAGCTCGAGGCCGCCGTCGAGGCCGAGCGCGAGACGGCGGCGAAGGCCCTCGCCGACGCGCTCGCGGGCGCGAAGGCCGAGCTGCTCGAGTCGCTCGCCGACGCCGCGACGCAGAAGGCGCGCGAGCTCGCCGACCTCGGCATCGCGCACCAGGCGGCGATCGCCACCGTGGGGACCGAGTCCGCGGCGCGGCTGCTCGCGCGCGAGACGGCCCTCGCCGACGAGCAAGCCGCCGCGCTCGCGGCGCAGCGAGCGCAGCACGAAGAGGCGATCGCGGCGAGCGAGAAGAGCCACGCGGAGGCGCGGGCGGCGATCGAGAACAGCCACGCCGAGGCTCACGCGGCGCTCGAGACGCGCCACGCCGAGGCCCACGCGGCGCTGCAAACGAAGCAGGAAGACGCGCTGTCGGCGCTGGACGACAAGCACCAGAGCGAGATCGCCGAGAAGGACGCGGAGGCGCTCGCCGTGAAGACCGCGCTCGAGGCCGACCTCGCGGCGCGCTCGACCGATCTCGAGTCCACGCGGGCGAGCCTCGCCGCGAGCGAGGAGCGTGGCTCCGGGCTCGACGCGGCGCTGACGACGCGCATCGCGGAGCTCGCGGCGGCCACGGCCGCGCAAGCCGCGACGGCCGCCGATCTCGCGACGCGCACCCACGAGCGCGACGATCTCGACCAGCAGCTCGCGACGCGGACGCGCGAGCGCGACGAGCTGCAGGCGCAGCTCACGGCCCGCACCGGCGAGCGTGACGATCTGCAGGCGCAGCTCACGGCCCGCACCGGCGAGCGCGACGATCTGCAGAAGCAGCTCGACGAGCGCACGACGGAGCGCGACGGTCTCACCGCCGACGTCGTCGCCTCGGGCAAGGAGCGCGACGGGCTGCGCGCCGAGCTCGCGACGCGCACCGATCAGCGCGACGCCTTCGAGGCCGATCTCTTCGAACGCACCGAGGAGCGCGACGGCCTCAAGGCCGAGCTGGCCACGCGCACCGCCGAGCGCGACGATCTCGATCAGCAGCGCGCCGCGCGCACGACCGAGCGCGACGATCTGCAAAAGCAGCTCGACGCGACGCGGAGCGAGCTCGAGAGCACCGAGCAGCAGCGCGTCGTCGTCGGGGCCGAGCTGGCCGAGCGCACGGCAGAGCGCGATCAGCAGGCCCGCGACGTCGCGCGCCTGACCCCGCAGCTCCAGGAGACACGCGACCAGCTCGCCGAGACCGAGGCGCGCGTCGGCGCCCTCGACGGCGAGCTGACGACGCGCACCGACGAGCGCGACGCCGAGCGCTTCGAAGTCACCCGCCTCACGGCCGAGCTCGCCCGCGAGACCGCGCGCGTCACCGGCGCGCGCGCTCGCTGGACCGAGGATCGCGCCTCGCTCGATCGCGCGCGTCAGGCGCTCGCGGCGGCGGTCGATCAGATCCGCGAGGCCGCGGAGCGCCCCCTCGAATAGGCCCCACGCGGCGCTGCGTTCTGGCCCGCTTCTGGTCCGGGACGCGCGCGCGTGGTGTAATGCGATCATGCGGTATCTCTCGCTCCCTCAGGCGCTGGCGGCCTTGGCGTTGCTGGTTTTCTCGGCCCAGGCGCGCGCCGAGGACCCTCCCCCGCCGGTCCCCAAGGCCGCCGCGACCACGATCTTCCCCGCTCCCGGAGCGTCTCCCGGCGGCGCGGCGAGGCCGGCTCCTCGTCCGCGACGCCGCGTCAAGGCGGACCAGGTGGTCGCGCCCGGCACGCCGATCGCGACTTACCCTTCGTTCCGGCTGCTCGACGACGGCACCTCGCGCGTCACTCTCGAGGTCGCGCGCAAGGTCGCGGTCACCGAGCACAAGGCCAAGGGCCGCGTCGTCTACAGCTTCGCCGGCGCCGCGGTCCCGGGCAGCAACACGCGGCTCGCGCTGCCCACGGGCTTCTTTCACACGCCGGTCGAGCGCGTCGAGGCGGTGTCCCGAGGCGACGGCGTCGATCTCGTGATCGAGCTCCGCGAGGACGTGCCGTCCACCTACCGCATCGTCGAGACTCCGCGCGGCTCGTCGGTGCTCCAGGTCGATTTCGCGCGCCCCGCGGGCGACGCCGAAGGCGCCGCGGTCGACACGGCGAAGCGCCCCAGCGAGACCAAGCGCCTCGAGCAGAAGCCCGCGACCGACGACTGAGAGCCCGCGCTCCGCGTGACGACGCGATGGATCGGCCCCGGCGCAATCGTTGCGATCGCAACGATCTCCTCGCTCGCGCGCGCCGACGGATCGACCGCCGAGTCGGCGCTGCGCCAGGCCTTGCCGACGTCCGGGGGCACGCCGCTCACCTTCCACGCCGGCTCGCTCGAGGCCGATCCCGCGCACGGCGTCCTGGTGCTCCGCGAGGGCGTCGACGTCCGCATCGATCGCTACCGGCTCACCAGCGATCACCTCCAGATCGGCGTCACGCCGGGCGCCGTCCTCTTCGGTGGCACGGGCCGCGTCGTCTTCTGCCCTTGCCCGGATCCTCCGGTCGCGCTCGCGTTCAGCGGCGTGCGCGTCGAGACCGCGGGCGATCTCTACGTCCGCTCGCCGCGGCTCGAGCTCTTCCACGTCCCGATCTTCTGGCTGCCGTATTTCTGGCTGCGCCCGCCCGACGAGCCGGGGCTTCATTTCCCGTCGATCGCGATCCGCGGCGCCGACGGCGTCCTCCTCGGCTCGGGCGTGCACCTCCCGTTTCGCGAGCCCGACGGCGCGGCGCGCGCCTTCGATTTCAGCGCCGCCGGGTACGTGAAGGGCGGCGTCGAGCTCGGCGCGCGCCTGACCACGCCCGGCTCCTCCGCGAGCGTGATCGCCGATCACCTCCACGGCGACCGCGTGGCGATCGAGGGCCGCGGCGCCCTCGCTTCGGGAGGCGCCTCGCTCGCGTGGGACGTCGACGCGATCCGCGGCGATCGCGCGCGCTCGGGGACGATCGATCTCGAGCCCGCGGCGCGACCGTTCGACCACGCGGCCGTCGAGGCGACGCTGCGACCCGCGAGCGGCGCGGTGCAGGGCGAGCTCACCGGCGGCGCCGTCGCGCGCGCCGCGCGGGGGCAAGGCCTCTTCGTCGCCGGGCCGCTGGCGCGCCTCGCGGCCGGGGGATCGATCGGATCGGCCTTCGTCTTCCGCGCCGGCGCGAGCGGCCTCGTGCTCGGCGACGCGATCGCCGACGCCGCGCGGACGATCGGGCGCGCGGCGATCGCCGCCGAGATCAACGCTCGCCCCGGCCCGTTCGCGCTCCGCGTCGACGCCGGCGCGCGCGCGGAGATCGCCGCCGTCGGCGCCGCGGCGCCCTCGCGCGACGCGACCGCGGGCGCGCGGATCGAGCTTGATTTACCGCTCCGCCGTGACTTCGCGCGCGGCGACGGCGAGGCCCCGTGGCAGCACCGCATCGCGCCTTCGCTCGCGGTCGCCGCGGCGGCCTCGACCCAGCTCGGATCCTTCTTCGCGCCGCTCGCGCTCGCCGCGCCGCCGGGTCTCGGCCTCGCCGCGGCGGGGATCACCACCTCGTTCGGCCGCGCCGCGGGCCCCTCGCTGCGCTTCGAAGCGCGCGGCGGCGCGGCGCTTCGCGGCGCGGGAGCGACACCGCTCATCACGGGCCGGCTCACCGCGTCCGCCGCGCTCGTCACCACCTCGCTGGAAGTTGCCGCCGAGCCCGCCGCGCCCGCGCCTGGATCGGCGCTGATCGGGCGCGCGCGCGTCGGCCCGATCGACGGCCCGACGCTCGCGCTCGGCCTCGCCGCGCAGGCCGGCCGCGGCGCGCGCGAGGCGCGAAACCTCCTCGATTTGCGGGCGTTCTCGGCCGGCGGCGAGATCGCCTACCTCGCCGCGTCGGGCTGGACCGGGAGCGCGGAGGCCATGATCCCGTGGCTCCGCGTCATGCGCAGCGGCGCGCGCGCCGACGTCGATCTCGGCGCGGGCGCGATCCTCGCGCTCCGCGGCGTCACCGAATACCGCCACGCGTGCGGCTGCCTCGCGCTCGGCGCCTCGGCGGCGCACCGCGCCGGGCGAGACGGCGTCGACGTGATCTTCACCGTCGACCTCGCGCCTCCGCTTTAACTCGTTGCGCTTCGGCGCTCGCGAAGAGAGGATCGCCGCGTGCCCCCGAGCGATCCCCCGCGAGCCAGGCCTTCCGACGGCGCGGAGCTTCGCCCGAACCGCGATCCCGCGCCCGCGCCGCGCGCGCCCCCGTCCGGATCCGACGTCGCACGCATCGTCATCGCCGACGACGATCGCCTCGCGCGCGATCTCCTCGCGGGGATCCTCCGCGGCGCCGGCCACACCGTCGAGACGGTCGACGACGGGCAAGAGGCCGTCGATCGCGTCGCGCAGGGCGGCGTCGATCTCGTCCTCCTCGACATCGTCATGCCCCGCCTCTCGGGCCTCGAGGCGTGCCGCATTCTCAAGGGGATGACGCTCGACGGCTTCCTCCCGGTCGTCCTCGTCACGGTCCGCACCGACACCGCGAGCCGGGTCGAGGGCCTGCGCATCGGCGCCGACGACTACGTCTCCAAGCCCTACGAAGAGGCCGAGCTGCTCGCGCGCGTCACCGGCATGCTGCGGATCAAGAAGCTCCACGATCAGGTGGCCGCGCAGAAGGCGCGCTACGAGCGGCTCGCGGTCCACGACGAGCTCACCAGCCTCTACAATTACCGCTACCTCAACACCCGGCTCACCGAGGAGTTCAAGCGCGCCGAGCGCTACCACGAGCCGTTCGCCTGCCTGCTCATCGACATCGATCAGCTCCGCGCCATCAACGACGTCAGCGGCCGCGCGGCGGGCGACGCCGCGATCCTCCGCGTCGCCGAGGGGATCCGCAAATGCGTCCGCGAGGTCGACGTCGTCGCGCGCTACGGCGGCGACGAGTTCCTGATCGTCCTCCCGAGCACGCATTTCGCGGGCTCGGTCGTCGTGGCCGAGCGCATCTGGCGCGAGTGCGCCGGCCGCTCGCTCTCCACGGACGGCGAGCCGCGACGCGACGACGCGGCCCCTTCGTCCACCAGCGATCTCCTCTGGGCCGACGGCCCGCGCGATCTCAAGGTCTCGATCGGCGTCGCGCTCTACCCGTCGCGCGACGTGCGGAGCAAGGACGCGCTCCTCCGCGCGGCCGACTCGGCGCTCGCGCAGGCCAAGCGCGAGGGCGGGCATCGCATCTGCGTGTTCCAGCAGCAGGGGTACATCTACACGCCCTCGCTCGGCGCGCCGGGCAGCCGCGATCGCCGCCCCTCGTCCACCGAATCGTGGCGTCCCGGCGCCGATCGCGCGGCCCCCGCGCCGCGCCCGGGCGAGGGCCAGGATCCCGGGCGCAAGGGTCCATGAGCGGATCGATCGAGCCGCCTCGTCCCGGCGGCGCGACCTCGAAGGCCCCTCGCGCGCGCGTCCTCCTGGTCGACGACGAGTCCGCGATCCGTCGCAGCGCGCCGCGCCTCCTCGTCGCCACCGGGTACGCCGTCGACACCGCGGAAGACGGCGCCGCCGCCCTCGCCTTGCTCGAGACCCGCGCCGTCGACGTGCTCCTCCTCGATCTGCGAATGCCGACGCTGAGCGGAATCGAGGTGATTTCCAGGGTAAAATCGCGTCACCCCGAGATCGAGGTCGTCATGGCCATCGACGCCGACGACGCGACCGGCGCCCTCGAGTCGATCCACGCCGGCGCCTACGACGTCGTCACCAAGCCCTTCCTCGACGCCGACGCGCTCGCCCTCGTGATCGGCCGCGCCGCCGATCACCGCCGCCTCGTCGGCCGCGTCCGCGCCCTCGAGCGGCGCCTCGAACGCCACGAGCGCTTCGGCGAGCTCGTCGGCGCCTCGAAGCGCATGCAGGAGGTCAGTCGCCTCGCCCGCGGCGTCGCGCCCACCGGATCGACGGTGCTGATCCTGGGCGAGAGCGGCACGGGCAAGGAGCATGTCGCCCGCAGCATTCACGAGGGCTCCGGGCGCGAAAGCCGCCCCTTTCGCACCCTCGACTGCGGCGCTGTCCCCGAGCCGCTGTTGACGATGGAGCTCTTTGGCAGCGTGCTCGGCGCGTTCCCGGGCGCCATCGACAGGCCCGGAATCTTCGAGCAAGCCGAGCGAGGCACGGTATTCCTCGACGATCTCGGCGCGCTCCCGCCCTCGGGACAGGCCGGCTTGCTCCGGATCCTCACCGAGCAGGCCGTCCAGCGCGCCGGCGAGAGCGAGGCGCGCGCCATCGACGTTCGCGTCCTCGCCGCGGCCAACGTCGATCTCCGCGACCGCGTCAAGGCCGGTGCCTTTCGCGAGGACCTCTATTACCGACTCAATGTCTTCGCCATCCACCTCCCGCCGCTGCGCCGCAGGAAGGAGGACATTCCCCTCCTCGCGTACCACTTCCTCCAGAAATACGGCCCCCACGCCGGTCGCGACATCAAGCGGATCAGCGTCGAGGCCCTGCGCCTGCTCCGCGAGAAGCCCTGGCCCGGCAACGTGCGGGAGC
Source organism: Byssovorax sp. (assembly GCA_040006075.1). Lineage (GTDB taxonomy): Bacteria > Myxococcota_A > Polyangia > Polyangiales > Polyangiaceae > JANYGI01. Next base: position 4,237 of record JBDTXR010000226.1, on the reverse strand, counting down.
TCGAGGCGACCATCGAGCACGCGGTGGTGATGGCCCGCGGCGAGGCGATTGTGCCCGCGGATCTGCCCGCGGAAGGGGGAGACCGCGACGACGGCGACGAGGACGCTTTACCGGGTCGAGAGGAGCAGCTCGAAGGGTCCTATGCCGACGCCAAGGATCGGGTGGTTGGCGCGTTCGATCGGGCCTATGTCGAGCGCTTGCTGAAGCGCGTTTCTGGCAACGTCAGCGAGGCGGCGCGGCTCTCCGGGATGGATCGCTCGAACTTTCGACGGCTGATCAAGAAGGTCGAGCGGCAGCCGAAGTAGACACCTCGGGTTCGCGCGCGACGTCCCGGTGATCTCGCGGATCACCAGGGCGCGATCGGGCAGATCACCCTCTGCCGCGGAGGCGCTTCGAACCGGACGAATCCAGCCTTTCCCTTGGCCTCCGCGCGATGGCAGAGAGCTTGCTCCAGGCGATCGTCCATGCGCCATGCCTCGCTCGCCCATCGTGCTCCGATCCTGCGACTCGGCGGCTCGTTGCTCGCCGCGATAGCCCTCCTCGCCGGCGCGCCCGCGTGCACCACCGGAGGAGCAACGCCGGAGCCCAGCGCCGGCGGCGCGGGTGGATCGGGATCGACGTCGAGCGTGACAGTCGGTGAGGGCGGCTCGGCAACCTCGGGCGGCGGCGGGGCTCCTTCCACGTCGACCACGGTACCCGCCTCGTTCCGGACGCTCAGCACGAGTCAGTATCTCTCGGCCACGAACGGGGGTGGGAGCACGCTCACCGCGACCGCCGCTGCCGCGGGCCCGAGCGAGACCTTCACCCTCACCGATCTCGACGGAGGCGCGCTGCTCGACGGGGACGAGGTCCGGATCGCGGCCTCGAGCGGACAGTATGTCTCGGCGAAGAACGGGGGAGGGGAGACACTCGACATCAGCGCGTCGACTCCGGGAGACAACGAGACCTTCGTGATCACCAGGCTCGCCGGGCCGGCGACGATCGCCACCGGCGATCTCGTGGCCTTCAAGACCAGGCTCGAGGTCGACTACATCTCGGCGATCGACGGCGGAGGCGGCGAGGTCCGCGCCGACGCGCCCTGGGCCAAGGGCTGGGAGACGTTCACGATTCGCCTGGACGGGAAGGACCCGCCTCCCACCACGAAGTCGGCGCGGCAAAAGGTGCTCGACTACCTGGCCGGCATCTCGGGCAACAAGACGGTCGCCGGTCAGCAGAACAAGTTCAACTCCGATCCTGCGGGCGCGACGCAGCAGCTCCAGACCATCACCGGAAAGACCCCCGGCCTCTGGAGCGCCGATTTTGGCTTCGGTCAGGACGCCGTCGACAACCGGGCCAAGATGATCGGCGAGGCCAAGAAGCAATGGAGCGACGGCGCGATCGTCCAGATCATGTACCACAACTGCGTCCCGACCCGCGACGAGCTTTGTAGCTGGGACGACGTCGGCGGCAAGCACCCGCAGCACCTCAGCGACGACGAGTGGAGTCAGCTCGTGACCGACGGGACCGATCTCAACAAGGCCTGGAAAGGCCGCCTCGACACGCTCTCGGCCTTCTTCGCCGATCTGAAATCCGCGGGCGTTGCGCCGCTGTTCCGCCCGCTCCACGAGATGAACCAGGGCGCCTTCTGGTGGGGCGGCCGCGGCGGCTCTACCGGCACCCGCAAGCTCTGGCAGCTCACCCACGATTACCTGACGAAGACCAAGGGCTTCGACAACATCGTCTGGGTCTGGGACGTCCAGGATTTCGTGTCACTGGACAATGACATCGTCGACTACAACCCCGGCACCGACTACTTCGACGTGGCCGCGCTCGACATGTACGACGTCGGGTACATCCAGCACAACTACGATCTGATGCTCGGCGCCGCCGCCGGCAAGCCGATCGCCATCGGCGAGTGCGAGCAGCTCCCGACCAGCGATCTGCTGCTGAAGCAGCCGAAATGGGCCTTCTTCATGCTGTGGCCCGATTTCATCGACGAGAACAAGGGTGTCCTGCCGGGGCTCTATGGAGCGCCGAACGTGATCACCGAGGATCAGATGCCTGGCTGGAAGTGATCGAGCAGCTTCCCCATGGAGGCCTCGGTCTTGTTCCGCTCGCGGTGACGCTGCCGAGATCGTCAGTTCGTGGCCTTGTAAGAGAACGTCTGGGGGTTGTAGACGCCGTTCCAGGTCTTCGCGGTGCCCACGCCGAGGGTGATGGTCCAGCCCTGTCCCGTCAGCGTCTTGGCCGTGAAGGCCCCGATCACGAAGAGTCCGCTCGCGGTGGGAGCGAGCTTGGCGAGAGCTGTCTTGGGGATCGTACCGGTGCCCGCGGCAGCCTGGAACGTGCAGGTCAGTCGGGTGGTCATGCCGTCGTCGAGGACGGCCACCACCTCGCCGGCCGCGCCGTTCTTCCAGGTGAACACGAGATCGAGCTTGCGGTCGACGGAGAGTGGGCCGTTGTTGGCGGGCTGGAGCGGGAGAGTGAGATCGATCCCGGCCGAGGCCGTGATCTTGGTCGCGAACCCCGGGACCATGCCGCCTGTGGCTGCGATGGTGATGGCTTCGCCGCCGTCGAAGAGATCGTTGACGCTGTCCTTCACGTCGGCGTATTTCGACATCGCGTCGGGCGTCATGGTGATCGGGACCTTGCCACCGGTGATGGTGATCACGCCGGCGTCGGCGTTCACCGGGGTGCCCACCACCGCCGGAGCCAGGAACGTGCGAACCTCGCACGCGCCCTGGGGGCTGGCGATCGAGACGGCCTCTTTGCCGTCCGGTGCGTCGAGGAAGCCGGCCTTGACGGTGGTCATGTGGAGCATCGCCGCCGAGGCTGGCCCGCTGACGAGGGTGATGGAGCCAATCTTCCGCCCGCCCGGAGGCCCCCCGGTGCCCGTGGACGAGGTCGATCCGCTCGACGAAGAGGCGCCGCCGGCGCCGCCGCTCGATCCGGTGGTGGTAGTCGAGGTCGACGTGGTCGACGGCGCGCCGCCGGCTCCGGTCGTCGATCCTGCGGTGGAGTTGGTCTCCGGGGTACCGCCGCACCCCGCGACCAGCGGTGCGAAGGTGAGAATGGCGGTGAGCGCGGAGAGGCAGTGTCGATAAGTCATGAGTGCTCCCAGGAAAGCGGTGGATGAACCGGGGTCAGAACGCTAGCGCGACCGGGCGATCGCCACGGCCTCTTCGTAGACGTCGCACATCGTCAACGCGACGCGACGCCAGCCATACCGCTGCTCCACCAGCGCTCGGCCGGCCTCGCCGGCGCGCGCCGCGAGCTCGGCGTCGCGCAGGTAGGGCTCGATCGCGTCGGCGATCGCCGCGGGCGTGCCCTCGATCCAGCGGCCGGCGCCCGCGGCTGTAAGCTCGCTCCAGGGCGTGCCCCGCGCGGCCACCACCGGCGTCAACGACGCGAGCGCCTCGACCACGACGTTGCCAAAGTTCTCGCTGTGGGACGGAAGGGCGAGGACCCGGCAGCTCGCGAGGAAATCGAGCTTGGCCTCTCCGTGGACCTCACCCGGGAAATACAGGCGATCCGTGAGCGAGAGGCGCTCTGCGAGCCGCTCGAGCGAGGCGCGGTGCTCGGCGTCCTGGGTCGGCCCCGCGAGCACCAGATCCAGGTCGAGGCCGCGATCGCGGAGCCTGGCCGCGGCCTCGATCAGCCGATCGAGGCCCTTGATCGGGTGCACGCGGCCGAGCGCGCCGATCACCAGCCTCGGCGCTGCGCGGAGCTTGCGCGCGCGGGCCGCGTCGAGCGGCTCTACGTCGGTCCCGTTGGGCACCACGCGCACCTGCACGGCGTCGCCGAGGACGTGGTGAATCGACGCGGCCTCCTCGGCGCTGGTGGCGTGGAAGATCGCCGTTCGCCTTAAAAATGGGCCGAACGCGGTGATCCACGCGCGCTTGGCTCGCGCCGAGGCGATGGCCAGCGCGGCCGGCTCGAGCATGCCTCGCGGCGAGAGAACGACGGCGCGACCCGCGAGCTCGGCGGCGACGAGCGCCACCATCGAGGGCGCCGAGAAGATGGAGAGGATGTGGATCACGTCGGCGCGGCGCGCCTCGCGGTAGGCTTCCCACACGTACGCGGGCGCGAGATCCGGCATGGCGCGGCGGCGCAAATAGCGGACGGGGACGCCGCGCCAGGCCTGCCAGTCGTGGCCCACGTCGAGGCGCTCTTCGCGGTGCGAGTCGGTCGTGAGCACGCGGACGTCGACGCCGAGGCGCGCGAGCTCCACCACCAGGCCCTCGACGCTGCGGACCGG
>JBDTXR010000225.1:0-14485 GCA_040006075.1 Byssovorax sp. | reverse complement strand
GGAGCACCGATCGGGCAGGAGGGCGGGATCGGTGCGCTGCTCGGGAGCAGGCCGGATTGACCCTCCCCCGGCGCGGGGTTACCACCGCGCGATGCTCTCCCGCGGCGCGCGATCTGGAGCCTTCTTCATGGCCCTGTTCGCGCTCGCAGCGGCCGGCGGGTGCCTCTTCGCGCCCGATCGATGCGCCGATCTTCTCCAGTGTGGCAAAGGCGCCGGCGGTACCGGCGCGGGTGGCAGCGGCGGCGACGCCGGGGGCGCGAGCTCCAGCGTCCAGGCCAGCGCGACCTCGTCGACCGGCATCCCCTTCACTCCTTGCGCCAACGAGGATGACTGCGTCGGAACCCCCAGGCCCACGTGCGATATGGCCACGCACCAGTGCCGCGATTGCTCGACCGAGGACTGCCGCGTTCCCCTGGGCGGCAAGTGCGCTATCGGCTCGGCGTGCGTGTCCGGTTTCTGCGCGATGGGGGAGTGCGCTGCCTGCATGACCGGCGATCAGTGCACCACCCCGAGCTGCGTCATGGGCGCCTGCAAGGCCCCCACCGGCGCGCCCTGCGGCAGCAACGGCGATTGCTCCGGCGGCGAGTGCCGATTCGGCCTCTGCCGGGCGAACATCGGCCATTTCTGCACCGTGGCGGACGAGTGCTTCAACGGCGTCTGCCAGGCCAACGCCTGCCAGGCCTGCTTCGACGATGTCGACTGTCCGGGCACGGCCTGCGGCGTCGGCAAGGAGCTCGGCCGCTGCCTCCTGCCGCCGGGCGCCGGCTGCTGGCCCGACTCGCAGATGATCGTGAGCTGCTTCAACGGCACCTGCGCGGGGTTCCCTCCAACGTGCCAGTGACCGCTCCAGCCGAGGCCAGCCCCATTCCCGGCAGCATCCGATCGTGGCTTTCCTTGGTCCATCGCCCGAGGAAAAAGACGGTGCCAGGAGACGAGGACGCCAAGGGTCGAAGAGCCGTCTGGCCCGCAGGATCGATCGGGTAAATTTTCTTCATCCCACGCTCCACCGCGCTGTCGTGAGCCCGCCGCCGTTTTCCGCTGGTTTCCGTCGTTTCTTGCCCGATCATCGTGCTAGGGGAATCGCCCCATGGCGCTCTTCATCTCCGGCTCGCACACCCTCCCTCTCGTCGCGGCTCTCCTCCTGTCCGGCGTTCTCCCCGCGTGCGCCCGAGGGGACAACGCGACCGGCGTCGGCGGAGCGGGCGGCTCCGGGGTCACCGTCGGCCAGACCACGGCGGCCGGATCCACGGCGAGCGCGGGCGGCGCGGCGGCGACGAGCAGTGGAAGCGGGGGAGGCGGCGGCGCCGCGAGCAGCAGCGCGTCGACCAGCACGGCCGCGAGCAGCAGCGCGTCGAGCGCCAGCGCGGCCAGCAGCAGCGCTTCGAGCACCAGCGCCGCGAGCAGCAGCGCGGCCAGCAGCAGCGCCGCGAGCACCACGGCCGCGAGCACCAGCGTGGCCAGCAGCAGCGCGTCGAGCGGCACCGGCGGCGGGGTGTGCAACCTCGGACACGTGGTGATCAGCGAGGTGCGCTCGCGCGGCGTCGGCGGAGGCGCCGACGAGTTCGTCGAGCTCTGGAACCCCACCGCCGCGTCAATCGCCCTCGACTCGTCGTGGATGATCGAGGGCCGGAGCGCCACCGCCGGGGCCTACAACGCGCGCTGGAAAGGCGCCGCGGGCCTCTCGATCCCCGCTCATGGTCACTTCCTCATCGCCAGCTCGGGCTACGTGCAAGCGCCCACCGCTGACGACAAGCTGCTCACCGGGATCACCGACGCCACCAGCCTCCGCCTCGTGCAAGCCGCGGTGACGGTCGACGCCATCTGCTACGCCTTCAGCCCCGCGACGCTGATGGCCTTCGACGCCACCTACTCGTGCGAGGGAGTGCCGGTGAGCAACCTCCCGCACAACGATGGGAGCGGCGCCGCGAGCAACGTCGACGCCAGCCTGGAGCGCTTGCCCGGCGGCGCGGCCGGGAGCTGCGCCGACACCGACGACAGCACCGCAGACTTCGCGCCGCGGTCGCCGGCCGATCCGCAGAGCACGATGAGCGCGCCCACTCCATGAGCCCCTCGCGCGGATCGCCGGGGAATCGACGACGATGCTGGGTGTCGGGGCAGAGATCGAGTTAACCTCGATCGAGCGGCGACGCCCGCTGCGCTCCTTCCTCCCGCCACGAGGTCTCTCATGACGTCGATTCGCGTCCTCGGCACGAGCCTCCCCGTCGCTCTCGGCCTCGCCTGCGCGGCCGGAGCGTGCAGCGCCACCAGCTCCGCAGGAAGCCAGTCCCGCAGTCGGCGATCAGCTACCCTCCCGGCAGCTCGAACTTCGCCTTCGCGTTCTGGGGCGGCGATTTCTGGCTCTTCGTGGGGCCGGGTACCTCGACTGACGTGTTCCAGTACAAGCCCCTCACGGGCGTGACCACCAAGGTGAGCTCGACCAGCGCGGAGATCGTCGGCGCCGGGGTCTCGACCTGCGCGCCGACCAAGCCGCCGAGCTGAGCCCGGCGCCGGACACCGGCATTCCCCGACCGGAACGCCGATCCGCATGCTACCGTGGTGGCGTGATGGAAGCTCACCGGCGCGTCGCCCTGCGCTATCAGGTCGATCGGACCAACGACGACTGGACGCTCTCGGAGGAGACGGTGCCCGAATCGCGTCCGCACGATCTCGTCACCGATCTGCTCAAGCTCCTGCTCCTGGCCTGGGTCGCTCGCACTGGCCGCAGCCTCCAGGTGGGTCGGAACCTCGCCGTCCGCTGGGACGAGGCGCACCCCAGGGTCGGCGCCGATCCCGACGTGTACGTCATCGCGCCCACCCCCGAAGGCGACGCCCTCACGAGCCTGCGGCTCTGGGAGGAAGGCCACCACGCTCCGCTGCTCGCGATCGAGGTCGTGAGCCCCAGCAACCCGAAGAAAGACTACATCAGCGCGCCCGAGAAATACGCAGCGAGCGGCACCGCCGAGCTCTGGATCTTCGATCCGCAGCTCGCCGGCCCGAAGGCGCACGGCGGCCCGCACCGGATCCAGATCTGGCGACGCGACGCGGAGGGCTTCTCGCGCCTCCACGCCGGCGAAGGCCCAGCCTGGTCTCCCGCGGTGGGCGCATGGCTGTTCGCCGTCGACGAAGGCCGCCAGCTCCGCGTCGCCGACGACGAGGCGGGCACGACCTGGTGGATGACCGGCGAGGAGGCGTCGCGCGCCGCAAAGGACGCAGAACACAGCGCGAAGGAAGCCGAGCGCGCCGCAAAAGACGAGGCGCTCCGGCGCGTGGCCGAGCTCGAAGCGAAGCTCGCCGGCCGCGGCTGAGCACGCCGGAGCGGTCCTCCACATTCGGGCGCCGCCCCACTTGGCGCCGCGCTGGAACCTGGCACAGTCGGTCCCGATGCCCGAACGCACCTCGCACGTTTACCTCTCCCCTGGCATGTTCGGGTTCGCCCGGCTCGCGTCGTTCGACTACTTCGAGCACGTCGTCCGGGCGATCGAGGAGCGCTTTCGTGGGCGCGGGCGCAAGGCAGAGGTCCACGTGTGCGAGGTGCACCCCACGGCCTCGGTGCGCCGCCGCGCCGCCAAGCTCGCGCGGATGGTGAGCGACACCGCCGGCGACGAGGGGCCGATCCACATCGTCGGTCACTCCACCGGCGGGCTCGACGCGCGGCTCGTCGCCTCGCCGAGCGTGCACCTCGGGCACGAGGGCGGGCTCCGCCTCGCGTGGACGCCGCGGCTGCTCACGGTCACGTCAATCAACACCCCGCACTACGGCACTCCTCTCGCGAGCTTCTTTGCGACGGTGAGCGGGCAGCGCCTGCTCTATGCCGTGTCCGCGCTCACCGTCGCCGCGCTCAAGCTCGGCGCCCCGCCGCTCGCGGCCACCAGCGCGCTCGTGGCGGCCTTCGGTCGCGTCCAGCTCGGCAACCTCGAGCTCAAGATCGTCGACGGCGCGATGGACGCGGTGATCAAGGTCCTCGACGAGGCCTCGAGCCGCGAGCTCCGCGCCTGGCTCAAGCTCCTTCGCGACGATCAAGGCGGCATCGTCCAGCTCATGCCCGAGGCGATGGACCTCTTCCAGGCCGGGATCGAGGACCGCCCCGGCGTGCACTACCAGTGTGTGGCCACCTATGCTCCGGAGAACAACGCGACCGACTGGCTCACGGCCCTCCGCTCGCCCTGGAGCGTGATGTCGGCGACCATCTTCACCGCCCTCTCCAAGCTCACGGCCCGCCACGACGAGCGTTATCCCTGCTCCCCGCCCGAGAACCTGGCTCAAAAGAAGGTTCGCGCCCTCCTCGGCGAGACCCCGCCCGCCACGGCCAGCGACGGTATCGTCCCCCTCTATTCGCAGATCTGGGGAGAGCTGGTGTGGGTCGGCAAGGCCGATCACCTCGATATCGTGGGCCACTTCCCGGGCCTCGGCGGCAAGGGCCACACTGGCCCTCTCCACACCGACTGGCTCAGCAGCGGAGCCCGCTTCAACCGCGTCCGCTTCGACGTGGTGATGGACCGGATCGTCGGCGGAATGGTGGTCGCCGAAGAGCTGCGCGAGCGGCAGCTCGAGGTGATTGTCCCGGTGGCCACGGCCTGATCGCTCCCATTCCAGACCGCCCGACATCGAGCCGTCCGTCCGAGGTTCTCTTGACCCCCGGGCGCCTTCGGGTCCTAGATGCGCCGCAACGAAACGAAAGGTTGCGCTCCATGACCCACAAGACCCTGATCTTCGCCGTTTTCGCGGCCACCACCGTCGCGCTCGCGGGGTGCCCCGAGGCGCCCGCGCCGACGACCAACTCCGCCGCGCCCATGGGATCGATGGCCGCAGCGCCGGCCTCGGCGTCGGCGGTCGCCGCGAAGCCGCTCCCGCCCATGCCCAAGGCGCCCCCGCTCGCCGCGACGCCCGAGGGCCTCGCCGAGCTCAAGGTCCCCGACGCCAATCCGCTCACCCCCGAGAAGGTGATGCTCGGCAAACAGCTCTTCTTCGACAAGCGCCTCTCCAAGGACGGCTCGGCCTCTTGCGAGACGTGCCACCTCCCCGAGAAGGGCTGGACCGACGGGACCGCCCTCTCCAAGAAGGTTGGCGGCGCGATCAACGTGCGCCATTCGCCGACCATGTACAACCTCGGGTACAACGAGGCCTTCTACGGTGACGGCCGGGGCGAGTCGCTCGAGAAGACGGCCGAGGCCGCGTGGAAAGGCCAGCTCGGCGCCGATCCGGCGGTGATCGCCGCGGCGCTCGCCAAGATCCCGCTCTATCAGGTGGAGTTCAAGGCGGTCTTCAACTCCGATCCCACGCCCGAGGCCATCGGCAAGGCCCTCGCTTCCTTCATTCGCACCCTCCGCAGCGGCGGCTCGCCCTGGGATCTCCACGAGAAGGGCGACAAGAAGGCCGCCAGCGACTCGGCGGCTCGTGGCTTCGAGCTCTTCCGCAACAAGGCGGGTTGCGCCCAGTGCCACGCTCCGCCGGCCTACACCGACAGCGGGTATCACGACGTCGGCATCGGCTACGACAAGCCCGAGCCCGACACCGGCCGCGGGAAGATCGCCAAGGACGAGAAGCTGGACGGGGCCTTCAAGACTCCCATGCTCCGCTCGATCTCGTCGCGCGCCCCGTACTTCCACGACGGCCGCGCCGAGACGCTGGAGGCCGCGGTGGATTATATGCTCAGCGGCGGGATCAAGGACAAGAACAAGAACCTCGATCCCAAGCTCAAGGCCGTGAAGCTCGCGCCCAAGGAGAAGGAAGACCTCCTCGCCTTCCTCAAGGCCCTCGACGCGCCCGCCACGCCGTTCGAGCGGCCGACGCTGCCGGAGTGAGCCGCGCGCGGTGAAGGATCGCTCCGGTCACGCGCCGGAGCGGCCTCGCGCGGGTGAGACAGCTACGCCGACGCCGCCCTCCGCAGCGCCGTCGCGCGCCGCGGAGGGCGAGCTCGACGACGCGATCGAGCGCCTCGGCCGCGGGTGAGCCCGGGCTCAGCTCGGGGGATTCAGCAGCTTCTGCAGCTCACCCGACTGGAACATCTCGTTCAGGATGTCGCTCCCGCCCACAAATTTCCCGTCGATGTACACCTGGGGGATCGTCGGCCACTGCGAGTAGTCCTTCACGCCCTGGCGGATCGCCGGATCCGAGAGGACGTTCACGTCCTTGAACTCGGCCTTGCACTCCTTGAGGATCGCCACCGCACGCTGGGAGAAGCCGCACTGGGGGAAGTTCTTGGTGCCCTTCATGAAGAGCACGACACGGTTCTGCTCGACGGTGTCCTGAATCGTCTTCTTGGCGTCGCTCATGACATTTTCCCGGGGGGTGAGGGGCAGCGCACGATCGCCGCCCGAGCACCTTCCTGGCGTAGCCTCGTGAGCCTGTCAACCGGAGGTCGGGCGGCCGCCCGGGCAACCCCCGCGGCGCACCACCCCGGAGCCGAGCCCGGTCGACCCGCGCGGCGGCATCTCGTGCACCCCGCGCTCGCCCTGTCCTTCGTCGCTGCGAATCCGCGCTGAAAGCTCGCGTCGGGCCAGCGCGCTCCTCGCGCCGGGTGACCTCCCGCACCCGCGGCGGGGCGATCGCCCGCGGTGGATGCGCTCCGGACTAGCCGCTTTCCGACGTCCGGGTGTAGAACACGCCGCACATCTGCCCCGTCTACCCCACCGGTAACCAGCGACGTCGTGAGCCGTCCCGGGTGCGGCGGGCGTCCGATCCGTCGCGAAGCCGCCGCAGACCTGGACGTCTCTCAGAAGACAGTCGGCACAAAACTCGAAGGAGACCGTATGCGCTTGTCCCTTGTCATTCCCGCCCTCGTACTCGGCCTCATCCCCCTCGGCTGCGGTGGCTCCGAGCCGAACCCGAACGATCCCAACCAGGCGAACAACGCCGGCCAGTACGGTGCGCAGCCCGGGATGGCCGGTCAGCCCGGCGCCTACCAGCAGCCGGGACAGTACCAGCAGCCCGGCGCGTACCAGCAGCCCGGCGGTTACCAGCAGCCCGGGCAGTACCAGCAGCCCGGGCAGTACCAGCAGCCGGGCGCGGCCCCCCCTGCGGCGACGGCGCCCGCGGCCGGCGGCTTCCCCGGTATCCCCGGCTTCGGCGGCGGCGCGGCGTCGAGCACCGGCGCGGCCACGCCGATCCCCATGTCGGCGATGCTCACGCCCGTCATCCAGGCCGTCGCGCAGAGCGACGCGGCCGGCATGTCGCCGGACGGTCAGTCGTTCGCCGGTCAGTTCCAGGCGGGCCAGACCCTGGAGCAGCCGATCAACATCCAGGCGGGCAAGTGCTACACGATCGTCGCTGCCGGCGCCGGCGTCACCCAGGTCGACATCCAGCTCGTCGCGCAGCAGGCGCCGCTCCCGGCGGTCGTGCTCGCGCAGAGCAACACCCAGGGAGCCAACGCGTCGCTCGGCGGCAAGGGGCAATGCTTCCGCAACCCGCTCCCGGTCGGCGGCCCCGGCAAGGTCATCATCAAGGCGACGAGCGGCGCTGGCATCATCGCCGCGCAGGTCTTCGTGAAGTGAAGCCGCGGTCGCTGCGGCGATCGTGATCGCGGGCGCGCGCCTCCTCCCCGGGTCGGCGCGCGCTCTCGTTTTGTCGGACCGATCAGAGCTTGTTCAACCAGCTCTCAGAACCGACGCGGCGCCGGGGCGCTCGCGGGCGGGAGGATCACCCGCAGCGCGAACGAGGTCGGCCCGGCTTGCTCCCACAGGAGCCGACCGCCGTGCGCCACCACCAGCTCGCGGGCCACGAAGAGGCCGAGGCCGCTGCCGACGCGGCGGCGATCGCCGGGCGGGGCGGCGCGCTTCCAGGGCTCGATCAAGGCCTCGAGCTCGTCTTCGCGCGGGGCCTTTCCCTCGGCGCGGATCACCAGCGTCGCGCCCTCGCGGCCGCTCGTCAGCTCCACGGCGACCTCGCCCGCCTCGGCCGCGTAGCGGCGCGCGGCCGTGATCAGGTTGACCACGATCCGATGAATCGCGTCGGAGTCCCACGAGCCCAGGATGTTGACGGTGTTGACGCGGAGCCACGACGTGGACGGCGAGCGCGGGCTCACCGGTCCGCCGGGCGACGGGTACATCGACGCCGCGGATCCCCTGCCGGCGCTCTCGAGGTACGCGCTCGATCGGCTCTGGGGTCCGCTGTCCTGATCCGCGGCCAGCCGCGCCCGCGCCGCGGAGTCGGGCGCGGGGTGGACCGCGGCCATCGTCGCCGAGATCGGCCGCGACGCGATCTGCTCGCTGGGCCGGACCAGGTCTTCGCAGGCCGAGCGCACCAGCGCGCCGAGGTCGCCCGGGCGCGGGTTGACCTGAACGCCGGTGCCGCCGGCGAAGCGCGCGAACGTCGTCATGTCGTCGGCCGTCCGCTCCATCGACGTCGTCATCTCGAGGATGCGCCCCACGTCGCCGACGAAGCGCTCGGGGTTGATCTTCGGCGCGCGCGAGAGGCGCTCCGAGAGCACGCGCACGCCCACCAGCGACTCGCGCAGCTCGACCGCGACCAGCGCGACGGCGCGGCGCAGCGGCTCGACCACGGGCGTGACGTCCATCAGCAAGATCAACGCGCCCTTGGCGAGGCCGGGCGAGACGCCCACGGGGAGGATCCACCCGCTGCGCACGTCGCCCGCGCCCGCGGACGACTTGCTCGCGCCGACGGGTGCTCCGCCGAACGATCGCTGCGGCGGATCGTGGCTCGTCGCGGGGACGCAGTCGGTGGTATCGAGGACGGCCGCGACGCCGCCGAGCGCCTGATCCAGGCGCGATCGCCAGGCCCGCTCGATCTCCGGTTGCGCCTTGAACAGCGGCCGCTCGAGCGCGCTGACCCGGTACGCGGCGAAGGCGCGGTAGGCGCGGTTGTACGCGAGGACGATGGCCTCGGGCCCCCACACGAGGAGCGCGGGCCCGGGCGCCGCGAGCACCATGCGCACCTGCGCGGCGACCTCGGCGTGATCGGCTTCGGGCAGCAGCTCCTCGTAGTCGGAGAGGGCGGCGCCGGAACGGTTGGAATCGGGAGAGGATCGCGTGCTGCTCATGAAAACCCTGGACCGGCGAGCCCCCTCCACGCGCCGACGGTCAATTCGACGACGATACCAGCCTTTGGTCGGGACGACCGGGTTTGTCCGTGGCCCGGCACGCAAGGGGCGCCGACTCGCGTCGGCGAGCACGATCAAGATGTCGATTGATCGCGCGTTCGGCGCTACGCTCCGGGTTTACAAAGATGCGCTTTTCTTGGATTACTCTGGGGTTCCTCGCGGCGGCACTGGGCGCCGCCGGCTGTTCGGTCGCCAGCGAAGGGCCGGAGATGAAGGTCGACGCGACCGTCCGTCCCGTGCCCGCCGCCGCGCTCATTCATTTCGAGCAAGAAGGGACGATCACCCTCGCGCCCGGGAAATCGCGCTCGATCCGCGTCATCGCGTCGCCGCCTACGACCTACGACGTGCGCTTCGCGATCGTGGGCAACGCGCTCGACGGCTACATCGAGAGCGCCGCGGTGAAGGCCGACCCGAGCGGGGTCGCCACGATCGAGCTGCACGCGCCCGGTCAGCCGACGACGTTTCACCTCCGCGCCACCATCGTGCTCGAGAACGGCGAGGCCGGGCCCAGCGCCGAGACCAGCGTCGCCGTGAGCGCGCAGGGCTTCGGCACGGTGCGCGTGCTCCCGCAGTACACCGGCAAGCGCGTCGTCGAGACCTGGATCGCCAGCGTCGCCGCGCGCACCACCTGCGCCGATCTCGCCGCGACGCTGCCCGGCGAGCCCGAGGGCGCGCTGGTCGCGAAGGCCACGTTCGGCACGGCGCCGCTGGTGCTCAACGCGCCCGTCGGACCCAACCTCGCCGTCGCGGTGCGCGCCGGTCACTACGCCTGGGGCTGCGCCGACACCACCGATCTCACCGCCGACGGGACCCTCGACGTCAAGGTCACCATCGTCGACAAACCGATCGATCTCGCGGCGACCGATCTCGATCTCGCGCTCACGTACGAGCCCGACGCCGCCGCGTACGGGCCGCTGCTCGAGAGCGCGAGCGCGCTGCTGCGCGAGGCGTTCTTGCCGAAGGGCGCGCCGGAGGCGGAGCTCTTGCTCACGGCGATGGGGCAGGCCGCGCCCGTCGACCAGGCGACGCAGTTCGAAACCGCGCGCGCCACGCTGGGCTGGAACGATCTGACGGCGGCGCACCTCGGCGGCCTCGACCCCACCGTCGGCGACCGCTGCGCGAGCTGGATCAGCGCGGGATTGCCGCTGCAAGCGCACACGATCAAGGCGCACCTCGCGGCGAAGACGGGCGCGCCCGGCGTCGCCGCGTTCAACGTGCTCACGCTCGGCAGCGTCGACGCCGACTCGGCCGGCGTGCCCGAGGCGAGCCCGTTCTCGTGGACCGCGAACCCCGACGACACGCTGATCCTGGGCGGCGTCGTGGCCTGGCAGCCGACGCGCTTCGTCGGCGCCGCGGCCCTCGCCGGCGCGAAGCTCGCGCAGCCCGGCGCCCAGACCATGGCCGACGCGCTCGCGCAGGCGGCCGACTGCGGCGGGCTCGCCGCCAAGCTCGGAGGCTTCGGCGCATGCACCACGGAGTGCGTCGAGAAGCTCTGCGCGCAGGCCCTGGGCGATCGCTGGGCGATCGGCCTGGCCGCGTCCACGGACGCGGGCCTGCTCGGGCACCTCACCATCACCGCGTCGGGGCCGGCCCAGATCGACGACAGCGCGAAGCTCCACGGCTTCAAGGGGATCTGGCTCGGCACGGTGAGCGACACCGTGCTCATGGCCAAGGTGAAGGGCTCGTTCGAGGGGACGCAGCCCGCCAACGCGCCCCCGCCCTGACCCGCAAATCACCGCTTCATCCGGCGCCTTCGCCCGCCGAAGCGCGATCGAACGCGCGCGGGTTTGTGTATGCTCCGCGCATGCTCAAGCGTCCCTTCCGTTCACGTCGCGCGGCCTTGCTCGGGGCGGCGTGTGTTGCGGCCACCGCCTTCGTCGGCCCGAGCTGCGCCACGGTGACGCCCACCGGTACCGGCGGCACGGGCGGCGGCGGCGGGAGCCCCACGATGCTGTCCCCCGGGGAGGTCTGCACGCCGCCGAAGGCCAGCGACGTGAGGCTCCGGATCGAGCCGGCCACCGTCTTCGTGCCCACGTGCGCCGCGGGCGCCGTGTGCGTCACGCGACCGGTGCGGGTCACGGCCGATCCCGATCTCTGTCCCTCGATGAACACCAAAGACGCGGCCGATCTCGACGTCCCGGTGCCCGCGGCGATCACCGTGACGACCCTGGACGGCGACGTCGTCCCGGCGCCCGCCGGCGGATCGGTGGGGCTGCACGAGCCCACGCTCACGCTCTCGGTGAAGGGCGGGACCAAGGCCGGCACCACCACGCTGCTCGCCCACCTGCCGACCACGCCGAAGGGCAGCGACGGCGCGCGGACCAAGAGCGAGATCACCCTGCCCTTCACGGTCACCACCCTCGACGCGACGCCGATCACCTGCGCGGGCGCCGCCGACGACGTGCCGCTCACGCTGCTCGCGCCCGACGTAGCGCCGGTGCTCCAGGGCAGCGCGTACACCTCGGGCGACCGCCGCATCCTCGCCAAGGGCAAGCTCGCCGGCGCTTCGATTGGCCTCCAAGAGCGCGCCGACGCGCCCAACGCCAACAGCTTTCTCTGGCACGTCGATCCCTTCAAGGCGTCGATCGCCTGCAGCGTCGATCTGACGCCGCCCGGGTACGTCGCGCTCGGGCCCGCGATCACCTTCGGGCCTGAAACGAAGCTCTTCAACCGCGAGATCCCGTTCTCGGTACCGATCAACCCGGCGCTGCTCCCCGAGAAGGCGTTCCTCCGCCACGTGCGCGTGGTGTACTCCGGGCCGGCCTTCAAGAAGCCGCGCACCATCACCGTCGCCGATCCGCGGATCGAGAAGATCGGCGGCGCGTGGGCCTTCCAGTTCAAGGCGCCGCGGCTCGGCACTTACCAGGTCGTCGTCGCCAAGGATGCGGGCACGGTCACGCGCAAGCGTCGGATCACCCACCGCGCCGTCATCGGCATCTCCATGGGCGGAGGCGGTACCGCGACGTTCGGCATGCGCCACCACGACAAGTTCGACGTGCTCGCGCCGCTCGGCGGGCCGGTGAGCTGGACGTGGATGCTCGACTATATCGATCAGAACCACCTCGGCGGCTTCCGCAGCATCCCCAAGGGGACCACGCTCGCCAGCATCCCGCAGGCCGCCGTGACGTGCGTGACCGGCGCCGAGTGCAAGGCCGACGAGACCTGCATCGGCGTGCTCCCGATGCTGCCCGGCAAATGCACGCTGATGCCGAAGGCCGTCGATCCGTACCTCCACCCGCAGGCCTTCAACAACTGGTGGTACGAGTACCCGCGCACCGGCAACGGCGGCACCTTCTCGCGCGTCGACTACGCCCAGATCTTCCGCGATCTGGCGCTGATGTACGGCAACCCCAACGGCGAGAACCTCTCGCCCGGCGCCGAGAACCTGCCCGCGGGCGTGAACCCCAACGACAAGAGCGTCACCGGCGATCACCCGAACCACGAGTGCCAGGTCTGGGTCGATCCGATCGATCCCGGCCCCGACGCCACGCCCGCGCAGATGGCCGAGTACGCGAAGCAGAACGAGATCAACGACAGCTGCCCGAAGGAGCGCTGCGCGCACACGCTCACGCTCAACAAGTACTACGACGACGAGTACAACCCCGACGGCGCGTTCCCCGTGATCTCGGTCTGCGACAGCAGCCCGCAGAACCAGGCCCTCACGCCGTACGCCAACACCTGGACGCCCACCGGCGCAGCACCTTACCCGCTCGAGGTCGGCCTCGCCGTGGACTACAACGGCAACGGCGTGCGCGACGAGCTCGAGCCGATCATCCGCGCGGGGCACGAGCCGTGGGGCGACTTTGGCGTCGACGGTCTGCCGAGCGCGCAGGAGCCGGGCTACCAGGTTGGCATCAACGAAGATCCGGCCGGCGACGACTACAACGCGCAGTACAACCCGACCGGGACCGAGGGCAACCACCGCTTCGACGTCGGCGAGAAGTACGACGACGTCGGGCTCGACGGCGTCGCGGGCACGCCGCAGCAGCCCGCGACCGGCTACGAAAAAGCGGGCGACGGCTACGACGTCGGCGAGGGCGACAGCAAGTTCACCGTCTCGCGCGGCCTGCAGCGCTTCTGGGATCGCGACGCCTACTCGATCGCGCGCAAGATGGTCGATCCCCAGCAGGTGCCCGGCGGCGATCTCACCGACGAGGCCCTCTCGCGCATCGACATGTGGACCGACGGCGGCACGCGCGATCTCTTCAACTTCTCGGTCGACGCGCAGCACCTCGTCGGCGGCTTCTCGGCGCGTGGCCGCGACGTCGTCTACCTGACCGAGCCCTCCGAGATCGCCGGCCTCGCGGGCCAGGTACCGAGCGTCCCCACCGATCCGAATAGCCCCAAGGTCGCGGCCGACTACATCCCGTCGCACGTGAACTACCAGGATCTCCAGGGCGTCGTCTTCCAGCGCTACGGCAAGATCGATCCGACGCCGAAGGACATCGAGGACGGCAGCGGGCAGCACGTGGGCACCGCGCCCGAGCTGATCAAGCGCATCCAGAGCGCGCTCTACTTCATCGGCTCGCGCTGGCGCGAGCCCGACCTCGTCAAGCTCAACTCGGCGAGCTCCGACAACCCGATCCCCGGCCTCGACGACTGCGAGGTCGTCGGAACCTGCACGATCAACTTCACCTCGAAGGCGGGCCGCACCGGCCCGGTCGGCATCACGTTGCCGCCCGGCTACGCCAACGCCGATCTCAAGAACGTGCGCTACCCGATCATCTACATGCTCCACGGCTACGGCCAGGGGCCCGCGGATCTCGAGGCGGCGATCGTGCTCTTCGGCAACTGGATGAACAGCTCGCTCGACAGCAGCGCGAGCCGGCTGCCGAAGGCGATCGTGGTCTACGTCGACGGCCGCTGCCGCATCGCCAACGGCAAGCCCGAGTGCATCCGCGGGACGTTCTTCGCCGACAGCGCGCGCGCCGACGGCGCGCAGGACGAGCAGTGGTGGCTCGAGCTGATGGACTACATGGACCAGCACTACCGGACGCTCGGCGAGACCACGGTCGACTGGACGGAGTGAGCGACGGCGAGCGCGGGCGCGATCGTCGCTCGCGCTCGCAGGCATTCGTGGCATCATCGTGACGATGCGTCTCTACCAAGGCTTTTCCTGGGCTGTCGGGGCGATTGCGCTGGTGGGGTGTGGGCAGTCGTCGTCGCCCTCGGGGGGGCACGAGGCGACGACGGCCAGCGTGACGGCGACGGCAGCGAGCGCGGATCTGCCGCCGCCGATCGCGAGCGCGACGCCCACGGCGAAGGTGGAGGCGAGCGCTGCGGCGGCGCCGACAGCGGTCGCCGTGGCGAGCGCGGTGGCGGTCGCGCCCACGTCCACGGCCGGCAAGGGGAGCCTGACGGCGGTGGCGCCGACGGCGACGGCAACAGCGACGGCGGTCGTGGTTGCGCCCACCGCCGCGCCCACCGCGG
>JBDTXR010000224.1:0-14489 GCA_040006075.1 Byssovorax sp. | reverse complement strand
GTCGCCACAGGGCTTGTCGCGGGGAAAGCGCGCTGCGTCCATGAGGAGAACGGAGTAGCCCTCCGCGGCGAGCTCGATGGCCAACGAGCTGCCCGCAGGCCCTGCGCCGGCGATGATGACGTCGTGAATCGTCATGGATAGGTCCGCGCCCGCGCGACCAATCGACTCACGCGCCGGGTTCGAGGCCCGGCGCCAGCGCTCTTGCCAGAGGTGCCATCTCGGGGACTCCTTCGAGTCGCATCCAGTCTTCGGTCCGGGTGAGCATCGCTCTTCCTTCCCCTCCAGCGAGCAGGCGCCCGAGGCTCCAGCGGGCGACCTCGCGATGAATGGCCATGCCCGCCGCAGCGTAGCCGTCGAGAGCAATCCGAAGCTGCGGTATAACCTCGTCCGAGCGGCTCTCGGTGGCGGCCAGCCCCGCCGTGAGCAACGCCGCGTGCGGTCGAGCTGCTGATACCGTGGCACGCTGGATGGCCCGCGTGAGCGTCTTCACCTGAGCGAGCCGCGCCTTGCGCTCCTTGCCTCGCTCCTGATTCGCCACCGCCAGAGCGGCCCGAGCACGCGTCCACCGGAGTTCCATCGCCGGCAGCTCCATCCGGAGAAAGAGACCCGCCTCGAGCTCCGGCCAGTCTCCTTCAATCCGCTTCATGGCCGACCTTGGATTGCCGATGTAGAGATCCGCCGCCACTCCGGCGAACACTCGATGGTAGGCGTGCATCTGGTAAAATCCAGGTTTCCAGGTCTCCACGACCTTTTGCACGTCCGCCCGGACCTCATCGATCTGCCCGGCCGCAATGCGACCCAGCGCGTGAAACCCGCCTCGGTAGTTGTTGGCCGCAAACAGATCACCGCGCGCGTCAGCCTCACGAATTGCCGCTGGAATGCGCGCGACCAGCTCGGACACCTTGCCGGCCTGACCCAGCGCTTGAAGGCTGAAGACGACAGCGACCGCCGCTTCGTACTCGGCGCCGCGGCACTCGGCGCGAAAACCTCGAGCGGCAGAGTCGCAGAGGGTGGCGGCCTCGCTCCAGTCGCTGTGGAAGAAGGCCGAGGTGCCCGCGCCCAGGTTGTAGAAGGCCCGCTCGTAGGGCTTGCCGTCGACCTCCAAGGCCGCGCGATTTCGGCGCAGCAGATCGCGAGCCTTGTTGCGGAGAAACGGACCTCCGATGAGCGCCGCAAAAGCGGCTTCATAGCCGAGCGATCGAGCGACGTGGTCCGCGTCCCCGGCCCGCAGCGCCTCGAGGAAATGAATGAGCCCGACGCCGTCGGACCGCACCGGGTCCATCATCGAGAGCGCGGTCGTGGCGGCCCAGAGATCGTCGAGTCGAGCGCGGACGCTCGGAGCGATCTGGCCCGCAGGGCGTCTCGTGAAGTCGAAACCGCCGAGATAGAGGCGGATCCGTCGGCTGGCGGAGACCGCGAGAGCGCCGTTGCCAGTCCGGGGCAGCTTGACGCTGGCCTCGGCGAGAAAGGCCTCCATCAGCCGTAGACCGTCCTCGAAATGGCCAGCCTTGAGATACTGCTCTCCAGCTCTCCGTCGGAGAAACCCGCGACGCTGGACGGCGTCGGGGACCTCGCGCGCGAGCGCCGCGACCGCTCGCTCGAACTCCGGTGCTGCGCTGGTGCTGTGTCCTGCGTTGGCCTGGGACTCGGCCAGCAGCTCGTGCAGCTCGGCTCTCGGCGCGCCGTCCGCGGTGTGCTTCAGGGCGATGCCATAGAGCCTGGCGGCTTGATCGAACGCCAGGGCCGTCTCCGCGCGCTTCGCCGCTGTCAGCGCGTGCCGCTCGGTGCGGACGCGATCTCCTGCCGCGAGGGCGTGACCCATCAACTGCTGGGCATCGCCGAAGCCCGAGGCTTCCATGGCGGAGACGAGGGAGAGATGATGTCGAACGCTCAGCTGCGGATCGAGGGCGCCGACCACGGACTCGCGGAGGCGATCGTGGTAGATTTGCAGGGTC
This sequence comes from Byssovorax sp., assembly GCA_040006075.1. GTDB lineage: Bacteria > Myxococcota_A > Polyangia > Polyangiales > Polyangiaceae > JANYGI01. Next base: position 12,534 of record JBDTXR010000224.1, on the reverse strand, counting down.
TCGTCGTCGCCGACGCCGCTCCATCGAAGGAGACGCAGGACGCAGAGATCCCGGAACCGGCTGCGATCGCGGCTCCCGGCCGCGTCCAGCAACACGGCAGGAGACTGAGCCGTTCCGCACAAGGCCGCCAGCTCGATCAGCGTTCGATCCGCAGATGACAAGGATTGTAGCCGCTCGTGCATCAGCGACGCGGCGGTCGGGCCAGGGCTTCGATCGCCTTCGATCTCCCGTCGTTCGGTTGCGAAATGAGCGAGCTCCGACACCAGGTAGGGTAAGCCGGCCGCAGCTTCCACGATCGCCGACGCTGCGCCCAGCGCGGCTCCACCAGCACGCTCGGTGATCGACCGTGCCAGGCAAAGCGCAGAATCCACCGCGAGCGGGCCAAGATTGATCTGGAACGGCTTGCCCTGCCGCTGCGCGAGCGAGATTGCCGCGTGCAACGCTGGCTGAGCCGTCTCATCGTCCGGGCGCCGCGAGAGGAGCAGCAGGACCGGCGGGGCGCCCTCCACCCCGAAGACGCTCTCCACCAGAGCTACGCTGTCAGCGTCTGCCCACTGGACATCGTCGACCCAGAGGACCACCGGGTGGAGCGCCCGCAGCTTCGCCAGAACGGCCCGCAGCGCCTGGAAACCCAGTTGACGCAGCGCCCGGGGATCGCCGCGCCGCACGAGCGAGCTGGCCTTCGCGTCGAGGAGCGGAACCCGTCGCAGCTCGGGAAACAGGAGGGTGAGCGCCTCCATTCCCTCGTCCGGGCAAAGCGCGGCTGCGGCCTTTGCGTCGAGCCCGACCCAGTACCTGGTGAGATCGTCGACGACCGCGTCAAAAGCCTTGTACGGAATGGACTCGTGCGGGTGACAGCGCGCCTCGAAGACGAGAGGGGCATCGGAGCCGGGCCGCTGTAGCTCGGCGAGGAAGTGACGCACCAGCGCGGTCTTGCCCATGCCTGAAGGTCCCACGACCTCGACGGCGACGAAGTGTCCCTCGCCGGCCGCCGCGAAGGACGCTCGAAGAGTGGCAATCTCTCCGTCTCGGCCAATGAAATCTTGCTCGATCTCTGCCCTCCGCGATGACCAGTAGACCCGGGTATCGGGCTCGTCGCCCTGCTCGCGGAGAACGGCGATCACCTCATCGGCCGAAGGGCGACGCCTGGGATCAGGCTCCAGGAGCCCCAGAATCAATCGTTCCAGAGGTCCTGGAATCGTGCCGACGAGCTCGGTTGGGGGCCGGGGCAAGCTCTGCTTCGCGGCCGCTTCCTGCTGCGGATCGCCCTGGAACGGCAGATCGCCGACGAGTGTTTCGTAGAGAACGAGGCCCGCGCTGTACCAGTCCGAGGCGGGCAGCGGGCGTGGGTCGAAATACTGCTCCGGCGCGAGGTACGGAAGAGTGCCCATGACGGTGTCGCGGGCAGTGTCGAGCCACCGGTGGCGATCCACCGGGCTCGCCATGCCGAAATCGAGCAGCACGACCTGGTCAGCGGCCGTCATCAGGATATTGGTCGGCTTGATATCACGATGGCACTTGTCGAACGCGTGAACGGTCCGGAGCGCGTCGGCCAGCTGGAGGCCGGCGCGACATATTCTCCGGATCGCCGCCCGCTGATCCGCCTCCGGTCCCTCGCGGTCGAAGTCGAGCCGACGGGTGAACAGCTCGCCATCCTGCACGACATCCATCGTGAAGAAACACAGCCCGTCGTCCACGTGGAGCTCGTGCAGCCGCACCAGGTTGGGATGCGCGATGTCGCGCAGGCTGCGGTACTCGGCCTTGAACCACTGGCGCAGCTCGGGCGAGGCATCCTTGATCGTCTTCAGCGCGAGCTCTTGCCCCCACCGCTCGTCGAAGACACGATAGACAATCCCGAAAGCGCCGGATCCGAGGACGTCGCGGACGCGGTAGCGCTCTCCGGCGTCGAACGTTGATATCGGGGTGTTCATACCTTGCTCGCCCTCGCTAGTCGTGGGGAGAACATCAGCGCTTGTCGGGCGCTCCGCCGGAGATGCCTTTGCCTATTCCGAGCATGGAGAGCAGCGCCATGATCGGCGATTCGCTTCCGCCAGACGCACCTCCGAGGTCCTTGCCCAGTTTGCGTGCGACGTCGACCAGCCCGTTGAGGCCACCCACGAGTTCTCCGGGCTGAACACCCCAGTCTTTGGCGAACGTGGTGCCGAGCGCTGTTGCCAGCGCCTGCCCCGGGCTCAGCTCGGGGTGCTGCAGGTCGGCGATCTTGTCGAATTGCAGGATGTCCGCGATGTGCGGTTTGCCTGCCGCGAAGAGCTTCTCGTCGACCCGCTTGAAGAAGCCGAGGTCCTCGAGCTCGTTCTGCTCGATGTCCCAAATCTGGCAATAGTCGCCCGAGACGCCGCCCATCTCTCGCGGATCGTCGTCCTTCGCGTGCGCCAGATGGCTGAGGATCGCGTTCACGGCGTGTCGAGCGGACTCGTTGGCGGCCTCCATGGTGCTCATGCGCGTGAACGTTCGCATGTAGTGTCCGCAGAACACGATCTGGTCGTCGTGAATCCTGTATCCGCCCTGCGGCGCCTGCCAGACGTCGGTGCCATCGGAGCGGGCACCGTCGACGAACTTGCTCTCCCCGGGAACCCACGGACTGCACCGAGGTCGCTTTGCCCAGTCGCTTGCGTTGTTGATAAGGAATGGAGTCAGGTTCTTTCTCAGATCCTCGCCGGCGAAGACGAGGCCCTCGTCGAGGTGATAGTACGTCGGCGAGGGCAGCGGCAGGCTGGTCACGAGCGACGTCGCGCCGCGCGTAGTCCGCAGGCTGCCTTTGATCTGGCGCCAGACCTCGCGCCGGATCTCGTCGGGTGACGATTCCAGGAGCGTCTTGCCGGTGTACGACGACTTCTGGCGACATGCGCCTATGTCGACGGACAGCGCGCCCCTGACATTCAAGGGCAGCGCCGGCGGCTCGTGCCACCAGAACTGAGACTGCGACACCGCCGACAGACCCCACTCGGTATCGGGGAAATAAACGTGTCCCCGTACTAATTTGAAATCCTGCGCGAAGTAGTACTGAATGCCAGTGAACGTCTGGAACCGGTCGCGCGGGTCGTCGCCGTACAGCTGCTCGGGGAGACGCGGCGTATTCACCGTCGTCACGTCGTCGAACCACTCCGGCTCGTAGCTGGTCAGTCGCGCCTCCTCGTCGTCAGGGAGCCAGCACGAGAGCGTTTGTTCGATCAGGCCGATTTCGTCAGGCCCGATCCTGCGCTGAAACCACAGCGAGACCCGGTACTCATCGACGAAATCGCCGGACGGGACGAGCTCACCCGTCGCCCGATCGAGCGAGCGGAAGGCGGATCGAACCCGCGGGCTGGCATCATCGTTGCCACTCTCCGACGTGATGAGATCGAGGAGGTTTCTCAGCTTCGCCTCGGCGATCTGTCGGTGTACCGGCGCTCGAAACGGGATAGATACGGTGTAGCGATCCACTCGCTTCGGAAGAGCCACATCGACGTAGCTGGCGAACCGCCGCAGATCGCTTGGCACGCCTGTGGACTCCCACCCGCAGGTAACCTGCTCCGCGCTCACTGGGTCGAGCGCGATGACGAAGTAGCTGGACTTCTTGATGAAATCTTGCTTTTCAGCGACGGTTGCCGGAGCTGTGGAGTTGGGCGGTCCTTCATCGTGTGGACACTGCAGATCGATCAATACCTGATTCTCCTGGGCGTTGCTCGAGTCGCGTGGGCGCAGAATGCTCAGGAGCTTGGCGTTGAGAAAATGGACTCCGATCTGCTTCAGGTACTCTCGCCAGGGATCGAGCCAGTACGTGCTCGTGGGCCCCCGCAGCGTGCTGTCGGTATACTGGCTACCCAGCACCTGATCCAGCAGGAGCTGGAGGTAGATGTTAGCTTGCGTCCGCGCGTCGCACTGCTTGGCATTCATCGCCACGAGGGCCTGCGGAGCGGCTTTGATCGCTTCGACGAATGGCCTGGAATACCAGTCTTCGCCGCCGAGGAAGTCGAGCAGTGACATGTTCTCGTACTGCTCGGCACGACGCCTGGTGCTGCTCATCAGGTACCGGACCAGCTTGAAGAAGAACCGCGTTAGATCGCGGCGCTCGAAGCCTAGCCCCTCCGTCAAACTCATGTACTCCACACGGAAGGACTCGAGGCTTCTGGGTCGGGTTCGGCTGAGCGGGACGAAGCTCGCGCGGCGCGCGAATACCTGCTGGAACGTGGGCTGAAGCTGGTCGAAGGCCGTCGGAAAGATGCCGTGGGTCGCCTTGGATGCGACGATCGGAGTGCGCTTCATCGTGTCGAACACGTGCCGGTAGAAGCTGGGAAACAGGCGATAGCCGTGTTCTCCCGGGAATGCGGTTGCCGGGATGATCGCGTGACCCGCTGGCAGCGTGTAAACGGGGGCCGGTTCGCCAGAACGCGTTCTCTTGAGCGTGCTGGCCTCCGCCCAGTGCGTTCGCGCCAACCCGCCCGGCTGGAACTCTTCTTGGGCGTTGACGGGGGCAGCGGACTCGACGAGCAGGACTTTGAATCCTCGCTCCGCGAGTTCATGCGCGGCCGTCATGCCCGCGATGCCGGAGCCGAAGATGGTGACCGTCCCGGAGGTTCGAGTTTTCTCCAATTCGCACTTCAAATGCTTCACGACCGGCTTGCGAGTGTTCCCCTGGGGAAGGTTCCAGTATGCGTAGCCACTGCCGTGACAGTAGGCAGCGAGCACTGTCGAGTTCCATGGCGAATTCGATTGATGAAAGACACGATCGAAGGAAGACCACCATATCTTCTCCAGCTCTACGGACTCCTTCCAGTCGCGTTCTTCCAGCGGTTGGGCTCGATGCGAGCGGGGATATTTCCTTCGGCGTTTATCTTCTTCATGGCATTTCCGCGCATCCCTGGCGCTCGCGAGGAATAGCCGACGTGCATCCTCGATCGCGTCCGCGGCTTCATGAGAAGGATAGGGCTCGCCCGGTTGGGCGGCAGAGTGGGTGATCGCGTCGGCAGCGTCGATGACCTTGCGAACTCGAACGGGATCGAAGAACCATCTATCGCGACCGGTCGCCCGCATCTGCACGAAAAGCTTCAACGTATATGGCGCTCCGGCCTTGGAATCGAAAGTCGATTGCTCCACGAGGCCGATGATCCACCGGGCCGTTTGCTCTCCGCGGTCGAGCAGCTTACGCACTCCCTCGCGGCTGCCCCTCCAGTCCTGGATGAAGCTCCACAGCAAGTCTATCCGTTTGTCAGCCGGCGCGCCAAGGAGAAGGCTTTCGAGGTTGACGCGAGCCGGCACATGATTCTCGAAGAGCGGAACCGGAGAACTCGATCCGAACTGCTTCTTCAGCGCCGCATCGAGGCTCGCCTGGTAGGCGTCGAGAGAAGGTCTGCCCGCGAGCGATCGTCCGGCGAGTATCTCGAGGATGGTGGCGTCGTAGAACGACAGGAGCTCTTTGGGTAGCCACGTGTGCCACTGGAAGATACATCTGTCGAGGTGCGCCAAGTCCGCGCGCGGTTGGTTGTCCTTGGGCAGCGCGAGGTTGACGAAGAAGTAAAGCAGGTGCTGCTCGACGAAACTCGTCACTTCATCTCTCGCATGGATCTCGATCCGTCCCTGCTCGGGAGTCGGGTGAGCATAGGTATCCCGAAGGTTTAGGGAAACTTCCGCGCTCCGGTGCAGGCGCGCTTGGAGCTCATTCTCGAGCTTCGTATTCGCATTCTCTTCGGCGAGAACGCGAAGCATTGCGTTGCGCGCGACATGATCCTTTCGCCCTTGTAATACCTGTTTTCCCCAATCGTCGGCGTGCGTCTTGATGGCGTTCAGGATTATCGAGTGCCAGTTGAGAGAATCCGACATGGCCTCCTTGAGGCTCTGAGTTGTCCCGGGAAGACAATCGGTGCGAAGGCACGCTTCGAGAAACGTAGACCGCGCCTCCAGCGCAATGTCGAGAGCGTCGATGATGGGGTTGGGGTCCGCTTGGTGGACAAAATTGAGCATGATCATCTCTCCAGCTCGCGACGGAGTTGCTCCGCCTCGTCAATTCGCAACAGCGCACACACGAAAAATTCGAAGGCCCGCAGCCCGTGCCCCAGCGCCTCGGCCGTCCCGGCAAGCTCGATCGCCCCGCTTCGCAGCGACTCGTTCAGCGTCATCCGCCCTGCCAGCAACGCTCGCACCGAGTCGCGATCGGTGCTGATCCGGATCGCCGCGCGCCCCTCGACAGGCTCTTCGCGGAGCGCGCCCTCCGCGCCTCGCAACACCAGGCAATCCGACACTGACACCGACACTGCCAGCGACAGCCCATCCAGGCTCCCCGCCATCCCGGCATACGCATCGGCGCGACGCTCCTCCACGAGCCGCAGAGCGCGACGAAGGATGTCTGTCACCGGCTCAGCCACGGACCACCTCGAGCACGCCTGGGCCCTCGAAATGCACGCGCTCGTCGGCGATTCGCCCTTCCACGCGAACGCGGGTGTGTACTTCGTTCAGGCGCACTATCCGGCAAAGATCGTTGTCGGCCGGGATCAGAACCTGGCCTCGCCTGCGCGCCTCGACCTGGCCCGATAGAGTGTCTTCGCCCTTGCTCGCCTCGAATCGCGTCCAGCGGGGGACGTCGTGATCCTCGTCTGGCACGAGCAGCGCGGCCGCCGCAGGGACGCGTCCGGACGGGCGCGGGGCCATCTGCCCCTCGGTCTCGAAGCGCACCTCGGCGTTGCGGAAATAGCGAACGTGTCTGCCGTCCTTCATCAAGAACACGCTTGTGGCGGTGGTCCGGTGGCGGGCGCGATCGTTCATCCGCGCGAAGATCACGGTCCAGGGAGAGGCCAGATCGTCGGGCACGGCGCAGCCCCAGTCCCAGGAAAAGTCGCCGCCCCAGCCGAAGCGACCCCAGTTGTGATCGTGATAGGCGAGACGTCCCTCGAAGGGGACGCGTTGCCCGTCGACCTCGAACCAGCCGGACGCGAGCAGCCTGGGTATCAGGCACCAGCTCAGGTGGGCTCCTGGCCCGAGGTGAATGTTGTGCGTGAGGGATGGTGTGGAGATTGGTTCGAGCACGCCTTCCAGGCGGACGCCGGTGCCGTGCTGCCAGATCTCGTAGCGACCGTCACGCCAGCGCATCCCGGCCTGGTCGAACGTGGCATCCAGGCGACCGGGCCGGAAGCGAGGATTTCGACAGTGCGCGACATGACCCTGCCAGCCTTCACGGTCGAGAATGGTAATGGTGCGCGCGGCCCCGGTGCCGTCGAGGTTGAGGTTGAAGAGGATGGTCCACTCTCCGCCGAAGATCACGAAATGCTGCCACTCCTTGTGCGGCCATCCTCCGCCGACGTCGGCGGGTGGACCTCTCCAGTAGTCGGCGTCCTCGAGGAGGGCAGTCCGGGTGGCGGCGGAGGTGCTCACCGGAGGATGTTCTCCAGGGGCGGGGTAGCGACTTCGCTCTGGACTCGAGGTGTCGATCGAGGCTCTTCCGTCGCCCAGGACTCCACGACGCCAGTTAGCTTGTTTTGCAGGCGAATCAGACCGAGCAGCGCATAGACCATCGCGTCGTCGGGCGCGGGCGCCTCCACGGGGACCTCGGTCTGTGTGGAGTCGACGAGCGCGCGGATCTCGCCCCCAGCGACGAGCAAGCCGAGCATCGCGTGGAGGAAGCTGTCGTCCTCCTCGAAATCGGGCGCTAGACCGAGGACACTCATGGATCCGACCCCACTCCGCCGATGTCCGCAAGGACGCCTTCCAGCTCTCGATCGAGCGCGTGGACGAGCGCCTCGACATAGGTTGAGGGGAGTGCGGCGCCCTGCTCGGCCACAATCCCCTTGGCGAGGCCCTCGAAGAGCGTCCGCGCCTTGGCGAGCATTGGCGAGGGGGTGAGGCGACGCTTCCAGCGCTGTCCCTCCTCGGTCTTTGCGAAGAGCCTTCCTTCGCGTACGAGAGCCGCAAACGCGGCCTGGCTGGCCACCGGGTACTTCACGAGAATGGTTTGAGCCGCTCGCAGGCGTCGAATGGTTTCGTCGTCCTCTTCGGGCTCGGCGCGCGCTCGACGCGCGAAGACCTCGTCGAAATCCCGGTTGTACCGCTCGAGCAGGCCCTGGTATGTGCCCAGCGTGCGCAGCAGGGCCTTCATCAGCGCGTCCGTGCCCTCGGGCCCGCGCTCCGGCTCTGCCGCTTCCGGCATCGATCGCGGAGACGGCCCGCAGGCCGGCTCTTTCGAGAAATCGGGGAAGTCGTCCTCGTCGTTCGCGGGCCCTTTTGTGGCTTCCTGGAGGAATCTGGCGAACGAGGCCTCCGGTCCTTCTTTGGCGTGGGTATCGCTTTGAATTCGACACAGGGCGTCGAACACGGCGTCTTCATTCATCCCGGGGGCGGGCGCAGGGGATTCCGTTCTGGAACGCGTCATCTTCAACACTCCCGCCGGATAACGTAGTCCTTCAGCCAGCCGAGGAAACGCACGTGAACGCTGTCGTTCAACGCCTCCGAGAGCCCCTGCCACTCGGCGTCTGCTGCCCGTGCGTGGCTCGACGCCACCGAGCGAGCGTGTCGAAGGCTGCCGTGCGTGTCAATCAGCTCCTGGAGGAACCGAACGTCGTCGTCCGACTTCGACCCGGTAGGCTTCAACCGAAGCTCCAGGTAGGTCTTGACCGCGCGGCGCGTGGGGTCGTCGATAATCCCACTGTCGACCATTTCCCGCAGCAAGTCCGGGAGCTGCGCCGCGGTGGGATCTCCTGCAGGACGTGGCTTGGCGAGGATTCTGAGCGCGCGTGTCCGGTCGCCTTCGCTTGAATTTCGGAGCGCGTGCAGGAGCATCAATGTTCGCTTCCCCTCCCAGAGATCCCCGGCGAGCTCCTTGCCATACGCGCCGCGGTCCTCTTCGAGGTTGAGGATGTCGTCCTGGATCTGGAACGCGAGGCCAAGACTCTTGAGGAACCGAACGAGCTGCGCTTCAATAGCCGATCCTGCCCTGGCCACGGCCGCTCCCACCAGCGCCGGTGCGACGAAGCTGTACCCGCAAGTCTTCTTGAGGACCATTCCTTCGTAGTCGGCATCGGCGAGGTCCCACGCCCCTTCGGCGATCCACTGGAGCTCCTGGGTTTGACCTTCGAACGATTCAGTGACCATGGCCGCGTAAATTTCGAGGACGCGCAGCGCTCGTCCCAGGCCGAGTCGATCGGTGTTTTGCAGCAGAGGCCGCAAAGTCAAGGCCAGCAATCCGTCGCCGCAGTTCACCGCCGCCGGAATGCCATGGCTCTGGTGCAGGGCTGGCCCGCCGCGCCGCTGAAGCGATCCATCCTCGATGTCGTCGTGAATCAGGAAGGCGTTGTGGTAAATCTCGACGACCGCGGCCGAGGGCAGCACCTCTTCGAGATCTCCGCCGAGCGCCCGGCATACCGCGATGCAAAGTGCGGGACGCAGCCCTTTGGCGGGGCGCAAAGGGTAATCGAGCATCAGCCCGTAAGCGCGCTCGTCGCCTGAAGTCCCCGCGCGGATGATGGCGCGGATCTCGTCGAGCACCAGCGCGCGACAGTCCTCCAGATAAGCTTCCCCGAACCGCGTGGCATCGCCTTCCGAGGGCGCGCGCGCTGAGGTCGAGGATCGCATGAGGAATATGCCGGCTCAGGACCGCGCGAGGCGTCGTCCGACGTGGCCGGGCGTCGCCACAAACGACGATCCGTGGCCATTCGATCGGTCCCCACCGCGGCGACCGCCGAGGGTATCCCCGCGCGATTGGTGCATCGTGTAATGGCTATCAGAGTGAATTCGAGAACGCAATGGGTCACACTCCGCGCGCCTGGGCTTGGTGCGAAATCGGCACGAAGCTTCGCGCCTCACCGCTTCCGCTCCAGCCCGAACGCCTTGATCAAATTGTACACATGCGATCTCGCCAGATCCAGCACCCGCGCCACCTCGCTCACGTTCCAGCTCATCTCCCCCAGCGTCTTCTCCAGATACCCCTTCTGGAACTGCCAGGTCGCCGCCTGCCAGGTCAACCGCTTCGTCTCGCTCCGCGCCGAGTCTGCGTCCGCCTCCGGGAACAGATGCCGCCGCTCGATCTGCATCATCCCTTCCGCCGCCGCATAAATCGCCGCCGCTTGCACCGCATGCGCGAGCTGCCGGATATTCCCCGGCCACGCCGCCGCCTCCGCCGCCAACAAAGCTCCCGGCGACATCGTCAGCTCTGGCAGCTTCAACGCCTCCACCGCCCGCGCGCAGAAGAACACCGCCAGATCGATCACATCGCCGCTCCGCTCCGCGAGCGAAGGCATCCGCATCGGCAGCACTTCCAGCCGGTAGAACAGGTCTTCCCGGAACTCCCCGCGGGCCATGGCCGCCTTCAGATCCGTGTTGGTCGCGGCAATCACTCGCACGTTGGCGCGAACGGCGCGCGAGCTCCCGAGCGGGAAATATTCCATCGATTGCAGCAACTGCAGCAGCTTGGCCTGCGCCCCCATCGCCAGCTCCGCGACCTCATCCAGAAACAGCGTCCCTCCCTCCGCCGCGGCGACCTTGCCTTCCACGCGGCGTGTCGCCGTCGAGTGCGCTCCAGGCATGGAGCCAAAGAGCTCGTTCTCCAGCAGCGCGGCGGGCAGCGTCGAGCAGTTCACCTCCACGAACGGGTGCTGCGCGCGAGGGCTGCTGTCGTGAATCAAGCGCGCGATCTGCGTCTTTCCCGTCCCCGAAGCGCCGGTGATCAAGACGCTGATGTCGAGCGGCGCCACCAGCGTCACCAGCCGCAGCACCTTGGCCAGGGCCTCACTCCGCCCGATCAACCCCTCGGTGCGGAGCGTCGTGCGAAAGGGCCGAGTCGGATCCGTCGCGTCGCGCGCGCGGCGCTCGTAGAGCAGCCGATCGACGAACGGCAGCAGATCGCGCGCGAAGCGCTCGGCGTCGACGCGGTTCTTCTCGCTGAACGGCCCGCGCTCCTCCTGACCGTGGCTCTGACGGCCTTGCAGGTAGACCACGCCGAGGGGGCGGGATGTCCCGCCGATCGGCGCGCAGAGCACCGCTTCAATCTTGTTGCGGCGCACGCTCCCGCGATCGCGGAAGCGCGGATCGAGCAGCGCCGAGGCCGCGATGATCGTCTTGCCCGTGGCGAGCGCCTCGGCGATCACCCCGCTCGAGAACGCCGCGCGGATCTCGGCCACCTCGACGTCGGAGCAGCCGCGGGCGATCGAGAACGGCGTCGCGGGCCTCGAGCTCGGCCCGCGATCGTCGAGGAGCTCGAGATAGCCGCGCTGCGCGCCGGCGAGCTCGACGATCAGCGCCAAGGCCTCGTCGAGGAACGGCTCGATCTCCGTCTGGTGACCGAGATCCAGCAGCTTGCGGTAGAGGTCCCGCTCGCGCTGAGCTTCGTCGAGAAAGCCAGGTTCCATTTCGCCAGATTAGTGCTTCCCGGTGGAAGATGGGAAGACCCTGACCAGGTGTAAACCCGATCTCCATGACGCAAGGCAGCTCCAGGGGTTGCGCACGGCGCCGGACAGCGGTACGAGCGGCCCCTCTCCAGCAGTCCCACATCGAGGAGGCGACATGGCCCGCGAACCGAAGAACTTCGACAATCTCCTGGGCGGCAACGCCAAGGGTCTCAGCGACTTGCAGCTCAAGGCGCACTTCACGCTCTATCAGGGCTACGTGAAGAAGCTCAACGAGATCCGCGAGAAGCTCGGCACCGCCGACCGCAGCGCGCCGAACTACTCGTACAACGAGTACAGCGAGCTCAAGCGCCGCGAGCCGGTGGCCTTCAACGGCACCGTGCTTCACGAGATGTACTTCGAGAACCTCGGCAACGGCTCGACCAAGGCCGACGAGCACGCCTCGAAGCTGATCACGAGCAGCTTCGGCAGCTACGACGCGTGGATGGCCGACTCCAAGGCGATCCTGATGAGCGCCCACGGCTGGCTCGTCACCGTGTTCGATTACACCGACGGCAAGCTCTACAACAACCTCGTCCGCACCGAGCACGACGTGGGCCTCTTCGCCAACGTGCATGTCCTCATCGCGGTCGACGCGTGGGAGCACGCCTACTTCGCCGATTACCAGACGAAGAAGGCCGACTACGTCGCCAGCACGCTCTCGGGCCTGAACTGGGACGTGCTCAACAAGCGCCTCGCCATGGTCGGCCACGCGCACCACGCCGCGACCTGATCGCGACGCGCTCCCGTGGCGCTCCGTCGCGCACGAAGAGGCCTCCCCTCCCGAAAGGAGCGGGAGGCATCTTCGTCTTGATTTCGCGATCCTGAGATACACTGCGGCCCGCTTCAATGACCGACACCAAGCGCAAGCCAGGGAAAACCACGGAGATCGCCGCTGCCAGCGACGAGCAGCCCACGCTGCGCGTGCGGCGGATCCATCGGCGCGATCTCAACCGCGTCTGGGAGTTCTTGAAGCTGGTGTTTCGCGACGTGAACCGCGAGACGGTCGAGTACCAGCGCCCGCGATCGAAGCGCCGCTTCCTCGAGGTGTACGAAGAAGAGGGCATCGAGCAGCTCCTCTTCGAAGTGCAGGGCGAAGACAAGAGCGAGATCGTCGGCTACGCCGAGTGCGCGTTCGAGATCACCGGCAGCGACAACTGGATGAACG
>JBDTXR010000223.1:0-14501 GCA_040006075.1 Byssovorax sp. | reverse complement strand
TGCCGCGCTTCCAGCGCCGCCGTCACGCTCTTCGATGCCTTCGCGCGCTCCAGCAGATCTTCCGCGAGCAGCTTCAACACCGGCCTGGCCGCGGCCAGCAGCTCTTTGCTATCGAGCGGCGCCTTCGGATCCGTCTGCCCGGTGGCCTCCGAAACGGCTTTTTTCTCGCTCTTCTTGCGTGCAGCCATGGTGCTTTCTCGGTCTCGGTCCCGGCTCAGGCCGCGGAGTTGTGCTTGTTGGCGAGCCAGTGGGGCGAGACCCACAATCCATCCGACGCGAGGACGCCGCGGACGGGGAGCTCTCGGTTGATGAGCGGGAGGCCCGCGCCGTCACCGGCCGGGATCAGCAGGAAAATGGCGGCGGCGTCGCGTTCCCTGGAAGCATTGATGAGCTTCTCCAGGAAGCTGGTGAGTCGATAGCGGGCCAGCAACCCCGGCGAAACCAGCACCAGCGGCGTCTTCGGGGGCAGCAGGCGCTCGGCGACTTCGGCGGCGGCCAGCTCGGCCAGGTGGATGAGGTTGGGCCACGCCGGGCCGGCGGGGCCGGCGCGGTCGGCGGCGTAGACCACGCTGGAGTCGACGCCGAGCCTGGTCATCTGGCGCTTCATCGCGGCGATGAGCTCGGTGTCGAACGAGGTGGGGTCGGTGCCTGCGCGCTTGGCGATCATCACGGCGGCTTGATCGGCGGTATCGCTGTTGACGCCGAGGATGCGGAGGAGGCGGCGATCGAGGGCGTGGGCGATTTTCTCGTCGAAGGCGCGGGCCTGGATGGCGTCGGCGTCCATGGCGCGGGGCTCGCCCGAGGTGGCGGTGGGGAAGCGCCGGGGGAGCGATCCGGTGGTGGCGTGGCTGGTGATCTGGCCTTCGCCGATGCGGAGGTAGCATAGCCGTGGCTCGTTCCAGAGGAGGCCATGCGGCGCAAGGAGGGTGTCGAGCTCGGGGCGCGCGGGCAGGGGCTCGGCGTCGGGGTAGCGCGCCGTGACCCGCTTCTGGATCTCGTCGGGGGCGAGGCCGCTGACGAGCACGGCGGCGCTGAGGGCCAGAGCGCGCTCCGGGGCGAGATTGCGCGGGTAGATCTCGAGGCGGGTCGATCGCGCGGCGTTGCGGCTGGCCCGCGCCGCGAGCTCGGCCACGCGCTCGGGCGCCAGGGCCGCGAGCGGGGTGCCGGCGACGATCTCGGCGAAGCGGCGCGCGGCCTCGCCCGGCGAGGCGAGGATGGTGCGATGAGAGAGCTCGTCGGCGGCGCGGCCCAGGGCTTCGATGAGGGGTTTGAGATCTTCGCTGGCCAGCGCCCAGATCGAGCCGCCGGCGATGCGCATGACGCGGAGTCGGGTTGGCTGTCCGTGCTCGACCTCGTCGATGATGTGGAAGAGGGCCGCGGCGCGGGCGCGGAGCACGGCCTCGGGGGCCGCGCGATCGTGCGGTATCCGCGCCAGCAGCGCTTCGGCGGCGCGGTCGAGGGGGAGGGCGCCCAGGGCTTCGTCGAGGAGGGCGTGGCCGAGATCGCGGAGATCGCTCACGGCCGGGCGCCGGGCCCACGCGGCGCGGGCGGCGCCGAGTGCGAGGTAGACGTTGGCGGTGGTGACCTCGTGGTGCAACGCCACCTCGCGCACCGTGACGTCGAGGCGGGAAAGAAAGGGCTCGGCGAGGCCATAGAGCCCTTCGAGGTAGACTGCCCGCTTCTTCTTCGCCGTCGGCGCGGGCAGGAGAGCGGCAATCCAGGCTTCGAGCGTGGCGGGGCGGGCGCTCTCGCCGGCGGCGCGACTCTCTCCCTGGAGGAGGCGAGTGAGCGCGGTTGTTTCCAGACCCGCTCGGCTGGCGATCGCGGCGATCTGCGCGGCGGGCGCGGCGGCGACGGCGGACAGGCTCGCGAACGCGGCGTCGTCGAGGGCGGCGACCAGCGCGGCGTCGAGCCTGGTCTCGGTGAGCAGGAGATCTTCGCCGGCGTAGCCGCCCGGGAAGAAGGGAGTCGACGCCACGTGCGCCAGAGCAAGGGCGCTGTGCTCTTTCCAGCGGTTGCGGAGGGAGAGGATCTCGACGGCGACCAGGCGCCCGACGCCGCGCACGGACGAGATGTAGTTGTCCGGGAGATCGAGCAGATCGCGGGCCGTGAGGATGCCGGCGCGGTCGAGGGCGTTGCGGGCCCGCGCGGAGAGGGGGAGCGCCTCCGCCGGCGTTTCCAGGTGAATGGCGCCGATCTGCTCGGGCGTGAGGTCGGCCGGATCCCACGCGGCGGTCGCGTACCGGGGAGCGCGCGTGGTCGACGCGGGGCCGGGCTCTTGCGGGGCCGAGGCGGGGGAGGGGACCGCGGGGAGAGTGGCACTCGGGGCCTCGAACCCGGCCATCCAGGCGCGGCGCATTTCCACGGCCGAGGCAAAGCGGAGCTCGGCGTCGGAGGCAAAGGCCTTGTCGAAGAAGACCACCAGGCGGTCGCGAACGGCCGAGTCGAAGCGCTCGGCGGCGAGGACGGTCCGGCGCGCCACGGGGCTGTCGGGAGCGGCGCTGTCGGTGAGCGTGGGCCGGACGCCGGTGAGCATCTCGTGAAGGGTGATGGCCGCGCTCCAGCGATCGGCCGCGGGATCCCAGGCGCCGCGCTCGCGCAGGAAGGGATCGCGGTAAGCCGCGGTGCCGACGCCGAGCTCGGTCAGCGAGGCCACGCCGAGCGAGAAGTCGAAGAGGGTCAGTCGCATGACGCCCTTGCCGATCGCGCCGACACCGACGTTGGCCGGCTTGATGTCGCGGTGGATGATCTTCTTGGTCTCGATCTCCTCGAGCGCGTAGAGCAGATCGTCGCCAAAGCGGCTGGCGTAGTCGAGCGAGACGGTGCCTTCGCGGGCGAGGTAGCGCTGGAGGGTCTCGGTCCCGGCGAGCGTGAGGAGCAGGCAGGCGCGATCGGCGAGGGTGGGCTGATCGACGACGCGGACAATCCTCGTGCTGTCGAGCATCCGGAGGAGCTTGGCCTCCTCGACGAGGCGATCGTCGTGCTCGGGCTGAATGCTGATCTTGAGGGCGTAGCTGCGGTGATCGGACTCGCGCTCGACGCGGAGCACCCGCGAGCTGGCGCCGTAGCCGAGGACGCTCTCGACGGTGAGGCCGCCGGTGAGGACGTCGAGCCGGCGCGCTTCGAGGGGATCGATCTCGCGGACCTGGGGAGCCGGCTCGGGGCGGGTGATCTCGGCGAGGAGGAGGTCAATCCATTCGCCGGCGTCGTCGACCCGGAAGGGGACGGCGCGCTGGGTCGCGAAGATGATGACGTCGGCCAGCTCCTTGGTGACGCCCTCGGTGACCGTGCGGGGATCGAGGTGGTGCTCGCGGGCGAGGCGAGCGTCGAGCTCGAGGACGCTGGCCGCCGGGGCTCGCCCCGTGAAGACCAGATAGGCAATCGCCCCGAGGCTGAAGACGTCGGAGACCGGGGTCGGCCCGGAGGACTCTTCGCGGAGCTCGGGCGCCTGGTACACCGCCCAGCGATCCGAGGCCAGCGCCGACCAGTGCGCGGTACCGCGCGTTTGCTGGCCGGATCCGAGCTGGAAGTTGAAGAGGCGAGTCTCGAGCTTGCCCTCGGAGTCGCGGCGAATCAGCACGGCGTGGGGGCCGAGCGCGCCGTGACGGACGTCTTTCTTGTGGCAATACGCGAGCGCGCGGCCAATTTGCTCGACGATTTGCACGCGCTCCTCGAACCCCAGCTCGGGGTTCTGACGGAGGAAGGCGTCGAGCGGGATCCCCCCCTCGAAGGCGTCGAAGAAGACGGTGGGCCCGAGCGCGGCGTCGGTGACGTAGTCATTGAAGGTGAGCACGTTCTTGTGCTCGCGGACGCCGTGCAGGAGCTGCACCTCGCGGTCGGCCGCGCGGCGGAGGAGCTGGCGGCGCTCGACGGTGGTTTGCTGCGGAACCAGGTAGACGCGCGCCCGGCGAACCAGGTTGGGGTTGTCGCGGTGGGTGGCTATCCGGTCCTGGTAGCCCGACGGCGCGGTGGGCCCGTCGGCGCCGCCGCCGGTCTGGAAGACGCCGTCGTCGAGGAGCGGCCCGAGCTCGTAGGCGCCGACGTAGAGCTTGCCCTTGCGCTTGCGCACGCCGATGGCCGAGAGCGCCTGGGCGATGTCGGCGGCGCGCGGCTGATCGATGCGCTCGGCCCGCCAGCCCGGCGGCGCGCCCGGGAACTCGTGCTTGCAGATCGCGGCCAGGAGCTGCTTGCGTCCGACCACGGCGAGGCGGCCGTCGGGCCCGAGCTGGATGTCGGTGTCAGGGTGGCTGAGGAAGATCAGCGGCTCGACCCGGGGAGCGCGATCCGGGTTCTTCATCTTCGAGCGCAGCCGGCTCTTCAGGATCTTGGCCTTGAGGTTGGCGAGGCGAAGCGGGGGATCCATCCAGCGCTTGGGCCCGTCGGGCGGGGTGCGATACCAGTCGACGACGTCGCCCTCGTACTTGCCCGGACCACTCTTGATCTCCACCAGGTAGAGCGCGGAGTAGCCGAGGACGAGGAGGTCAATCTCGTAGAGGCGCCCCGTGGTGGGCTCTAACAGCTCGACCAGGCCCCAGACGCGGTAGGGATCGTGGTTCGGCAGCTCGCTCACGGCGAACTGAATGGCCTCCATCTCGTGCGCGTACGGCGACTCCCCGATCATGTCGATGCGCGAGGTGGCGAGCATGGCGGTCCCTCAGCGCGCCGCGGCGGCGTGGGCGAACGCGGCGTCGTCCGGAGCCGCGTCGCTGGAGGCGACGAGGCGCCGACCTTTGCCGACTGGCGTCTTCGACGCGGGGGAGGCCAGGAGGGTGGGCTTGGTGACCCCGAGCAACGCAGCCCCGAGCGCGGCAATCTGGCGGTGCGCCGGCGGGGTGGCGACACAGACCACCTGATCGGCCCAGTCGAGGTCTTTGCCCGTGGCGAAGGCGGCGACGACCGCGGCGACGGCGCTGGGGCCGACGACGAGGAGCCGGTCCGTGGGGGTGATCGCGCCCGCGTCGAAGGCGCCGAGCGCGAGATCCCACGCGGCCGCGGCGGCGGAGAGCGTCTCGCGAACCCCCGCGGGAGGCGCCTCGGCGAGGATCCGGTGCCAGAGCGCGCCGGCGTCGACCGGATCGAGCGGGAGCCACTCGGCGCCGAACGCCTCGTCCTCGGCCGCAGCACGGAGGGCAAAGACGTTGCGCGCCCCGAACGAGGCCGGCCAGTGGGCGTCGGCGTCGCGGATCAGGAGATCGAGGCGATCCGCCGTCTCGAGGTTGCCGTGAAAGGCCGCCCAGCGCGCGTCGGCCTCGGCGCCGAAGCGGCGGGTGGTGGGCGTGCGGCGCTCGATGAAGCGGAGGGCGCGGAGCGCGGCGGCGTAGTAGCTCGCGCGGTCGGCGGCGTCGGGCTGCGTGGGGCTGGTTTGAACCGGGCTGCTCATCGTTCGCTCCCCCTCCGTGGCGGTGAAGGGGGCGACCATAGCCCTCGGGGAGGATCAAGAGAAGAGCGGAGTTTGAATCGACGCGTTCACGAGGCGCGGGAAGATCCGGCAGGCTCGCCCAGGGCGGGGCGCCCGGCGATGGCGCGCGGGAGGTCCGGACAACGGTCCTGCGATGTCCGGACAAGGGACGTCGCGCCGTCGCGGCGACACGGGCGGGGGCCGGCAAATCGGCTCGATCCAGCACCAGGAGCCTCTTCGCCGCGTGGCATGTCGATTGCGCAGTGAGCGCCGGACAACCTGGATCAGGAGGACATCGTGAAACTACCCATCTTCACCCGCCCCGCAGCTCGGCCTCGAAATGACGCGACCCGCGCCGGAGGAGGCCTGTCATGAGCGACGCGCAACGCACTCGGTATCGGGCGGTGGCCGCGCTGACGTGCCTTGTCGTGATCCTCGCGGGCGCCGGGTCGTGTGGCGTGGCGGCGGACGCGACGGGCTGCTCGCCCGGGCGCGTGTCCCTCGGCGACTCGTGTGTAGCGCCCTCGGGGACCTTGAAGATCCCCGACGCCACCACCTCGGCCGCGGTGATCGATCTCGGCGACACCGGCGCCCGGCTGATCGTGCCTCCGGGCGCGGCCTCGGGGCCGCTCGACGTGCAGTGGAGCGTGCACGCGTTGACGGCCGGGGAGCAGGCCGCCGACGGCCAGACGCTGCTCCCGCAAGAGATCGAGCTCGGGCCCTCGGGCACGGTCTTCAACTCCCCTCTGGTGCTCGAGCTCCCGATGTCCTGGCCGTCGGGCTACGATGCGATGACCGAGGGAGTGCGCGTCGTCTGGGCGCCCGCCTATTCGCGGAGCGGCGGCGCTCTCGCCCGCGACGCGCTCGCGTCGACGGGCGCGCACGACGGCGGGGCAGGCTGGGTGATCCTCGACGCGACGCGGTCGCCCCGCAAGGCAACGGCGCTCGCGCTCCTCGATCACTTCAGCTCCCACACGCTGGTGATCCCGTCCCCTGCCGTGGAGTTCGATGGACAGGCCGCCTTCACAAGCCAGACCGTGACCGGCTCGACCGCGCCGCTCACGGTGCCGACCGGGCTGTTCGCGCACGGGGCGCTCGACGTCCTCACCCTCGACGATCCCCAGGTTCGCCGCGGGCTCTACGTGACCGAGCTGACCGAGCTGGCGCGGCAGACGACGCCGACGCGCAACGCGATCTGGCAAGGGTACAACGAGGCCTTCACCCACGCGCTCGACATCACCGGAAAGGCGGGCCCGGCCAAGCAGCTCGGGATCCTCGCCGCGGGCAGCACCTACCTCGTGTCGCTCGGGCTCGACGGCGCGGCCGCGGCGCGCGCGAACAAATTTTCTCATGGCTTCCTGGTGCTCGCCAACTCGATGGCGAAGGTCGAGAAGCTCGGCAAGGCGGCCGAGATCGCGCAGTGCCTGAGCAACGGGGCGCTGCAACTCTGGGTCTTGACCACGCTCGACGACGAGCTCGTCGCGGCGCGCTGGCGGGCGATCAAGGACAAGCTCCAGGGCTCTCCGCTCGGGCAGGGGGATACGGCGCTCAAGCAGGCCATCGGGGACGTCGAAGCCGCGCTCGCGGCGCCGCCGAGCGACGCGCTCCTCACGAATCTGGTAAAGCACCTCGACGACGTCGCCGCGGGCCTGGCCGTGCCGGAGTGCGTTGATTTCATCAAAGGGTGGGTGGCTGAAGGAGTATCGAAGGCGGTGATCGACAGCCTGTTTGCGAGCGCGGTGGCGGCCTCGAAGATCGGCTTGAAGACCACGCTGGCGGCCGGCGCGGCGGCGGCGGTGGCGTCGGCGCTCCTGGAGGACTGGATCTCCAAAGACGTGTTCGCGGCAGCGCAGAACGGCGAGCGCCTGGCCATCCTCGCCTCGCTGCTCAAAGGGGGGACGCTGGGCGGCTTCCCGGACCTCGGGGCGAAGATCACCGTGGATTCCAGCGGGCTGGCGAAGGTGGTCGTTCCCGATGTGCTCGACGCCACAGCGGGTTCGAGCGCGCCGTACCTCCGCCTCCAGGCCGCGACCTACGCCCAGAGCACCATCTTCGACACGCTCTCGAAGGTCGTGAAGCGCGACGACATGTCGGGGTTGACGCAGTTCTTCGACACCTGGAAGAACGACTGGTGCTTCGTCACCAAGACCTGCCCTTCAGGGCTGGATATCGGCCTCCTGGCCGCGTCGTTCGATCAGGTGGCCTGGACCAACGAGAAGGCCCGCCAGAGCCTGGTCGCGACGTTCGCGGCGTGCACCGTGCCCAACGCGTGCTCGTCGACGTGCCTCGATCCCGACCACGACGGCTACGGGGACGGCCTCGCCTGCGCGGGCCCCGCGACCATGAGCTCGGGTGGCCCGACGTGCTCGGATGGGCTTCAAAACCAGGGTGAGACGGGCATCGACTGCGGCGGACCGTGCCCGTCGTGCGGCGGCGGGAGCTGCCCTTCCGGTGACGGCCTGTACTGTGGTCAACCGGCGCTCGGGCAGAACGCCCAGTATCTCTATGCCTGCCAGGGCGGCGCGTACGCCGTCTCCAGCACCTGCAACGGGAAGGGGTGTCAGGTGAGCGCGCCGGGGACCAACGACGCTTGCGCCGCGAGCGCGACGTGCTCGGATGGGCTTCAGAACCAGGGCGAGAGCGGCGTCGACTGCGGCGGGCCTTGTCCGGCGTGCGGGGCGGGCTGTCCGGACGGTACCTGCAACGGCGGCGAGACCTGCTCGAGCTGCCCCCAGGACTGCGGCGCCTGCGCGCCCACGTGCCCTGACGGCCAGTGCAACGGCAGCGAGACCTGCGGGAGCTGTCCTCAGGACTGCGGGGCCTGCGCGTGCGGCGGGTCGGGACAGGCCTGCTGCTCGGGCGGAAGCTGCGCGAGTCCTTATCTGTGCAACGGCGGAACGTGCGGCTGCGCGCCGGGCAACACCGGGCAGTTCCAGGTCCTCGACTACGCTTACCCGAGCTTCGGGCCGGCCGGGTGCTCCGGCGACAACACGTTGAAGCTCGTGGCCTCCGCGGCGATGATCTCGCCGACGATCCTGCGGGTATACGTGCGCAAGGCCGACAACACCAGCTTCACCACCGGCGGCGTGCTGAGCCTGTACGTGGGAATGGGCCCGACGTGCCCCAACCCGCCGAACGTCGTCAAGACCACGAAGGCGGTCACCAACGGGATCAACGAGCAGACGATGGACCTCACCGTCAACCCGTACAGCGGCGCCTGGAGCCTGAACGAGGTCAAGACGTTCTGGGTCGGCAAGGACGAGGGTGGGTTCCAGTCGTGGAGAGCGTCCGGCGTCGTCTCGGTGAGTCGCGTCTGCATGTGAAGAGCGTCGTCGCTCCGGGCCCGCCGCGCGATCCGGACATCGCGCCGGCGGCTGTCCGGACAGGCGCTTTCCGTCGGCTCGTCTCCGCGGTCGGCGCGGGCCGATCCTGCGGAGATCACCTCGGATTCAGGGCCACGAGGTTCTTCATCTGTCCGGCATAGCGATTGCTCATGCCTTGTCTCGACTACCCATCACGAGGAGGAATCATGAAGAAGCTAGCTGTGCTCTCTGCTGTCGCCATCGCCGCCGCCGTCGCGGTCGCGGCGTGCTCCGGCGGGGGCGATCAAGCCACGGGAACCGCGGGCCCCGCGTGCGCCGGTGATCAAGACTGCTCGGGCGCCGGCGAGGTCTGCGTCGACGGCGCATGCGCCGAGGACGGCGACTTCAGCGCCGGCATCGACGAGGCGTCGGGCGAGGATCTCGGCGCCATCGTCGGCCTCGGCAGCGGCGACGAGAGCGAGCCGGCGGGGATCGGCGAGGTCATCGACAACTTCTGTGGCGTGGACGCCTTTCAGAACGGTCCCAAGGTCAAGGCGGTGCACGGGAGCAGCGCCTACGGGTACAAGTACCAGTGCACCGAGCTCGCCTACCGCTTCGTCTGCCAGCACTACATGCTCTGCGACAAGAAGGTGGGAGTCTACGGCAACGCGAAGTCCTGGTACGACAACCACTCTGATCCGGTGTTGAAGCAGCTCGATCGCTACCCGAACGGCGGGAGCGAGCCGCCGCGGGCAGGCGACATGATCGTCTGGGGTTACGGGACGTACGGCCACGTGGCGATCGTCAAGAGCGTCTCCGGCAACGTGGTCCAGGTGCTCGAGCAGAACTACTTCAAGGGCGCGCACCTCTACACCCTGGCCACCGGCGGCGGTGGGTACTCGATCAAATCGGCGCTCGGCTGGATGCGGGTCCCCGGCTCCGTCCCGGCGTGCAGCGATATCAATTCGGCCGATCACGCCTCCGAGGCCAGCCTGAGCGCGCCCGCGTCGGGCAGCGCCGCGGTGGGGCCGGTGCAGGTGTCGGGGATGGCCGCGGACGTCGACGGGCTGTCGAAGGTGACAGTCACCTTCGGCGCGGCCAAGGCGGTGACCGTGCGCGACGGCAACTGCGCTGGAGCCTCGCAGTCGATTCAAGCCACCGTCGATCCCGCCAGCCTCGGCTTCGCGCCGGGCTCGTCGATCGAGGTGGCGGTGTGGGTCAAGGACGCGCTCGGCAACGTGAAGGGCCCGCTCGCCGTTCGAACGATCACCTGGCAGCCGGCGGGCGGCAGCACGTTCTGTGGTGACGGGGCGTGCAACGGCGTCGAGACCCAGAGCACCTGTTGCACGGACTGCGGCTGTCCCGGCGGGCAGGCCTGCAACGGCGGCGCGTGCGGCGCGGTGAACAACTGCGGCAACGGATCGTGCGCAGGCGGCGAGACGTGCGGGAGCTGCCCCGCGGACTGCGGCTGTCCGAGCGGGCAGATGTGCACCGGCAGCTCGTGTGTGCCCTCGATCTCCTGCGGGGATGGCACGTGCAATGGCGGTGAGACGTGCGGGAGCTGCCCTTCGGACTGTGGCTGCCCGAGCGGGCAGATGTGCAACGGCAGCTCCTGCGTGGCCGCGATCTCGTGCGGGGATGGCACCTGCAACGGAGGCGAGAGCCAGAGTAGCTGCTGCCAGGACTGCGGGTGCTCGAACGGCGAGTCGTGCGGTGGGAACGGCTGCGCGTGCCCGGCCGGTCTCTACGGTCAGTTCCAGGTGCTGAGCGCCAAGTGGCCGGGCTTCGGCGCGTCGGGCTGCTCGGGCGACAACACCACGATGCTCAAGGCCTCGGCGGAGATGCACGACGCCACCACCCTCCGGGTGCACGTTCGCAAGAGCGACGATACGCCGTTTGGATCGGCTGCGACGCTGACGCTCTACGTGGGTGTCGGGCCGACCTGCCCCGATCCCGCGAACGCGGTCAAGAAGGTCCAGGCGGTGTCGGTGAACGTCGTGGATCAGATCATCGACATCACGGTCAACCCGTACGGGGCCTCGTGGTCGCTCGGCGAGGTCAAGCAGTTCTGGGTCGGCAAATCGGAGGGCGGCCACACGGCCTGGCGCGCCACGGGCGTCGTCGACGTGCAGCGCAACTGCCTGTAACGGGGCCCCGCAGACCGGATCAGGAGCGAGCGCGGATCGGGCGCACGACGCCGAGCTCGCGCATCCAGCGGCGGAGCTGGCGCTCGTGGATGCCGAGGTCGGCGGCGGCCAGGCCCACGACGCCGCTCCGCTTTTGCAGGGCGGCCTCGATCACCGACGCTTCGGGCCTCCGGTTCCGCGGCGGGGCCGCCGCGGCGGAGGATGAGGGAGAAGACGGCTCCGGGGGAGGGGCCCTGGGCGGGATCGTCCTCCCTCGAAGTCCGAGCGTCGCTGCGCTGAAGTCCGCCAGATCCATTCGCTCCTTCGAGCAGACCAGCGCGGCGCCCTTCAGCACATCGAAAAGCCCACGCACGTTGAGCGGGAGATCGCCGGTGAAGAGCGCCCAGGCCGCGCGCCGGGTGATCGCGCGAGGGAGGGTGCGCCCCGGAGGCGCGGTGAGGCTCGTCAGCAGGTGGGCCGCGAGGATCCCCAGGTCTTCGCGGCGGTCTCGCAGCCGAGGCAAGGTGATGACCCGCTCGGCGAGCCTCGCGTAGAGATCGCGTCGCAGCTGCGAGCTCTCCTCGTTCACCTCGGCGTTGGTCGCCGCCAGCCAGCGAACGTCGACCAGGCGCGGCCGATCCGAGCCGAGCGGCGTCACCAACCGATCCTGGAGGACGCGAAGCAGCTTGACCTGCACCGCCTCGGGCATGTCGCCGACCTCGTCGAAGAACAGAGTGCCTTTGTCGGCAGAGAGGATGTATCCCGGGCGCGACCGCGCCGCGCCGTGGTGCGCGCCCGGGACATGGCCGAACAGCTCGGCCTCGGCCAGCGTCTCGGGGATCGCCGCGCAGTTGACCGCGACGAAATCGCCGGTCCGCTTGCTCCTCTGGTGGATTTGCCGCGCGGCGACGTCCTTGCCAGTCCCGGTCTCCCCGAGGAGCAGCACCGAGGCGTCGGTCTCCGCGATGCGCTCGATCTCGACGGCGACGCGCATCGCCGCGGGCGCGAGCGTCTTCGTCGGCCCGAGCCGGAGCTCGAGCTTCCGCTCCAGCAGCGCGGCGGTGCCCTCGTCGACCCGGCGGTAGACGAGGAGGGTGCTCCCCACCTCGATGAAGTCGCCGTCGTCGAGGCTGGTTTCGCCGCTGATCGGAGCGCCGTTGACCAGCGTGCCATTCTTCCCGCCCAGATCGGTGATGACGTCGCGGGACGCGCCGCACCACACCTGCGCGTGAGCACGGGAAGCGCAGTCGTCGGCGATCCGGAGCACGTGGTCACCCTCCGGCGCGCGTCCGATCACGATTTTCTCTACCCCGCCGCGGCGGAGCAGCGGCGCGCGCGCCGCATCGCCGCGGGTGAGGTCGTCGTAGCAAAGCACGTGGGTGACCACCCCGATCGGACGACGCGAGCCGTCGTCAGGTTCGGTCACGGGTCGCAGCCGGGTCGTCGTCGCGTTCATGCTCGATGAGCAGATACGATTTCGTCCCGGATGGGAACCCTCGCCTCGACGGGCAAATCACGATAGCCTCCGCCCGAGTGGGCGTACGGGGGATCTCGGGCGATGAGGCTTTCGCGAAGAGCACCAGGCTTCGCCGCGGGCAGATCCTCGCCGAGAAGTACGAAATCGACGGCTTCCTGGGGCGCGGAGGGATGGGCGAGGTCGTATCTGCCAAACAGTTGACGCTCAATCGACGGGTGGCGATCAAGGTGCTCACCGGCGCCGGCGACGGCGACGAGCGCGTGGCCCGCTTCCTGCGGGAGGCGCGGGCCACGGCGCGGATCGAGAGCGAGCACGCCGCGCGAATCATCGACGTTGGGGAGCTCGACGACGGCACACCGTACTTCGTCATGGAGTATCTGGAGGGCAAAGACCTCCAGCATCTGCTGTCCGAGAGCGGGCCTTTCTCCCTGCAAATGGCGGCCAACGTGATTATCCAGGCGTGCGCGGCGCTCGCCGCGGCGCACGCGCACCAGATCGTTCACCGCGACATCAAGCCCTCGAACCTCTTCGTCACCCGCAGGCCCGACGGCACGCTCCTCCTGAAGGTCCTCGATTTCGGGATCTCGAAGGTGGTTGAAACGCCGGGAGACTCGGCCCTCACCCAGATGTCGGCTCGGTTCGGAACGCCGCCGTACATGTCGCCCGAGCAGATCCGGAGCTCGGCTCGCGTCGATCATCAAACGGACATCTGGTCCCTCGGTGTGGTGCTGTACGAGCTGCTGGCCGGCGTGCTTCCCTTCGATGCGCCGACGCGCGACGAGGTCTTTGCGCGGATTGAAGAGGCCTCGCCGCGACCCATTGGCGAGCGCTGCCCCGAGCTGCCGGTCGAGGTCGCCCGGCTCATCGAGGGATGCCTGGAGAGGGACTGTGCCGCACGGATCTCCGACGTCGGCGAGATTGCGGGGATCCTCGAGCCGTTCGCCAGCGAGGACGCGCGCCCTCTGGTCCGGAGCATCGAGCGCCTCCTCGCCGGCCGCGCCATCGCGAGCGCGCGATCGAGCCCTGAAATCCAGGGCGAGGTCACGGTCGATCGGATCGACACCGAGGCGACCTGGCCGCCGGAGCTGCCGTCCGCCGCGCAGCCGCTGGCCACGACCGAGCCGGCGTTGGTCCGCGAGGAGGGTTGGATCGGAAAGGTCTTGCCAGGGGGGCTATCCATCGAGCGCTGCATCGGTCAGGGCTCGATGGGCGCGGTGTACAAGGCGGTTCGCGACACCGGCGAGCCCGTCGCCGTCAAGCTGATCCTGGCGAGCCTGGTCGACGATCGGTTGGCCCGAGAGCGGTTCTCCCGCGAAGCCACGGCCGTGGCGAGCCTCTCCAACAGGCACGTGGTACGGATCGTGGATCCGGGCCTGGGCGAGATGGATGGATATCTCTTCATCGCCATGGAGCTCCTCCAGGGGCAGACGCTGGGCGACTGGATCGGGGCGCGCGGGCCGCTCTCGCCCGCGGTGGCCGCGCTGGCGTTCGTCCAGGTGTGCGAGGGCCTTTCGGAGGCGCACGGTCGCGCGCTCGTTCATCGGGACATCAAGCCAGCCAATCTCTTTCTCCACGAGACGAAAGATGGGGAGATCGTGATCAAGGTCTGCGACTTCGGGATCGCGAAGCTCGACCAGGCCCGGGGCGCGGCGGCTGGAGAGCAGGCGCTGACGGGAGCATGGCAAGTGATCGGCACGCCGGTGTACATGTCCCCGGAGCACATCAGCGATCCGCGGAGCGTGAGCGCGCGCTCCGATGTGTGGAGTGTGAGCGTCTCGTTGTATGAGGCGCTCGCGGGTGTGCGGCCGTGGCCGAGCCCGGTCACGGCGCGAGGGCTCGTGACAGCCATCCTCGCCGGGGATGCGCGCCCGCTCGGCGAGCTGGCTCCATGGCTCGATCCCGATCTCGTGCGCGTCGTCCACCGCGGCCTCGAGCCCAGGCCGGAAGCCCGCTGGGAGAGCGTGGAAGAGCTCGGGCGCGCCCTCTTGCCGTTCACCGAGGGCAAGGTCCGGCTCGACCGCGAAGCGCTGGAGTCACGTCCGGACATCGCCCCGTCTCGGCCCGTCTCGCCACCGGCTCAACCGCTCGTTCGCCGTTCTTCCAGGCGATCCTGGGTGCTCGCGGCAGTCGCGCTCGCGACGGTCGTCGGCGGATCGGTGCTGGCGAAGGGGTGTGCCGGCAAAGGTCCGGACATCGCC
>JBDTXR010000222.1:0-14521 GCA_040006075.1 Byssovorax sp. | reverse complement strand
TGCTCGGCATCGCGGCGAACATCGTCCGCTCGCGCCGGCAAAAGCAGGCGCGCTGGCGCGTCGCGCTCGGCCTGCTCGAGAACGCCCTCACCGGCGTGCTCCGGCGCACCCCCGAGGACGGCGCCAGCGAGGCCGAGCAGCTCCGGCTGCTCAACGCGGCTCTGGCGCGTCTGTCCGAGGAAAAGCGGCTCGTTCTCGTGATGGTCGAGCTGGAAGAGCTCTCGGGCGAAGAGGTGGCGACAGCCCTCGGGATCCCGGTCGCCACGGTCTGGACCCGGCTGCACTACGCGCGCGCCGAAGTGCGCGAGCACCTGAAGCGGAGGATGGGATGATGAAGCCCGAACCGTGCTCCATGGCGCTGCTGGTGGAAGCGACGCGCGACGGTCGCCTCGGCGAGCGCGAGCTCGCGTCGATCGAGCGACACGTGGCCACGTGCGCGTCGTGCGCCGAGCTCGCCCGCGCCGTCGATCACGTCCGCTCCCTGCTGCGGACGCCGGCGCCCGCGCCGACTCCACTGGAGGTGCAACGCGGCCGACTCCGCCTCTTGCGCGAGGCCGCGCTCCCGGTGTCGCCGCCGGGAGGGCCGGCTCGCGCGAGGCCCCTCCTCGCGGGCGCGCTGGCGATCGCCGCCGCCGCCGCGTTGCTGTTCTTCGCTCATCGCCGCGTCCCGGACAGCCACGCTTCGGTCGCGCCGCCCACCGGAGCGAGCGAGAGTGGGCCCGAGCGGACGGTGACCACGGTGCTCCCCGAGGGCGACGCGCGCTTCGACCGCGCCTCGAGCGACGGGACCGAGATTGTCACGCTCGTCGAGGGCGCCATCGATCTCTCCGTGCGCCACCTCGACACGGGAGAGCGCTTTTTCGTGAAGACCAGTGACGCCGAGGTCGAGGTCCGTGGCACGGTGTTTCGCGCGGAGGCCCACGATAGCCACCTTCGGAGCGTGGCTGTCCGCGAGGGCAAGGTCGAGGTGCGCTTCGGGGGAAGCACGCTCCTCCTCGGCGCGGGCGAGCGCTGGGACCGACCGATCGACGCGCTGCCCGTCCCCGCGCCGGTGGGATCGGCGCCGGCCAGCGCCGCGCCGCGCGTGACTGCCACTCTCGCCGCGCCGACCGCGGGGCGCCCGCCTTCGCTGCCTCCGGCAAAGCCTGCTGTGGACGACGGCTCGGCCGCGTTCGTGGAGGGGATGGCCATGGTGGAGCGCGGCGATTACGGCGACGCCGCCCGGCACCTCGAGGCGTTCCAGAAGAGCAACCCGCGCGACGAACGAGCCGAAGACGCGGGGTTTCTGGTGATCCTCGCGCTCCAGCGCGCGGGGCGCCCGACCGAGGCCGCGGCCGCCGCGCGCCGCTACCTGAGCGCCTATCCCACCGGGTACCGGCGCGCCCAGGCGCGGGCCATCGCCGAGGCGCCGTGAGCGGATAGCGAGCTCGCCGCCTCGACTGAGCACCTTTCTCGGGTCGCCTGTCTTCGTCGGACAGCCGATCTTGGCGGGGGACAGCACGAGTCTGCTGTCCGGGGTGCCCGGGCCCCCTTTCGCGGTCGGCTCGAAGCTGATACGCCGTCCGGGCGGGGGGTGAACGTCGCATGGTGCCCGAAGACGCGAAAACGGTCCGCGCCGAAGAAGAGCCGCGGAGCAGCGAGCGATCCCGGTTCGGCAGCGCCGGCTTCCTCGATCAGGCCGCCGACGTGCTCCTCGTGCTCGACGACGACGGGCGCTTCGTCGACGTCAACCGCCGCGCCTGCGAGCTCTTCGGCTTCACGCGCGAAGAGCTGCTCGAGCTCCGCATGAGCGATCTCGTCCCGGCCGAGGATCTCGGCCTCATCCCGCTGAAGATGCCCGAGCTGCGCGCCGGAAAGAGCGTCTTCATCGCGCGCCGGATGCGCTGCAAGGACGGCCGCCTGCTCCAGATCGAGCTCAGCGCGCAGGCCATCGACCAGGGCCGCTACCTCGGGATCCTCCGCGACGTGACCGCGCGCGAGCGCACCGAAGAGGCGCTTCGCCGATCCGAGGCCAGCTTCCGCGCGCTGATCGAGCTGCTGCCCGACGGCGTCGTCGTCCATCGCGGCGGGCGCATTCTCTACGTCAACCCGGAGGGCGTGACCCGGCTCGGCTACGACGTCGCGAGCGAGCTCGTGGGCCGCCCCGTCGCCGACATCATCCACCCCGACGATCGCGCCGAGGTGGCAGGCCGGCTCGCGCGCATCGCCGCGACCGGCAAGCCGCTGGAGATGCGCGAAGACCGCTTCTTGAAGCGCGACGGCTCGACGGGCCTGGCCGAGGTCGTCGCGCTCCAGGTGATGTTCGACGGCGCGCCGGCGATCGTGGCGCTCTCGCGCGACGTGACCGAGCAGAAGCAGCTTCAGGCGCAGCTCGCGCAGGCCGATCGGCTCGCGAGCATGGGGCTCCTCGCGGCCGGCGTCGCCCACGAGATCAACAACCCGCTCACGTACATGATG
This sequence comes from Byssovorax sp., assembly GCA_040006075.1. GTDB lineage: Bacteria > Myxococcota_A > Polyangia > Polyangiales > Polyangiaceae > JANYGI01. The sequence goes on along the minus strand of JBDTXR010000222.1, from coordinate 12,064 downwards.
CTCAACCTCGAGCACATCCGGCGCGAGCTGCCCGATCTCGGGGGCGTGCTCGCGCGGGTGCGCGGCGAGCTGATCGCGGCGCTCGGCGAGGACGCGGCGGCGGCGATCCTCGAGCGCGCCGGCGTCGAGGTCGCGACGCAGCAGGCGAGGATCCTCGAAGCCCGCGCGACGGAGGCCGCCGACGGCGCCCGCCGCGTCGCCAAGATCGCCAGCGACCTCAAGGTCTTCGCGCGCGCCGACACCGACGAGCGCGCCGCGGTCAACGTCAACACCCTGCTCGACAAGGCGATCGACATCGCCGCCAACGAGCTCCGCTTCCGCGCGACGATCCGGCGCCACTACGGCGACGTGCCCCGCGTCCTCGGCAACGCGGGCCGCCTCTCGCAGGTGTTCCTGAACCTCGTCGTCAACGCCGCGCACGCCATCGACGAGGGCGCGCCGCGCGAGAACGCCGTGCACATCACCACCCAGCGTCGCGGCGGCGAGGTGTGGATCGAGATCGCCGACACCGGCCGCGGCATCCTCCCCGAGCACCTCGGTCGACTCTTCGATCCCTTCTTCACCACCAAGGCCGCGGGGCTGGGCTCGGGCCTCGGACTCTCGATCTGCGACACCATCGTCCGCGCTCACGGCGGCCGGATCGAGGTGGTGAGCGAGCCCGGCCGCGGAAGCCGATTCACGGTCTGCCTCCCCGAAAGCGACATGATCGACGCCCCCAAACCCGAACCCATCCCGCCCTCGGTCTCGCCCAGCTCCACCCACCGCGCGCGGATCCTCATCGTCGACGACGAGCGCGCGATGCGGACCACGCTCGCGGCCCTGCTCTCCGATCGCTACGAGGTGCTCACCGCCGACTCGGGTGCTTCGGCGATTGGCACGCTCGCGCGCGATAGCGCCTTCGACGCCGTCCTCTGCGACCTGATGATGCCCGAGGTCTCCGGCGTGGATGTCTATGCCTGGATGCAGTCCAACGCCCCTGCCCTGGCGCAAAAAGTGGTGTTCATGACCGGCGGAGCCTTCACGCCCCGGGCGCGCGATCTGCTCGATCGCGTGCCGGATCGCCACGTGGAGAAGCCCTTCGAGCTGAGCGAGCTCTCCGCCGCCCTCGAACGAGTCACCCGCCCAAGCTAGCTCGATCTCCGTGTAGGGCGGGCCTCCGTGCCTGCCGCAGGGAGTCTCTGGAGCGAGCCACATTCGACAGAGATTGGCTCTCTTCGCGCTCGAGGGTCGTCAATCGCTCTTGGCGCTTCGGCGACGGCGGCCGCCGCTGTCGCCGGCGTCGATGTGGTGGAGCAGCTCGCGCCCGCTGGCCGAGATGCGCCGCACGGTTTGCCCCGAGACGTGCGCGAGCTCGATTAACCCGCGCTGGAGGAGGGCGTTGGCGCGCGCGCCGTGGAGGCGGCTCCGGACCAGGCCCTCGGGATCGCGCCCGATTTCCCGGAGCGTCTCGATTTGCACGGTGGAGGCGGGGCGGTGCGTCCGGATCCGATCGTCGCTCCGCGACGGGGGCCCCAGGAGCTCGACCTCGGCCTCGTGGGCCTCGTGCTCGGGGAAGTCTTGCCAGTCGATCCGGGCGGGATCGTCGACGATCCGCGAGCCGGCGACGAAGCTGGTGCCGGGTGGCCGTGCGCCGCGCTTCCAGGCGCTCAGCGCCGCGAGGCTGCGGCGGGCGTTGAGGGTGCGCGCGCCGTTCGCCTCGTAGGCCCAAACATGCAGCTCGATCCAGGGGGTGGGTGTTGCGGGAGCCATCGTGCCGGTCTCGGGGTTGTGCCCCTGTCTTGCCCGGCACAGAAGAAAATCTTCATCGAGCCCATGCGATTTCCGCTTCAGGCTCGGGAGACGGCGCCGATCCGAGAAATAGCCTCGATTTCGGCGCCATTTCCCGCTCGCGCGGTCCGCTCAGTTGCCGCCGCCGCCGCGAGGGCCGCCGGACGTGGGATGGGCGCCGGCCTGATCGAGCGGCTGGTGCGGGTTGGTGGACCGCATCGTCACACCGGACATCCCCGGAGCCGACGCCTGGCCCATGAGCAAGCCGAGGCAGACGCCGAGCTCCGGGTCGCTCCATTTGCCGAGCGTGGTCGGCACCGAGACGGAGACGGGCTCTGCCGAGCTTCCACAGCCGCGCGTGCCTTCGTAGGACTTCCCGGTCCAGCTGAGGTCGTACAGGCACGCTCCGATCTTGCCTTTGAGGACCTTCATGTTGACCTCGAAGTCCGAGGTCGCGCCGCCGACGAGGCCGGTGACGTGCACCTTGCCTTCACGGTGCTCGGTGCTGATGTCGAGGGGGCCGGTGCCGAGGATCCCCGTGGCCTTCTTGTCGGCGACGGCGACGTCGACCGGGCTGCCGAACGCGGTTCCCCGGATCGCGTGCTCGGAAGCCGTCTTGTAGCGGGTGACCGAGACGTCGGGACCGGTGATGTTGTCGTTGTCGATCAGCACCTCGACCACGCTGCCGCCGGGGGCTCGAACGACGAAATGGCCCGTTTTGTCGGCGTTTGCGGCGTCGGCGGGGGTCGCGCCGCCCGCGGGCGGAGCGCCCGCCTCGCAGGCAGTGAGCAGGGAGAGCGCGGCGAGCGAGAGAAGAAGCTTGTTCATGGAAAGGTCTCCTGAGCCGGTCGCTCGTTTTTACCGGGATCCGGTCGAGCTCGAAGGGCCGAGAGCGACCGCCGCATCAAGCCACGTTACCCGGTGCACGTCGAGATCGATCCGCCCTGCGCGCGACCGTTTGTGGGTGTGCTTCCGACCGCGTCACCCGAGCTGCTCTCGCTCAGGGATCGTCGAAGAGCTGAAATTGCTCTGTGGTGACGGCCTTCAGCGCTGCGGCGCCCGCAGGGGGCGGGAGATCTTTCAGCGCGGCGAGGTGCTCTTTCGTCTCCCACAGGCTCACGGAGAGGGTCTTTCCCGTCGCGGGATCTTGCGCCAGATAGGCACCCTTGAAGCCGGGTTGCTCGGCGAGCCAGGCGCGGTGGGCGCGGGCCTTCTGCAGATCGGCCTCGCCCGGGCGGCCGTGCGTCACGATGCGGCAGACCATCTTGCCCTGGGGCTCCGGGGGTTTTTCTTCGGGGCCGGAGAGGTTGGCGGCGACCCACAGGCGGGCGATCTGGACGATGGGGTGCGCGCCCTCGACCCCGTAATCGTCGGGGACCACGGTCTTGCCGCGGACGTTGAAATTGCCCAGCGTCCCGCCGAAATCGTCGAGCACGGTGTACCGGGCCGCGCCCGCCGGCTTGATGACATAGATGCTGTCGTCGATCGTGACCCGGTCACCGGTCACGCTGGTCTTGGTCGCCATGGGCGGAGGCTACCATCGCCGGCGGATCGAACGGGATCGAAAGGAGCCGCAGCGCGCGGGCGAGCCGCGGCGCGGCGTCCGCGACCGGATCCCGGGGCCGGAGGGCCACCGTGAGATCGCAGAGTGGCCCGCTCCGCCGCGGATGATTGACGACCACGCCTTCCCCGAAATCGAGGTCTCGGAGCGCCGCCCGCTGCGCCGGAGAGGCCGCGGCGGGCGCATAGAGCAGCAGCCAGAGGTGCGTCGGGCTCACGTGAGTCGCGTCCTCGGGCTGGAGCCAGAGATACGGGCTCTCCGCGTGGTCGAGATCGCCTGTCCACCAGGAGCGCCCGCCGGAGCCGCCCGAGGCGCGGTAGGTGCAGAGCGAGATTGGCTGAAGGAGGCGCGCCATCTCCTCTTCGAGGGCCTCGACGAACAGCGCCGCGTGAGCCCGGTACGAGGTCCGCATCGCCTCGAGGAGCGGCGCGTGCTCGGCGTAGACACGAGAGGCCTCGTCGAAGCCGGGGAAGGTGGTCATCGCTGCGCGGGGCTCAGGGCTCGTCGCGAGCCAGCGTGAGGTTGCGAGCGACTCGACACCTCTTTGCGGACAGCTCCACGCCGATCGCATCGAGGCCAAGCTCGTTGGCCACCGCGAGGACGGTGCCATGGCCGCAGAACGGATCGACCACCACGCGCGTCGCGGTTTCGTCCTGCAAATAGCGGCAGGCGAGGCGACAGGCGTTCACGCCCATGGCCTTCTTCCAGGTCATCACCCCGGTGTCGGCCAGCACGTCGGGGCCGGGGCGCCTCGGCGGATGGAGGGTGCGTGAGGCGCAGATCATGTGCGAATAGGTGGCGCGCCCGTGGGAGATGGTGCCCGCCGGCTTGCGACAGACGATCTTGTGCCACACCAGGACAGCATTCTCCTCGTCGGCGGCGCGGAGGACGAGATAGCCTTTGTCGATCCAGGCGCCGCGGTAGCGAATGTCGCTCTGGAAGAAGATCGCCACGCCGTCGTCGGGGATCCAGCGGAGGATCCGTCGCGCCGTAGCGAGGAACCAGGCGCGCCAGCCGTCGAAGCCCAGCTCGGGTACCTCGGACACGTCGGGCAACGACGTCACCACGCTGCTCCCCGGCGGCGCGACGGTGGATCCGAGCCAGGCCAGCGCCTCGCCGTGAACGACGGTGCGGCTCGGGGGAGGCGAGAGTGCCATTCTCCGAGCTACGGTGTCGTTCGCCAGCGCGCGACGAGCTCCGGCATCACCGTGGCGCTCATCTGGAGCAGGTGGGCCATGTGGTGCTCTGGCGTGTTGCCGCGATAGCCGCGCACGTGGAACGTTCCCACCGTCGCCTCGTAGGTCGGCTCCATGAATTTCTCCAGGGCCTTCGATACGGCTCCTTCGGCGGCCTTGAGCTGGACGTGCTCGGGCGCGGCGTCCTTCGGCTCGGCCTTCTGTCCGTGGACCAGATCGAGCAGGTAGCCGGCGGTGAGGTAGGTGCCGGCGTAGGTGATGGGATCGATCTCCGAGTGGGTGATCGAGAACAGGATCTTGCCCTCGGCGGCCCGGCGGGTGGCGTCGAAGAAGGGGGAGATGATCCGGGTGTTGAGGAGCCGGGGATCTTCCTCGGAGAAGCCGCAGTGGATGCCGTCGAGCACCAGGATGGCGTCGAGCGACGAAAGGCCTCGGCCGTGCTCGAGGATGCGCGAGACGGCGCCGTAACCACCGCTCCACGAGCCGATGGCGACGCGGCGCCGGTGCGGGTGCTCGAGGCCGCGCGCGGTCACCGCCCGATCGATGCTGGCCAGCAGCTCTTCGTAGCGGCCCGGGACCGCGAAGCCGTCGAGGTAAGGAGCGGAGTTGGTCCCGAGGTTGACGACGGCGACGACGGCGTTGAGGCCAGCGTGCTCGGCGCTCTCGCGCACCACCCGGACGTTGCCATGAAAGTGGAGATAGAGATCGTAGGTGCCGTCCGCCGAAGCGAAGGTATCGGGCAGGTAGAGCACGCCGCCGGGGATGTGGGCATAGCCCTCGCGCGTGACGTGGGCGTCAGCCCGCGATGCCGGCGAAATCGCCACGTTCTCCGGGGGATCCTCGCTCGGAGGCTCGGGCGCGCCGAGCTCGGCCAGGGTGGCGACGTGCGCTTGGGACACGAGCGAGGCCAGCATTCGCGGTCCGACAGCGCGGGTGGAGGCCAGGAGCCGCGACCCTCCGGCGACCGCGCCCACGAGCGCGAGCGCCGCGAAAACCAAGGGAAACCGGCTGCGAACCGGGGGCGGAGGCAGCGAGTTGAATTCGTGCTTCAGCGCCGGCGCGGCGGGCTCCACCGCGGCGTCGGCGAGCCGCGCGCCCGCGGGAAGGTCGACCGCGACGGCGACCGGGGGCGGCGTGAGATCGCGATCGAGATCGAAATCGGGGTCGGCGCGGCGCTCGAGCAGGGCGCGGGTCCGACGTGACCAGGCTGCCCGTGTCGCTTTGTGAAGGTGCGCCGCCATGCCGGACAACCCGCCATGACGACGCTCGGTGGGCCAAATTTTCGCGGCGCTTTTTTTTCTCAAGACGCAGCGCGTGAGCCAGCTTTCCCGCATCGTTTGACCGGATTGACGAGGGGCAGTAATGCCAGCCTCCAATGAGCGCTGTCCGCTGGATTTTCCCGGCCGTGGGGGCCGCGATCGCGATCGCCGCGGTCGGCGCCGTCTCCAGCTTGCGCGCTGTTCTCTGGCCGCATCCGGGGCCCGTGTCCAGCGCCTCCGCGCCTCCTTCGTCCGCGCCGCCGCCGAGCGCGTCAATTTTTTCGTCGGCCGCCCCGCCCGCGCCGCGGCCTCCGCCTCCAGCCGAAAGTGACACTCTGCCTGCAACGCTCGCCGAGCAGCGCGAGGAGCTTTACGGCCGGATGGCCTACGAGCTCGAGCTCTCGGAGGCGAGCGTGGCCGAGGTCCGGAAGATCATCGAGCCCTCGCCGGTGCTGGGGCAAGGGAACCCGACGATCACCCGTCATCCCATGAAGCGCTCCGAGTGCCGCGCCGTCCGCGCCGCGGCGGGTCTCGCGGCCCCGGCGGCGCCGCACGCGCCCTGCCGCGCGAAGAACATGGTCCCGCTCTACGATCCCGCGGCCGGCGAGACCGCGAGCGACGCGAAGATGTGTATCGACGAGTTCGAGTTCCCCGGGATCCCCTGCGAGTACCCGGTGGTCTACGCGCGCGCCAGCCAGGCGGCGCTGCTCTGCAAGGCCGTTGGCAAACGCATCTGCGACGCCCACGAGTGGGAGGGCGCCTGCGCCGGCGCGCTCCACAAGCCCGAGGTGGAGTACGCCTGGGGCAAGCCTCGCCCCTACGCCACCTGGCTCCACAACAAGAGCCGCGAGATCCGCTGGAGCTACGGCCTCAAGAAGGATCATTCGCAGTGCGCGACAGGCGCCGTGAAGAGCCCGGAGTGCTTCGCCGGCGGGTGGACGCTGTGCGGCTCGAACACCTACCCTGCGGGCTCGTTCCCCGCCTGCGTGAGCCCGCTCGGGGCCTACGATCTCAACGGGAACGCCGCCGAGCACATGAGCCTACCGCTCGCCCCGGAGGACCTCGGGAGCCGCGGCGGATCGGGCGAGACTGAGATGAAGGGGAGCTGGTTCATCTTCGCCCGCGCCGAGGCCCACGAGGACGACTGTCGGTGGCGCGCCAAGGACTGGCACCCTTCCCGGGTGGCCGACCCCGAGAGCCACCGGAACTACCACCTTGGATTCCGCTGCTGCCAGGACGTGGCCACCGACGCGGACGCCGGTCCCTGACGAGAGCGGGCCATGAATAAGCGAGCAAGATCCTCGAACAGTAGCCGCGACCGCCAGGGAGCGGGCTCCGGCTGGAGCGCGCTGAAAACAAGCGCAAGGCCCGCTCCCTGGCGGTCGCGGCTATGCGGCAGTCGAGCGAGGATCGTGCGCGCAGATTTAGAGGCGATATTCGAGGAAGTCGAGGAGGTCGAAGAGCTGGTCGCTGAGGGCCGGGTCCTCGCGGAAGCCTTGGCGGATGGTCTCGGCGGCGGCCTCGAAGGCCAGGAGCTCTTTGGCGTCGGGCTTGTGCTTGCGGCGGGCCCACTCGATCGCCGCCTCCATCTGGCGCTTCACCGTGACCAGGGTCGTGTTGCCCGGCTGCTCGTCGATCATGCGAAAGACGCGCGCGACGATGGTGTTCATGATGATCGCGAACTCGCCGACGGACTGAATGGCCACGCGAGCACCCTACCGGGTCGCGAGGGCGAGGTCGAGGCGCAGATCGCCTCGATCTCACCGAGGCGAGGCCGGCGGGCGCGGCAGTGCGGTATGCTGCGCCGGTCATGGCCAAGCCCAAGCCCCGGATCGGCGCGCCGAAGAAGCCGCACGTGCGCCCGCACGCCGAGAAAGTCCGCGCCGCGGCCCAGGACGCCGTCCGCAAATCGACGGTGGATCTGCCCACGGATCGCGCCGATCGGGCCTCGGCGACCCTGCGCGAGAGCATCGCTCGGGACACCGCGCTCGCCGATCTCCACCCCGCGCAGGCGGCCTATCTGTACGCCGTCAATCAGGTCTCGATCCTGGCCGAGATCCTGGTCCCGCTCCCGCCACTCCATCGCTTCGCCGATCTGCTGGAGCGGGCCGAGGAGGAGTATACGCCGGGCTGGCCGCCGCTGAGCCCGATCAGCCGATCGCACTTCACGGCGTGGGCCTTCTTCGACGCCGCAGTGGGGATCGATCGGGAGACGATTGGCACCCTGATCCTGGATCTGGCGCCGACTCTGGCGCTCCAGCCCGAGCTGGTGAGCCTGGTGGCGCACCTCCAGGCCTCGCGCCTCGGGCTCCACGTCCACGAGGGTACCCGCGACGATCAGGTGCTGTTGCGCGAGCTCCACACCGGGATCCGGCGGAGCACCGTGCCCTCGAACCTGTATTTCGGCCGCCCGGGGGAGCTGTGGCTCACTCGGGTGCTGCCGCCCCCCGACGCGAGCTCGGAGGTCCACGTGGCCTTGACGAGCCCGTACGTGATCCAGAGCCCCGGAGAGGCAGAGTGGCTGTCGTTCTTCCAGCGGACCTTGCCGAAGCTCCGCGCCCGCGACGAGGGCGAGGCGTTCGAGCGGCTGATGAAATACGGTCTCGGGCCGAATTACTGGAACGAGTATGTTGTTGAAGGGTATCTGCGCGCCACCGATCAGGCGATCTGGCTGCTCGGGCTGCCGGATGTCGCGGAGAGCCGGCCGCAGTCGTCCACGTACGATCGGGCGTTCCGGTTCGAAGGGGGCTGACCGTGGTTACCCGTCGGGCTGCGCGGCGGGGCCTCGTTTCCCCGAACATTAGGCAGGGGCTCCGTACCCTCTGGTACGCTCGCGGCGAACGTCCCCCGTCCCGAGCCTCGCCATGACCTCTCCCGATCGCCCGCGCGAGCCCTCCTCATCGATCCTCCCCCGGAGGACGATGCCGCCGCCGGAGCTGCTCGATCGCTCTGCGCCGCAGTCGGTCGGGGCCCTCGTGCTGGCGCATTTGCGCGACGACGCGCCGATTTCACGGCACTCGGGGGCGCGGGCCGAGGAGGCGCACCTGCGATCGCGGCTGATCGACGTGCGATCGGCGGGCGATGTCGAGACGGAGCGGCAGCTCTCGATCCAGCTCGCGCGGATCCTCGCGGCGCGGGGGCGGGATCTCGGGGGCGCGACCAAGCTGGCGCGGCGGGCGCTGAGCCTGGGGGAAGATCCGGTCTTGCGCACCGAGCTGGCCGGGTGGCTGGCGGGGCTCGGCGAGTGCGCGATGGCGGCGGCGACGCTGCGCGGGCTGTGCGATCCGGCGCGGCCGGCGGAGACGGCGCGGACGCTGGTGAAGATCGCGGTGCTCCTGGCGCGCGCCGACGACACGCTGGGCGCGGCGGACGCGCTGCGCGAGGCCATGGATGTCGATCCGGTCGACGCGATGGCGAGCGAGCTCTACGCGACGATCGCGGCCTGGGCGCCCGAGGCGGTGTCGCCCGCCGAGGCGGCGTCGGCGTACCTGGAGGCGGCGCGGCGGCGCGAGGTCGGCAAGGAGAAGGATCAGGACGCGGCCTTCGAAGATCGCTTGCGGGCGCTGGATCTGGCGCCGATCGACAGCGCGGCGGCCGAGGCGGTGGCCTCGGCGCTCGCGGCGCGCGGTCGGCAAGGGGCGGCCGACGAGGTGCGTCGCGCGCACGCCGAGGCGCTCTCCGCGGTGGAGGACGGCGATCCGGAGATCGGCGAGCGGCTCTCGCGCGCGATCGCGGTGCACCGGCGGCGGATGCTCGCGGGGCTCGCCGACAAAGACGCGGGGCGCGCGCTCGGGGCGGCGCTCGACGCCGGCCTCGAAGGCGAGATCGACGGCGAGGACGCGCGGTCGGTGGACGAGGTCCTGGCGCTCGCGGGGCTGCACGAGCTCCACGCGCTGCGGCTCGAAATGCGGGCCGAGGCGGCTCCGTCGCTCCCCGCGCGCGCCGAGGCCTACCAGGCGCTGGCGCGGCTCTACACCGGGCCGCTCACCAGCCCCGAGCGCGCGATCGAGGCCTGGATCGAGGCCCTGGTGAGCGATCCGTCGAGCCTCACGGCGCGCGCGGCGCTGCGCGATCACGCGACGTCGGCGCACGACTCCGGGCCGCTGAACGAGGCGCTGACGCAGATCGGCGAGCGGCCGCGCGACGTCGACGACGCGACGGAGCTCGGGGTGCTGCTGGATCGCTGGCGCTCGGCGCCGGGCGATCGGCCGACGCTGATCGCGCTGGCGCGGCTGGCGCGCCGGACCGACGACGCGGCGCCGCTCGAGGCCGCGCTGCGGGCGTGGATCGCGCAGCCCGGTCTGCCGCGGGTCGAGCTGGTGCGCGCGCGGCTCGAGCTCTCGGCGATCGCCCGGCGTCGCGGCGACGAGGCGGGCGCGCTCGACGTGGTGCGCGAGCTGCTGCACGAGGCCCCGGGCCACCGCGGCGCGGCCTGCACGACGCTGCTGCTGGCGACGCGCGTGGGCCGCGCGCACGATCGCGCCGACGCCTTGGTCCAGCTCGCCGGGCCGGTGTGGCCGGCGCTGCGCGCGGCGCTGCTGGCGGTCGCGGCGCCGCTCTACGCGCAGTCCGGCGCGATGGAATCGGCTCGAAATGCCGCCTCGCAGGCCTGTGAAGCCGATCCGACGTCGACGCGCGCGGTGACCGCGCTGGCGGCCGCCTCGGCCGAGGGCACGACCGATCGGGCCTTCGCGACGGCGCTGGAGCGGGCGATGGCGGTGGTGCCGCCGCGGAGCGATCTCTGCGCGCGCCTGGCCTCGGCCTTCGACGCGCTGGGCGAGCCCGATCTCGCGCTCGGCTGGACCCAGCGTCGCCTCGCGCTCCGGCCCGGCAGCCGCATGGCGATGATCGAGCTGCTCCAGCGCGCGACGGCGCTGCGCGAGACGCCGCGGCTGACCGACGCGCTGGGGTGGGTGCTGGCCCAGCCGAAGCCGCTCGGCGATCTCACCGAGGCCATCGTCGACGCGCTCGACGCGCTCTCGGAGCTCGATCGATCCAAGGTGCGGCCCTTCGCGCGGCGCGCGCTCGACGTGCTCGGCCCGCGCGTGCCGATCTTGCGGGCGCGCTTGCTCAAGCTCTCGGAGCGGACCGCGGATCCGGGCCTGGCGATCGCGGTGCTCGAGCGCTACGTCGCCGCCGAAGGGCTGGGGCAGTTCGCGGGCGAGCTCTTGATCGAGCTGTGCGAGCGGCGCGCGGCGGCCGGCGATTTCGACGGCGCGGCGCACGAGCTGGCGCGCGCGAGCGAGGGCGGCGCCGACGCGGCGACCGTGCTGGAGCGCGCGGACGCGCTCGAAGAGTCGCTGCGCGAGGTCGAGGGATCGCTGGGCTCGGACGGGCGGATCGCGCTGGTCGAGGCCCGCGCGACGGCGCTGGTGGTGCTGGCGCGCGCGGAGATCGTGCCGCCGCCGCGCGACGATCTGGCGGGGCCCGATCCGGCGATCGGATCGCTGCGAGGCATCGCCGCGAACGCGTGGCGCGATCTCGGGAGCCTGCGCTGGGATCTCGCGGAAGATCGCCGCGGCGCCGAGGACGCGTTCTTTCGCGCGGGGGAGATCTCGCCCCGCGGCGGGGTCGAGCGCTACGCGCGCGATCTGTTCGCCTTCGCCGGCGCCGAGTGGGCGATCGAGGCGCTGGCCTCGCGGGCCAACCGCGCGCGCGGCGACGACGCGCACCGGGCCCGCGCGTCGCTGCTGATCGAGGCCGCGAACCTGGCCAACGCCCAGGGCTTCGCCGAGCACGCGCTGGTGGCGGCGTCGAGCGCGATCGAGAGCGATCCGTCGCGCGCCGACGCGGTGGCGCTGGTGGAGCGCAACGCCCACGTCGAGGGCGGGCTGCCGATCCTCGATCGGACCTACGATCTGCTCGCGGCCGCGGCCATGGGTCGCTTCGGCCGGCGCGCGGCGCACTACCGCGGCGCCCGGCAAATGGAGCGGCGCGGGGCGATCGATCTCGCGCTCAAGCACGCCGCCGCGTGCTTCGAATCGGTGCCGGGGGAGGGGACGGCCTACGTGCTCTTGACGCGGCTCGCGGAGCGCGCGGCCGATCCGAGCGAGGCGGTGCGCGCGATGGAGCGCGTGGCGATGAGCGGCAGCGCGGGCGATCGGCCGGCGTGGCTGAAGCGCGCGGCGGCGCTGGCGGGGCGCTCCGAGGAGGGCGCGCGCATGCGGCTCGATCTGCTGCTGCGGGCGCTCAACATCCGGCCCGAGCCGAGCACCGTCGACCGCGTCGGCGCGGCGATCGACGAGGTGATCGGCCTCGGCGGCGAGCCCGACGAGGTGACG
>JBDTXR010000221.1:0-14551 GCA_040006075.1 Byssovorax sp. | reverse complement strand
TCACCATCGACGCCGACGGCCACGACGCCAAGGCCGTCTCGCCCCAGGGCGCCGTGGCGCTCGCGCCCGCGTTCGGCAAGAACGGCGAGCTCTTCTACACGGCCAGCGTCAACGACGATGTCTACCGGATCTTCGGCGCCAATGGAGCTCCGGTCAAGCTCCCGGTCGAGGGCTCGGTCTACGGGATCGCGTTCTCGCGCGACAAATCCCAGGTGGCGCTCTCCATCGGCATTGGAAGCACCTTGAAGGTCTTCCTCGGGCCGGATTTCGCGGGGGTAAAGCCCGCCTCCACCGTGGGACTGGCGCTTCATCCCACCTTCACGCCGAGCGGCAAGCTGGCCTTCTCGGGTGAGGGCAAGTTCGGTCAACGGGTGTACGTCGACGACAAGCCGATTACCCCGGAGGGGATCTTCGCGTCGTCACCGGTGTTCTGCAATCACCCGGACGGGGTGCGAACGGTGTTTGCCGTCGGCGTCGGCGCCGACTCCGATCTCGTGTCCACGGGCGAGCACGGCGGCGGCCTCGCCCGGTTGACGCAGGGCCAGGGGAAGAACAGCTATCCTGCGTGCAGCCCCGATGGGCGGCTCGTCGCCTTCTTCTCGACGCGGACCTCGGGGCAGGGGCCCGGGCTCTACATCATGCGGATCGACGGCGCCCGGCCCAAGCGGATCTCGACGCTGCTCGGCGACACGCTGCGCTGGGACGCCCTCCCGCCCGGCGCTATTTCCACGACGAAATAGCCGCGACCGCCAGGGAGCGGGCTCCAGGCGGCAGCGCTGGAACACACGGCCAAGCCCGCTCCCTGGCGGTCGCGGCTATTCGGCACGAGATACAGCGGGATCGAGCGCGACGACTACGCGCTGCCGCTGACCTTGGCGGTCCATTCCTTGCCGTCGAAGGCCGACTCGATCAGGTAGGATCCGCCCTGGTAGTTGATGCTGCCGTCCTCGTTGAGGTTGCCGCCCCGGAGGATGTTGGCGGCGCTCTCGTAAAGAAGAACGGGCTTGATGCCGCCGGGCGGGAGCGCGCTGGACAGCGTCCAGGTGCCGGTGTCTCCTTCGGTGGCGATCGCCAGGTGCTGGAGGGCGCCGGATGAGTCCACGAGGACGCCGAGGGTCGAGCCGCCGCGGTCGCGCGTGGTCGCGCGGAAGGTGAGGTGACCGGCCGTGGCGAGCAGCTGGGCGGGGGTGCGGGGCTTCTGGCGCGTCGGAGTGGCGTTCATCATCGGTTCTCGCAATCTTGATAACGTGGGCGTGATGTCCCGCTTCGGTGGAGCGAGCGGCCTCGTGACAACCATTTTGCGGGAGCTCTCGCCGCGTTGAATTCAGGGCGAGAGGGCTGCGTGCTAGCGAACCTGCATAGCACATTCCAACCAGCGCCGCTCCAGAACTAGCCGCGGGGCCTCCGCGCGGCCCGCCTGAGCACCGATGAGCTCGAAGAGCAGGCGAAAGACCACAAAGGCGCGAGGGTCGCGAGGAGGGACACGAAAAATCCCTCTGACCCTCGCGTCCCCTGCGCCCTCGCGGCTATTCCCCGCTCTTCATCGGGTATTCTCGCCCGTTCGGTGCTCTAGAAGTCGCCGTGCCCGCCGTGCCCGCCACCGGCGCTGGCCGCGGCGTCGCGCTTCGGGCGCTCGGCGATGATCGCCTCGGTCGTCAGCATGAGGCTGGCGACGCTGGCCGCGTTCTGGAGCGCCGAGCGGACGACCTTTGCGGGGTCGATGACGCCCATGGCGATCATGTCGCCATAGACGTTGGTCGCGGCGTTGTAGCCGAAGGAGTCTTTGCCTTCGCGCACCTTCTGCACGACGATCGAGCCCTCTTCCCCGGCGTTCGCGGCGATCTGGCGGAGCGGCTCCTCGATCGCGCGACGGATGATGTTGACCCCGAAGCGCTGCTCGTCCTTCAGATCGAGCTTCTCGAGGGCCGTCTGCGCGCGGATGAGCGCGACGCCGCCGCCGGGGACGATGCCCTCTTCCACGGCCGCGCGGGTCGCGTGGAGAGCGTCTTCGACGCGGGCCTTCTTCTCTTTCATCTCGGTCTCGGTCGCGGCGCCGACCTTCACCACCGCCACGCCGCCGGCGAGCTTGGCCAGGCGCTCCTGGAGCTTGTCGCGATCGTAGTCGCTGGTGGTGCTCTCGATCTGGCCACGGATCTCGGCGATCCGCGCCTTGATCTTGTCCTTGTCGCCCGCGCCGCCGACCAGGGTGCAGGTGTCCTTGTCGATGATCACCGATTTTACGGTGCCGAGATCGGCCAGGGTGACGTTCTCGAGCTTGAGGCCGAGCTCCTCGGCGATGACCGAGGCGTTGGTGAGGACGGCGATGTCCTTGAGCATCTCCTTGCGGCGGTCACCGTAGCCGGGGGCCTTGACGGCGGCGCAGTGGAGCGTGCCACGGAGCTTGTTGACGACCAGGGTGGCGAGCGCCTCGCCCTCGACGTCCTCGGAGATGATGAGGAGCTGCTTCTGCGCCTTGGCGATGGCCTCGAGGACGGGGAGCAGATCCTTCATGTTGGAGATCTTCTTCTCCGCGATGAGGACGTACGCGTCTTCCATGTTGCACTTCATGCCTTCGGGATCGGTCACGAAGTAGGGCGACAGGTAGCCACGATCGAACTGCATGCCCTCGACGACCTCGAGCACCGTCTCGGCGCTCTTGGCCTCTTCGACGGTGATCACGCCCTCCTTGCCGACCTTCTCCATGGCGTCGGCGAGGAGCTTGCCAATCTCGGTGTCGCCGTTGGCGCTGATGGTGCCGACCTGGGCGATCTCTTTCGGATCCTGGGTGGGCTTGGCAGAGGCCTTGAGGTGCGCGACGACGGCCTCCACGGCCTTGTCGATCCCGCGCTTGATCTCCATGGGGTTGTGGCCGGCCGCGACGAGCTTGGCGCCCTCGCGGTAGATGGCCTGAGCGAGGACGGTGGCCGTGGTGGTGCCGTCGCCGGCGATGTCGCTGGTCTTCGAGGCGACCTCGCGGACCATCTGGGCGCCCATGTTCTCGAAGCGGTTCTCGAGCTCGATCTCCTTGGCGACGGTGACGCCGTCCTTGGTGATCGTCGGCGCGCCGAAGCTGCGCTCGATGACGACGTTACGGCCCTTGGGACCGAGGGTGACCTTCACGGCGTCCGCGAGGGCGTTGACGCCCGCGAGGATGAGGTTACGGGCCGACTCGTGATAGATGATTTCTTTGGCTGCCATGTGATTGCTCCTGAGCGGTTAGGCCCGTAACTCAGCTCTGGATGATGCCGAGGATGTCGTCTTCGCGGAGGATCAGGGCCTCTTCGCCGTCGATCTTCACTTCGCTGCCGGTGTACTTGCCGAAGAGGACGCGATCGCCCGCCTTGACGTCGAGGGGGCGGACGGTGCCGTCCTCGAGGATCTTGCCGTTGCCGACCGCGAGGACGATGGCCTCGACCGGCTTCTCCTTGGCGCTGTCGGGGATGAAGAGTCCACCCTTCGTCTTCTCGTCTTCCTTCACGCGGCGAACGAGGACCCGGTCCTGGAGCGGTCTGATCTTCATGGAGACTACCTCTGGGCGCGACCGTGGGATCGCGCGCCTGATTCCGCCCTGCGGTGCGCAGGCGGCGATGGAGCGCTCGGCGGGCGCCGAGTCGGCAGGAGGCGGCGCCGGGCGAGCCCGACGAATTCGCCGGAGGCACGCGTCGCCGAACCTGGTGGGCGCTTCTAGCACTCACCTGGGTGGAGTGCCAGCCCCATGCCGGCAAAGTGGAAAGCGCGCTGGAGCGAGGCTGATCCGGCGCGCGCGGCGCTCGCTCACGGCGGCGTGTCGACGGTGCCGACGGTGGTGCTCACCCCGTCGTCGCCGATGCAGGCGTCCCGGACCGTGAGGCAGCCGCTCGCCGAGGCGAGGCACGCGGCGCAGTCGGGCGGGGTGTTGCCCTTCCACGAAGCGAGGCAATCGGTGGAGCCCAGGACCCCGCACACCGCGGCGCAGGTGTCTTTGCAGGCACATTGCACGATGGCCAGATACTTTGTCTGCGAAGCGATGCAGAGGGTGTCCGGTGAAGCGAGGTTGTTGAGCGCGTCGCTGCAGAGCGGGCAAATCGGCGCGGGAGGTCCGCGGCCGATCGCGCCCCCCGCCCCGCTCGCGCCGCTGCTGCCGCTTCCCACGGCGCTGCTGGTCCGGGTCGTCGAGCCGCCGACTCCCCCGCATGAAGCGCTCGAAGCGCTGGTGGAGAGGGGCGCCGCGCCGCCGCTGCCGACGGTCGTCGCGCTGCTCTTGACAGCAGGAGCGCCGCCGTCTCCGCCGCTCGACGCCGCGGTCGCGCTCTCCCGGGCTCCGCCGACTCCGCTGCTCGCCGCCTTGCCCGGGGCGCCGCCCGCGCCCGCTGTCGTGGTGACCCCGTCGTATCCGCCGCTCGTCGCGCCGGCCGAGGATTGCCCGGCGGCGACCGCTGGTGCGTCCAGGCCTGGACCACACCCGATCACGAACGCCGCGGCCGGGAACCAGAGGGTGAAAAAGAGCTTCATGATCGGTCCTCGAGCTGGCCAGTCGTCACTGGACGTAACGATGCCAGTCGAACGATCAACGGTGCTCGGCGGGCGAGGCTGAAGGTCATTCGTGCGCGATCGTGAGCGCGCCGACGCGGGAGGTCACGCTGCGGCGCGGCCGATGAGAGCGCGTCGCTGGCCACGGAGAGGCGCTCGAGATCGACCGGCTTCGAGAGGCGGCGTCCGTGGATCTTCGCGCCGCGAACCTGATAGCCTCGCGGCGATGGGCTACCGAGACGATCGCGAGGCGCTCCGCAGCGAGGTCGACACGCTCCACAAGGAGCTGGCGATCCGGCCCAGCAGCGCTCCAGTCGACGTCGCCGTCGTGGAGTAACGGCGTCGACGAAGCGCCGACTCAGGGCCTCGCGCCGGGCCCGGTCGATCCCGATCCGCCCGACGTCGCGCTCCCCGTGCCTGGTGGCGCGAGCGGTGCAGCGCCGCAGTGCACGACCCCGAGGCGCATCGCCTTGCCCGCGGGCTGGGCGATCAAGATCGCGTCCTTCGTCGCCGCGAGCGGCTCGCCGGTGCCGAGCGACGGCTCGGGATCGAGCCCGCCGGCGAGCCCGCCGCGCAGATCGATCGCGCCGAGCTTGGTCGCGCCCATCCCGCCGACGACGAGCCACCCGGGCAGCAGATCCGGCACGCCCGCGCCGAAGCTCTCTTCCGCGAGGACGTGCACCTCGATCGCGCCGCCGAGGCGCACCAGCGCCGAGCTCAGGCGGCCGCCGGTCGAGCCCGTCGGCGTGTCGTCGTCGCGCCACGCGAGCAGCGCCGCGCCGTCTTCACCGAGCTCGAGATCGAACGCCAGCGCGTGGCCGGTCCGCGGCGTCACCGCTCGCGCCGCCGCGGTGGGCGCGCCATTTTCGTCGAGCGGCATCACCTCGATCCACCCGTTCTGGATCGCCTCGCCCGACTCGTCGTCGCCCTCGTCGTCGCCCTTTTTCGTGGGTTTTTCCCCGGCGTTCGAGGGATCTTTCTTTCCCTTCTTCGGCGCCTCGTCGGCGCTGGCGAGGTAGCCGAGCCAGTAGCCGCCGGGGCGGGCGATCAGGCGCGGCGAGCCGGCGTCGGTCTTGGGCGAGGAGACGGGGCGCGCGCTCGTCACCGAGCGCATCGTGGCGATGTCGAAGGACGAGAGCATCACGTGGGAGCGCTTTTCGTCGGCGTTGACGTCGTCCCACACCACGACCGCGCGCGAGCCCGAGGCCGCGAGATCGAGCGCGCTCGAGTCGTCGTGGCCCTCGGAGAGCTCGACGCCCCAGGTCACCTCGTCGCCCTTCACCTTGGCGATCCGGATCGCGCGACCGCCGGCGTTGGGCTCGAGCAGCGCGGCCAGCACCACGTCGCCCGCGCCGGTGACGACCGGCGGATCGAGGTCGCCGCGCGATCGCCCGAGCTTGACCAGCTTGCCGCCGTTCCCGTCGAATCCGATCGTCGCCACCATGGCGATCGCCCCGCCCTCCGCGTCGCGCCGCGCGCCTGCGGCGAAGCCGTTCGCGAACACCGCGCCTCGCCCGATCTCCACCGCGAACGGCGTGAGATCGTCCTCGATCTCGTCGGCGATCTCGACCGGCGCACCGGCCGACGGTGACGGCGGCGGGGTCGGTGCGGAGCGCGGCGAGCCCGACTCGCCGATCATGAACGGCTGCTTCGAAAGCTCGACGCAGCGAGGCGCCGTCGGCGCGATCGACGCGACCGACGCCGAGGCTTCTCCCGAAGGGGCCGGCGGCGCCTGGGCCGGCTCGTCGCGCCCGACGATCGTCCGCCAGACCACCAGGCCGCCGACCGCGGCAGCGATCGCGATCGGGATCCCCCAGTTCACCCCCGTGGGGTCGTTCGGTTGAGTCGGGCGCATCGCCCGGAGAGGTAGCTCGAATCGAGGCGCGGCGGCACTGCTTGATGCGTCGTCGTCGCGTTGCGCCGCCTCCCGCACCGGACGAAAGCTCGTTTGGCTGCGCGAAAACCGCTACCATCGCGCGATGCGTCCCTGGGCTTTGCTTCGACTTACCTGTGCCTTCGTTCTCACCTGGGCGCTGTTCGGCGCGATCTCCGCCTGCGGCGCGCGCGGCGGCATCGACGGCTTCGGCGGCTCGGGCGGCAGCAGCGGCTGCGCCGTGGTCGGACAGGCCTGCGACGCCACCGCCTCGTGCTGCGTCGATCTCCTGTGCAAGAGCGGCGTCTGCAAGCCGAAGCAGATCTGCGAGCCCGACGGCAAGCCCTGCCAGCTCACCGGCGATTGCTGCGAGCTCGACTGCCTCGGAGGTTTTTGCGGCGGCCAGCAGTGCAAGCCCCCGGGCGAGGCGTGCGTCTCCGCCGGCGACTGCTGCAACCAGGACTGCATCACCGGCTTCTGCGGCGGAAAGAAATGCGAGGCCGAGGGCTCGGCCTGCACCAAGGATCTCGACTGCTGCGGCTTCGACTGCAACGAAAACGGCTTCTGCGGGCAGATTCAGTGTCTGCCCCAGGGCTCCAAGTGCTTTGGCAACACCGACTGCTGCGATGCGAGCTGCGTCGCGGGCTTCTGCGGGAGCTCGTGTCAGCCGGATGGATTCGTGTGCTCGAGCTCTGGCCAGTGCTGCACGGGGACCTGCACCAACGGCGTCTGCGGCGTGACCGAGTGCGCGCCCAACGGCACCCCGTGCGGCAGCAGCTTCGAGTGTTGCAGCGACATCTGCCAGAACGGGAAATGCGATTTCAAGAAGTGCCAGAACAACGGCACCCCCTGCCTCGGCGCGGGCGACTGCTGCAGCGCGGTGTGCCAGAACGGGATCTGCGGCGGCGTGATGTGCAAGGGCGACGGCCTCAACTGCTCGCAGGGCGCGGAGTGCTGCGGCGGCGTCTGCGATCCCTCGAGCAACACCTGCGGCTGCGTCCAGACCGGCAACGGCTGCTCCGACTCGAGCCAGTGCTGCGGCGGCGTCTGCCACGTCGAGATTGGCCTCTGCGACGCCTGCTTCCAGGACGGCCAGATCTGCACCAACAACCAGGAGTGCTGCGCCGGCGACTGCAACCTGGCCACCAACACCTGCGGGAAAGGCTGCTCCGGTCAAGGCCAGTTTTGCCAGCAAAACGCCGAGTGCTGCGGCGGGTTCTGCGACCCGATGACCAACTCCTGCGCCGGCGGGATGTGCACGCCCGACGGCGTCCCGTGCGCGCCCGACACCAACTGTTGCTCCGCGTTCTGCAACCCCGACACCGGCACCTGCGGCTTCGACATGTGCTCGCCCAACGGCGCGCTCTGCAAGACCAACGAGATGTGCTGCGCCGGCTTCTGCGATCCGAACAGCAACACCTGCGGATTCCAGATGTGCACGCCCGACGGCTTCGGGTGCAGCGCCGCGGGCGAGTGTTGCAGCGGGATCTGCGACATCGGCCTCTGCGGCGCGAACCAGTGCAAGCTCGACGGCTTCATGTGCGCCTCACCGGCCGAGTGTTGCAGCAGCTCCTGCCAGAACGGCATCTGCGGCAACGGGAGCTGCCTGCCGCCCGGATCGAACTGCAACGATCCGGCGCAGTGCTGCGTGGGCCTCACCTGCACCGGTGGTCACTGCGGGATGTCGCCGCCCGACTCGGGCACCTGCTCGCTCGATCCCGGCGGGACGCCGTGCAGTCAGTGCATCATCGGCGCGTGCTGCAGCCAGACCGAGACCTGCCTGAACAACGCGCAGTGTGCGAACGACCTCTCCTGCTATGGCGCCTGCGCGGGTGGAGGACCGCAGACGCCGGCCCAGTGCAAGCAAATGTGCTGCACCACCGCCGCGTGCAACGCGTGGGCGGATTGCCTGGTGCCCCCGTGCTCGGGGCTCTGCTTCTGACGTCGGCGCGCGCGGATCGCGCGACGCTCGAAATTCTCGGCGGCTACTCGGCGGGCGCGCCTCTGCTATAACGCGCGCCGTGCCCGTCCTGACTGCGACAGATCTCCACAAATCCTTCGGCCCCCAGGTCATTCTCGACGGGATCACCGTCACGCTCCGCACCGGCGAAAAGGTCGGGCTCGTCGGGCTCAACGGCTCGGGGAAGAGCACGCTGGCCAGCATCCTCGCGGGCGTCGAGCCCCAGGATCAAGGGACCATCTCGCGGCGCCGCGGGATCGAGGTCGCGTACCTCGCGCAAGATCCGCAGTTCGACCCGACCGAGACGCCGCAGCAAATCGTCCTCGCCGGGCTCGCCGCGTGGTCCGAGGCCAAGGCCGCGCACGAGCGCGCCGGCGAGCTGCTCGGCAAGGGCGAGGGCGACATCGACGCGCTCCTCGAAGAGCAGATGCACGCCGCGGCCGACGTCGAGCGCCTCGGCGGCTGGGACATGATGCACCAGGTCGATTCCATCCTCGGCCACGTCGGCGTCACGCGGCCCGACGCGCCGATGGGCACGCTCAGCGGCGGCGATCGGCGTCGCGTCGCGCTCGCGCGGATCCTCATCGCCCGCCCCGCGCTCGCGGTGCTCGACGAGCCGTCGAACCATCTCGACGTCGAGACGGTCGAGTGGCTCGAGCACTACCTCGCCGACGAGTTCCCCGGCGCTCTGCTGCTGATCACGCACGATCGCTACCTCCTCGATCGCGTCGCCACGCGCACCCTCGAGCTCGATAAAGGCAAGCTCTACGACTACGAGGGCGGCTACCTCGAGTACCTCGAAGCCAAGGCCGAGCGGCTCGCGCTCGAGGCCCGCACCGAGGGCAACCGGCAGAACTTCCTCCGCACCGAGATCGAGTGGCTACGCCGCCAACCGAAGGCCCGCAGCACCAAGCAGAAGGCCCGGATCGAGCGCGCCGAGGACGCCAAGGCCATCCGCGCGCCGAAGGAAGAGAAGACCGCGAAGATCTCGCTCGACGCCACCCGCACCGGCAAGACCATCCTCGAGTTCCGCAAGACCACGCTCGAAATCGGCGGGATGACGCTGGTGAAGGACCTCGACTTCATCCTCACGCCGGGCGAGCGCCTCGGCATCGTCGGCCGCAACGGCACCGGAAAGACCACGCTCCTGCGATCGATCCTGGGCGAGCTTGCGCCGGTCTCGGGCGAGGTCGTCGTCGGCAAGAACACCAAGATTGCCTATTTCGATCAGCACCGCGCCGATCTCGACGACTCGAAATCGATCTACGAGAACGTGGCCGACGCCAACGCGCGGATCGAGGTCAACGGGGTCATCGTCGAGGTGCGCAGCTACCTCGAGCGCTTCCTCTTCGATCCCTACAAGCAGCGGCAGCCCGTGGGCTCGCTCTCGGGCGGCGAGCGCGCGCGCGTGGCCCTGGCCAAGCGCCTCTCCAAGGGCGCCAATCTGATCATCCTCGACGAGCCCACCAACGATCTCGACGTCGCGACGCTGAGCGCGCTCGAAGGCATGCTGGTGGAGTTCGCCGGCTGCGCGATCGTCGTCACCCACGATCGCTGGTTCCTGAACCGCGTCGCGACCTCGATCCTGGCCTTCGAGGGCAACGGCAAGATCGGCCGCTACGCCGGCAACTACGACGATTACCGCGAGGTGAAGGCCCGCACCGAGAAGCGCAGCTCCCAGCCTCCGCAGCGAGCCTCGTCGCCGCCCCCGCCGCCGAAGGAGAAGGAGAAAGAGAAGGCCGCGGCGCCGCGCGCCAAACCGCTCTCCTACGCCGAGCGCATCGAGCTCGACGGGATCCTGGAGGCGATCGAGAAGGCCGACGCCGCGGTGATCGCCGCCGAGGGCAAGCTCGCCGATCCCTCGCTCTACACCGGCCGCACCCACGAGGTCCCGCGGCTGCAAGCGGCCCTGGATCGGGCGCGGGCCGACGCCGCGCGGCTCACGTCACGCTGGGAAGAGCTGGAGACGAAGCGCGACGCCGCGACCCGGACGTAAAGCACGCTGTCGGATGGTGCCTTGATTTGCCTGTTTCATGGCAACGATTTCAAAGCACGTGCAGCCCGAGCAGGACACCACCCAAGCGCTCTGACGATCACCCGAGGAGATCGCGCACGAGCACCGCGGCGCGGGCGCGGGTCGGGACGTCGAGCTTGGCCAGGATCCTCCGCACGTGGGTGCGCGCCGTCTCCACCGAGACGAAGAGCTCGGCGGCGATCTCCTGGTTGGAGAGCCCGCGGGCGAGGGCGCGGAGCACGTCGGTCTCGGCGCGCGTGAGGCGGTGACGCGCGACGAAATCGGCGAAAGCCGGCCGCTGCGCGCGAGGTTCGAGCTCGACAGCGATGATGGGCTCGCCCGATCGGGTGCGCGCCAGCGCGAGCTCGGCGCGGAGAGAGCTGCCGTCGAGGAGCGGAATCGAGAGTGAGAATCGCGAGGGGGCCGCGGGGTCGCCGCAGCGCGGGGCGGCGACGGCGCCGAGGCTGCGGGCGGCGTCGATCAGCGCTTCGGGCAGGGCGCGGCGGCGGCCGAGGACCGGCGCCAGGAGCCGCTCGGCCGGCTCGGCAATCCAGATCAGCCGACCACGCGTGTCGAGCGCCAGGAGCGGGCGTGACGCCGCGTTGGCGAGGAGGGCGTCGAGCATGTTGTGGTGGCGCCCTTCGACGTCGACTCGGGCGCTGCGGCGGGCGGCGGCGGCGAAGGCGGGGAGGGCGCGCTCGAGCGCGCGCACGACGCGCTCGGCGAAATCGGGCTGTTTCGCCGAGCGCGCGAGGAAGATTCCGGCCATGCCCGGCGCCCCGTAGCGGGTGGCCTCGGTGAGCCAGGTGCAGACCACGTGCTCGAGATCGTGAGGTCGATAGAACTCGTTGTAGGCGGCGCTGGCGCGGAACTCGCCCGGCTTCACGGTGTGCGTGGCGAACACCACCTTGGTCCCCGGGGCCATCCGCCGCGGGGCCTGCTGGAGCGGGTCGGCGGCGAGGATCTCGCCGCCGTAATGGACCATCAACGCGGCGAGATCGCCCGCGAGCGGCTCGAAGGCGCCGTGCTCGTCGTAGCGATAGAGCAGCGCCGCGGAGGCGTCGACCGAGCGTTTGAGGGAGTCGAGCGCGCCGTCGCCGAGGTCGTGGAGGTGCACCGCCTCGGCCGCGGCGCTGATCGCCGAGATGAGCTCGTTCTGCGCTGCGGATTCCGAGCTCATCGCGCCGAGTATCTCAAAGGTGGAGCGCCGCGACAAGCACCTTGATTCCGCCCCGCGCGATCAGGGTAAGCGGCAATCCCCGGGGCAAACGTGGGTGTCCTCGCCGGCCTGGCAAATCGCGTCGCCGCACGCAGGACCGCAGTCGGCCGCGCACCCGGCGTGATCCTCGCCGCGGCTCGGCTCGCAGACGCCGTCGCCGCAGAACGGCTGAGGCAGCGGCGGGGAGTACGGCCAGATCGACGGCTGGCCGTGGTCACCGGCCTTGAACGGGAACCAGATCGTCAGCACCCACTCGGTCCGATCGAAGGTCTTGCTCCACCCGAGATCGGCGAGCGTATCGCCGAGCGGCGCCGCGCCCTGGAGCGCGCCGAGGCTCGCAAAATCGGGCGCCGTCGGATCGTTCGGTACCACGCGATCGGCGAAATACACCAGCTGCGCCAGCCGCTCTTCCCGGTTGTACACCAGCCACACCGCGGTGAGCCCGCGCTGGTGCGCCTCGGTCAGCACCGATTGCCAGTGGTGCTCCAGCGCCGGCCGTCGATTTCCCGGCGGCGTCGCGAAGCGCTCGGTCCGCATCACGAGCTGGGACGTCTCGATCGGCGCAAACTCGTGCGCTCCGATCACGCTCCACGAGTGACAGTCCGGCGCCAGGAAGATCGGCCGATCCAGGAACTCGGTCCCATCGAGGACGAACCCGTGGCGGACCCACTCGGCGTAGTCCGCGGCCTGCTGCTCGGTCTTGAACAGGTAACGCCCGCCCGAGAAGAGGTTGCCGGTCGAGGTGTCGATGGCGAGCGGAAGCTGCTTGTGGATCATCCCCGGGCGCTCGGCCATGTACATCCGGTCGCGCTCGATCAACGCGGGTACCTGCCCGAGCGGGAGGTTGCCTGGGAGCGAAAAATCGCACGAGAACGAGCCCTTGGCGTCGATCTCGGTGCCGCCGACGTCAACCGTGTGGGCCGCTTCGGCGGCCTCGCCGACGGCCTCGTTGGCGAGATCGGACGAGCCCTCGGCGCCGCACCCGACGAGCGCCAGAGCGAGCGAGAGCGAGAAGGCCAGAGCCGGTGAAGATCGATGCCCGAAGATCATGTGGAGACCCCTTCCTGGAGAGCGTGGATCGCGCGCCCCGTGCCGCGCGAGAGCGAGAGAGTGCGCGCGGGGACGCGGCGCCGCGTCCTCCATTCGGGTGATATTTCGACCAGGCCGTCGATCTTGTCGGGTATCCTCGGGCGCCCTGGAGGCCCTCATGTCGAAACGCTCCCTCGTCGCGTGCGCCACCCTCGCCGCCCTCGCCGCCGTCGCGCCCCGGGCTCTCGCCGGCGGTGGACCGATGAACGTCCTGGTGCTCTACAGCGCCGACGACGCCGAGGCGACCAGCGTCGCCGGGTACTACGCCACCGCGCGATCGCTCCCGCCGGGGCACCTCTGCGGCCTCAAAGGCCTCACGCCGGCCATGACCACCATCGATGTGGCCACCTACCAGACGCTGATCCAGAAGCCCCTGGACGACTGCCTCACCGCCCTCCCGCAGGCCGACGAGATTGACAGTCTCGTCCTGGTCCGCGGGCTCCCGTACTCGGTCACGCTCCCGACCTACGCCGCCAGCCTCGAGGCCGTGCTCCAGGTCCACCACACCACGAAGACGGCCGACGGCAGCGAGATCGCCGGCGCGGGCCAGCCGGGCAACACCCAGGCGCAGGTGCCAAACCCCGTCTTCTTCAGCGGCGCGACGGGCCCCATGGACTACGCCTTTCACAACCAGTACGAGGGCTGGTATGGCACCACGAGCTCGATCGTCCGCGCCAAGAAGCAGCCGGTCGCGTTTCATCGCGCCAACGGCAAGACCTTCAGCGGCTACGACTTCTCCAAGAACCTCTTCATCGTCTCGGCGCTCGACGGCTTCGACTACACCGACGCCAAGGCCCTCGTCGACCGCGCGGTGGCCAGCGACGGCACCTTCCCCAAGGCCGAGCTCCTGTGCATGCGCGCCGAGGACGACGCCCGCGGCGCCCGCGATCCCGAGTGCGAGTTCGCGACCCGGATGCTCACCGGGGCTGGTTTCAACGGCAAATTCGTCGATCCGTTCGACTCCATGCTCGCCGGTCACACCGTGGCGGCGTACTTCACCGGATCGTCCGACAGCGTCCGCTCCGCCATCGCCGGCAACATGTTCGTCCCCGGCGCGATCACCGACAACCTCACCTCGTATGGCGCGGCGATCTCCAACTTCTCGTGCAACGCCGATGGAACGCAGTGCCCCGCGGGAGAGGCCCAGACGTCGATTGCCCGCTTCGTCCGCGCCGGCGCGACCGGCGCGCACGGGACGGTGAACGAGCCGCTCAACAACACCTTCCCCAACGCCGGGATCCTGCTCCATTACACCTTCGGCTACAGCATGGGAGAGAGCTACCTCTACAATCAACGCTTCCTCTACTGGCAGAACATCCACCTGGGCGATCCGCTGGCCACGCCGTACGGCGAGCGGCCCAAGGTGGTGATCGACGGCGGGACAGGCACGCACCCGAAGGGGAAGCCCATCACCGTTCACGCCACCCACCCGGCGGGCGTGGTGCGGATCGATCTCTACAAGGCCGGCGCGCGCGTGGCCCAGGTCATGAGTGACACGCTCTCGTACGACGCGACCGAGAGCGTGGGCGACGCGCTCGATCTGCTCGCGATCGCGGTCGCGGCCAACGCGCCGGCGATGCGCCCGGGGTGGCCCGAGCCGAGCCAGCTCCCCACGCCCGACGTGCAAGGGTGGGTGTCGGCGACTGTCACCCTCGGCGACGTGGTGCCGGATCCCGCGGGCGCGGGCGGAGCCGGCGGGAGCACCGCGAGCGCGAGCACGAGCGGGAGCGGCGGCGCGGGCGGCTCCAGCGCGGGCGGCGGCAGCGGATCGCCCGGCGACACGAAGAGTGGTTGTGGCTGCCACACCGCCGGTGGAGATGCCGAGTCGGGCTTAGGAGCCCTGGGAATGATGGTTTTGCTCACCGTCGTGCGGCGGCGCCGCCGCGC
>JBDTXR010000220.1:0-14594 GCA_040006075.1 Byssovorax sp. | reverse complement strand
GCGACGCGATCAAGCGCGCCACCGACGTGATGTTCGCCGGCAAGGTCGCGGTGGTGTGCGGCCACGGCGACGTGGGCAAGGGCTCGGCGCAGTCGCTCCGCAGCATCGGCGCGCGGGTCATCGTCACCGAGGTCGATCCGATCTGCGCGCTCCAGGCCGCGATGGAGGGCTACGAGGTCAAGACGCTGGAAGAGGTCGCCCCGATCGCCGACATCTTCGTCACCGCCACCGGCTGCAAGGACATCATCCGCGCCGAGCATTTCAAGGCGATGAAGGACGAGGCCATCCTCTGCAACATCGGCCATTTCGACAGCGAGATCCAGGTCGCCTGGCTCGAGTCGAACCCCGAGATCAAGCACGAGGAGGTGAAGCCCCTCGTCGATCAGTACATCTTCCCCGACGGCAAGCGCCTCACGCTCCTCGCCAAGGGCCGCCTCGTCAACCTCGGCTGCGCGACGGGCCACCCCTCGTTCGTGATGAGCTGCTCGTTCACCAACCAGGTGCTCGCGCAGATCGCGCTCTGGACCGAGAAGTTCCCCCTCGGCGTGCACATCCTCCCGAAGAAGCTCGACGAGAAGGTCGCGGCGCTTCATCTCGCGAAGCTCGGCGTGCACCTCACGAAGCTCAGCGCCGATCAGGCGTCGTACCTCGGCGTGCCGGTCGAGGGGCCGTTCAAGCCGGAGAATTATCGCTATTGATCGGCGGGAGGGCGCCTGCCCTCTCAACCGATATCCGCGCCGTGCCCGCCGTAGTAGCTACGCGGGCATGGCTCTTCCCAAGCACCCTCGCGCAGTGATCACCGGCGCCGGCTCCGGCCTCGGACGCGCCCTGTCGATCGAGCTCGCCTCGCGCGGCGCGCGGCTCCTCCTCGCCGACATCGACGACGCCGGACTCGCCGAGACGGCGCGGCTCACCGGCGCGGCCGGCGCCGAGACCATCACCCTCCGCTGCAACGTCGCGGTCGCGGCCGAGGTCGAGGCCCTGGCCGTCGCCGCCGACGAGCGCATGGGCGGCTCCGATCTGGTGATCAACAACGCCGGTGTCGCCGTCGGCGGCCTGGTCGGCGAGATCCCGCTCACCGACTGGGAGTGGATCATGGGCGTCAACCTCTGGGGCGTGATTTACGGCTGTCACTCCTTCCTGCCGCGAATGAAGCGCCAGAAGAGCGGCCATGTGCTCAACGTCGCCTCCACCGCGGGCCTGATCCACGCCCCCGGAATGGGCCCGTACAACGTCACCAAGGCCGGCGTCGTCGCCCTCTCCGAGACGCTCGCGGCCGAGCTCGACGGCACCGGCGTCGGCGTCACCGTCCTCTGCCCCACGTTCTTCAAGACCAACATCTTCAAGAGCTCGCGCTCCACCGGCGAGGCCGCCGCCAACGCTCCGGTCGAGAAGCTCATGGCCCGCGCGCGCCTCCAGGCCGACGGCGTCGCTCGGTATGCCATCGACTCGGTCGACGCCGGCCGCCTCCACGCGCTCCCCCATCAGGACGGCCGCTGGCTCTGGCGGGCGAAGCGCGCGGCTCCGGGCTTCTTCTCCTCGACCGTGCTCGGCAAGGGCCAGCGCTTTCTCAAATAGTCAGCGGCTGATCACGAACATTCGAGCTCGGCACCAGCTACTTCGAGCACCCCAGCACCCCATCCTCTCAGGAGATATCCCATGACCGTTCTCGCGAAGCTCCTCGACAAGGCCTATGAAGAAAAGTCCCCCTCGGAGCTCGTCGACGCTCCGGTGGCGGCGCTCCAGGGCGTCTCCGCGGCCGACGCGGAGGCTCTCCAGAAGGCCTTCGGCATCAAGACCATCGGCGATCTGGCGAAGAACAAGTACGTGATCGCCGCCCAGACGATCGCCCACCTCGCGGCCCTGCACAAGTAAGCCATGCCGCGGCGAGGTCGGGGAGGCGCAGCGGAGCACCGCGCGTCTCCCCTCCTCGTACTCGTGCTCGCGCTCGCCGCCGGCTGCGCCCCGCTCTCGCCTCCGTCCACCGCGAAGGCGGGCGACGCCGACCGATCGAGAGTGGCACTCTCCCGCGCCCGCGAAGCGGCGCTCCCCGCCACCGCCGCAAACCACCCTTCCGGCTGGCACAGCGCGAAGGAGCCCCGCTACGCGCGTCACGTCGACCGCGCGCGGGGCTTCGACGACTGGACCGCTGCGCTGCAAGCCGCCATCGACGATCTCCCCGCCGGCGAGGCGATCCCGGCGTCGACCTGCGCGGACGGCTGCGGCGCGACGCTCCCCTCCCCGGCCTGCGCGGCCGGGTGCGCGCTGCCCGCCACCCCCGGCACGCCGCTCGATTTCTCGGGGACCCTGTTCCTCCCGGCAGGCACGTATTCGATCACGCGACCTCTCCGCGTCCGCACCCCGTGGATCCGGATCATCGGCGAAGATCCCCGGACGACGACGATCGTGTGGAGAGGACCCAGGTACGATCCGACCGCCGACCGCTCCAGCGCTCCCGAGGGCGCGTACAGCGAGGCCGAGAGCGGGAGTGGCCGGGTCGATTGCCTGTCCGAGCCGGATCCCGCCTTCCCGCCCGCGCCGCCCAATGTCTGCCCCAACAACTGCACTCACGTGACGCTCGACGCCGGCGGCTATCCCACCGGGCGAAGCTGGATGATCTGGATCGACGACGCGAGCGCGTTCGAGCTCTCCCGCCTCACGCTCGACGGGCAGGGCACGGCCGAGGTCGCTTTGCGCGTGGCCGCCACCAACCACGTGTTCCCGGCCACGCCCCCGCCCGCGGGCGGCAGCGGCGCGGGGCGATGGCTCGACTTCTACGGTCGTTATCGCGCCTCCGGCTCGGCCACCGGCTACAGCTTCAGCGATCTGGTGATCGAGGACACCGCGCGCGGGCTCTGGGCCGGGGTGCTCTGGCGCGACGGCGCGGGCCGCGGCACGGGAGCGATGGATAGCGAGGGCGATCTCCGCCGCGTGAGCTTCCTTCGCATCGGTCGGAGCCTCACCGATGTCCGGCCCAAGAGCCCTCCCCGGGACGCCGACACCTCGGCCAACGTGTACCGCGCCGCGGTGCGCACCAGCACCCAGAACACCATGAACTGGAACGTCTGGGAGTCGACCTTCACCGACTGTGACGCCGGGCTCCTCGACGGCAGCGGCGCCGGCGGACTCAATGTCTGGAGCAGCCTCTTCGTCCGGTCCCGCGTCGCCGACGTGGCCATCGCCGGCAGCTATTTCAACGTGATCCGCGGCAACACCTCGGTGCAATCGCGCAAGCTCGTCACCGAAGGGGGCTTTGCTCCAGGCACCGAGCCGGGCAGCGCCGAGCTGGGCGATCAGCCGAACCAGGACTTCTGGGCCTCGACGGCCAGGCGGGGTGGATCGAGCTGGACCCACCTCACGATCGAGGACAACGTGGTCCTCGATCCCGGCTCCACGGCCATCGACGTTCGCACCATGGAAGCGGCGATCCTCGACAACGTCTTTCGCACGATGAAGACGCCCATCGCCGAGCCCTCGGGCTTTGGCTACCGCGACGGGATCGACCGCGTCGGCAACCGCGTGCTCCTGGTCGGCAACCGCTTTCCCGAGGCGCTCGCTCGCCCGTCCCTCTCGCCGTCGGCGTACCCCGACAGCTACCCGGGTCGGGCCTGGTGGACGCTGTATGGCACCCACGGCAGGACGGCCGGCGCGCCCCCCGTGCCCTCGCCCGCGGCCCTGATCGACGCCGAGAACAGCGCCGTTTCCCCGGCGCTCCTGGCCTCGCTCGGGCTCCCGAGGATGCCGGAGACCCCGAGGGCGGTCGCCGGGCAAACCGTGCTCGAGGTCGCCCCGAGCTATGTCACCGCGACGGACGTGGAGCGCCTCTCCAGCGCGATAACCACCCTCTGCGCCGGCGATCGTGGCCCTTCGATCCTCCACCTCCTCGCGGGCGTCTTCTTCGTCGATCACACCCTGCTGATCCCCCCGGGGTGCGAGATCCAGATCGTCGGTGACGGGAAGAGCACGCGAATCGAGTGGGGCACCGCGACTCCCCAGCTCGCCGGCGGATCTCCGGGCCACGACGCCGCCGTGGACGGCGCGATCTTCCGGCTCCTCGCGCCCGCGCGGGCCACGATTCGCGATCTCCGCCTCGGCGCCCACGCCTACGATACCCGCGCTCGGCGCGCGCTCACCCGGGACCTCAACGCCCACCCGGAGGATCCCGTGGGCCAGGGGATCGTGATCGAGCTCCACGACGAGCCCGGCGACCAGGTCTATCTGGAGAAGGTCTATGCCTTCGCCTCGGAGAACCCCTGGCCCGGACGCGACGACTTCACCCGCGCGCTCGTCGCCGTCGGGGCGCACGTCGACGTCCGCGTCGAGGGCTCCGGCTTCGGCAACGCCGCGATCGCCGTCGACGTCGACGGCGCAGGTGCCGTATCCGGCGGCGTCCGCCTCCAGGGCTGCAACTCGGGTGGAAACGCCCTCTCCAGCTACCGGGTCCAAGGCGGCGGCCGACTCGTGGCCGAGGGCGTCGAGCAAGAGTCCACCGCGGGGATCGATCTCCGCGGCGGCTCGGGCTCGTTCACCTTCGTCGGCGCCCGCTACGGCGCGAGCATTCCTGTCTTCTGGGACGGCGAGACCGACACCGCCCGCGCAAACCCGCTCAAGGCCGCCTGGTGGGGCGCGTTTCGCGACCACTCCACCACGGGAAATCCCCAGGGATGGAGCTCGCTCCACGCCGGCGATTTCCGCGGGACACTGACCCTGATCGGCGTCGACGTCGGCCTCCCGATCCTCCGCGAGGCCACGAGAGACGACCTCACCTTCCTCTTCGGCCTCCGCTACGCGTACTCCGGCAACCGCCGCAGCCGCTGCAACGAGGCGCTGGATCCTGGCCTGTGGCCGAGCGGGCTCGCCCCGAGCCGCAACCCCGAGCCCGCCGCCGCGTGCCGCCCGGCGTTCCAGATCAACGGCGGAACGAGCTACATTTCAGCGTCGGTGATGACCGGAACGCCGCTCCCGCTCGGCGAAGGCTGCGCGACAGCCCCCTTCACCGCGGGCGAGCACGGCTGCGAGCCGCCGGCCGAGAACCACTTCGTCCCGGCGATGCTGGCCGATCTCCGCCGCGCCCGCGTGGGCCCGAGCGCGGTTGTCCCGCGCCAGACCAACACCGATGCTCACCTGGCCCGGGTGAGCTTCGCGAGCTGGGACTCCCGCGCCGGGATCCTGCTCCAGAAGGTGCCTTGATCAGGGCTTCTTCGGCTCGGTCACGCAGCGGATCCCCAGGAACCCGCAGCGATACTGCACCTCGAACCCGGGGCCCGAGCGCGAGGCCTTGAGTCCATCGGGGGCGCTGTCCCGCCAGCTCCCGCCGCGGCCGATGCGGAACTTGCCCGCGCTGTCGTTGCGCGACGTGGTCCACTCGAAGACGTTCCCGGCGAGGTCGTGGATGCCTTGCGGCGAGTCGCCCTTCGGCGTAGCGCCGACCGCGCAGGTGCCGACCAGGGTCGATTCACCCGACCAGCAGGCCTTGCCGGTGGGCTTGTCGTCGCCCCAGGGGAAGGCGTGCCCGGCCGCGCCGCCGCGCGCCACCCACTCCCACTCTTCGTCCGAGGCGAGGCGCTTGTCCTGGGCTTTGCAGTAGTTGATGGCCTGGGCCATGTCGACGCAGTTGATCGGGTGATTGCCCTTGCCCGCGGTCTCGTAGGTGGCCTGAGGCGCGCACTTGAGGCTGGTCGCGTCGCATTTGCCGGTCTTCACGCACGCCGCGTACTCGTCGGCGGTGGTCTCGTTGAGATCCATGCAAATGGATCCGGCGGTGACCTCGCGCTTGGGGTGGCCCATCGTGTAGGTGCCACCGGTCACCAGCGCCATGTTCGGGGGACAGGGGCTCGCGGGCCTGGGAGGCTCGGTCACGGCCACCGCGGTCGCCGTCGGCGCCGCCGACACGACGGCCGTGGGCGTCGCTGCGGCGGTGGTCGTGGGCGCGGCGCTGACGACCGACGCAGGCGCCGTGGGCGCGGGCGTGGGCGGCACCGGGGGCACGTCGGTGCCACCGCACGCGGCGAGATCCAGAGCGAGGGCGAGACCGGCGAGCACGGAGGGCAAGAGGCGCATGGGACGAGGACTGTAACCCCAGCGCGGGCGCGGATTCAATGGGGATGCGTGACCGGCGCCCGTCGAGGAGGCTACCCGAGCAGCACCCGCCCCTTCGACATCACCTTCACGAAGCTCGAGCTGATCAGCACGCCGTCGTTGTTGACCTTCATCGCGGCGCCGGCCCGCGAGAGATAGAGCTTCGACCGCATCACGTTGGCCTCGATCTGCCCCGGCGAGATGGTCAGGCTGTTCTTGTCGTTGAACTTCGGCGAGGTGAGCTTGTTGGCGTTGGCGGTGATGGTCCCGAGGGTCACCGTCTGCGAATTGGCCTCGATCAGCAGGCCCGCGCCGGTGCTCAGACCCAGCGGCCCGGCGGCGCCGATGCCGGGAGGCGCCATGTTCCGCCCCGCCCCGACATAGACCTTCTCGGCGCCGAAGATGTGCGCGCTCTCGTCGGTCGAGCTGAGCTGGACGTCTTTCTTGCCCTGGACGACCACCTTGTCGTCGCTGCTCATCAGCTCGGCCTTCAGCTTGGATTTGACCGAGACCTTGCCGCGCTCGCCCTCGACCTTGGCGTCCTTGAAGCCCTTCATCGAGGCCTCGAATCCGCCCCAGATGCTGGCCCACGCCAGGCCCTTCAGGCCCGCTGTGCCGCCGAGGAGCGAGGCGCTCACCGGTGACGAGAGGCTGGCGCTGACCCCGCCGTACACAGAGGCGCTGAACTCGCCGGTCATGCTCGCGGCGCCGGTGGTCTGGATGGCCACCTTCTCCAGACTGCCAATGTCCGTCTTGCCGTCGATGGCGTCGATGTAGCCGGCCCAGGCGTAGATCTCGCGTCCGATGGTGGAGACCAGCTTGGCGGCGTCGACCGCGAACTTGACCACGTCGAGCGAGGGTCCCGTCTTCCAGGCCGGCTTGCCCGGCTCGGTGTCGGTGGTGAGCTTCTTGAACGTCGCGGCGAACGCCACCGCCGAGCCGGCCACGTCGCCGGCCGCCATGATCGCCTTCATGACCTTGTTCCCCACCAGGTTGCTGGTGTGGAGTCCGTACTTCTTCTCGCCGTAAGCGTGGTCAATCGTCGCGAAGGAGCTGTCGGCCGAGATGGAGATGCTGCTCCGCGAGGCCAGCGAGACGGCCTTGTACGCCGCGACCTCGACGGTGCCTTTGTCCGACTGGATCCCGACCGTCTTGCCCGAGCCCTCGTGGCTCGCCGCGCGCATGCTGATGTCGCCCTCGCGAGAGATCGCCACGAACTGCTCCCTGGCGTCGAGCCAGGAGCGACCCTCGGTGAGCATCGCGAAGCCGCGTGAGGTGGTCGCGACCTCGGGGGTGTGAGAGGCAGTCTTCGCCGACAGCGCCGGCCCGCCCATGGTGATCAGGGTCTGCGACGAGCCCGAGGTCGCCGGCGCCGCGCCGCTCGCGGCCGCCGGGGCCTCGTCGGTGGTGGTGACCCAGTGAATGTGGTGCTTGGTCCGACCGGTGATCCCGATGTCGGCGATCCGCTCGGCCGGCCCTGCGGCGCCCATGCTGAAGACCACGTCCTCCGGCGTCGGCACCAGGAAGGTGATCCGGTGAGGATCGGTGGTGGGAGCGGAGTTGGGGACGCGAACGTCGGTCTCCGCGGTGACCACGATGCCCGGATCCGTGGCCTTCACGGTATCGAGCGGATCGAGGAGGCTGTTGAGGTGCGCGTGCTCTTCTGCGGCTGCGGTCGAGATGGCCATGGCAGTTCTCCTGGTTCCGGGCTACTTCTGGAGGTCTTCCATCTCGAGGCGGAGGCCCGAGGCGGTCTGGATCACCGATTGCGTCGCGTTCCTGGTCGTCGTCGGCGAGAGCGACTGCGGGTTGGGCACCGATCCGACGATCACCGGCCGATCCGGATCACCGTCGATGTGGACCAGGAGCACCTCGGTCCCCTTGTGGAGCGGGAAATGGTGCCCGTAGCCCGCGCCGCTGTAGCTCTGGGCCATGCGGATCCACTGAGAGGCCTTGAGCCCGCGGATCTCGCCCGAGTCGAACGGGAGCTTGATCTTGTAGCGCCCCTGCTCGTCGATCTCGGCGTATTCGCCCGCGGTGTCGCCCTCGACGTGCGCGTGGATCACCCCGTGAATCGACGGCCAGGGAGTGACCCGCTCGGGCCGGAAAGCCACCGTGTAGGGGATGGCCACGAAGGTCGCCGAGTAGCGCTCCACGCTCTCGCCGAGCGCGCCGTTGGCGAGGAGCGGAAAGCCGACCCGGTGCTCCAGCGTGGTGATCAGGTACTCGGCGTCGTTCTCGGCGTCGAAGTGGTTCTCGAGCTGGAAGGTGTGACCGACGCGGAAGCGCGCGCAGTCGGTGCGGCCCGAGACGGTGAGGTGCTCGCAGAGCAGCCGCTCGGCGCGGAGCGTGGCCACGGCCTGCCCCTCTTCCGGCGTGCGGAAATGCTCGCCGTAGAAGAACATCCCGCCGAAGCCCTTGACCAGATCGACCTCGAATTTCTCGGCCAGCGGCAGCGCGGGGGTCCGGTAGTTGTACTCGTAGACTGCCACTCTGGCGGGGGTTCGCTTTAGCCGCGGCGCCCAGTCCCACACCGTGGAGTCGCGCAGGTTGGTGAGGTTGTTGCGCTCCCGGTAGCTGATCGCCGCCGGATCGTCGATCGGCGTCGCGTCGTGGTTGGTGTCCGAGATGATCAGCTTGTCGGTCGTGCCGCCGTGCTCGAACCAGTAGTACATGCCCTCGTGCTCCAGCCAGCGCTGGATGAAGTCCCAGTCGGTCTCCTCGTACTGGACCAGATACTCGTGCTCCGGGTTCGGCCGCGACGTCAGGATCTGGAAATCGTGACCCTTGGCGAGGCCGTACTGCACGAGGATGGTCTCGACCATCTTCGGGATGGTCGTGGCCTGGAAGACTCGGTTGCTCCGCGAGAGCGTGAGCAGCCAGACGGTCGGCACCATCCGCGCCAGATACCGCGGCTCGGCGTTCTTGGCCGAGTCGACGATCTCGATGCTCGAGAGGATCCCGTGGACCACGTCGCCGGGGCGCGGCCCCATGGTCATGGCGCAGGGCGTGCGGAGCACCTTCTCGAGCTCTGCGCGCGTGTACGGGCCGTCCTTGCGCGAGAACACCAGATCGAACTCGAAGAGCCGCGAGAGCGCCTCTCGACCGACCACGCCGCGGAGCCGGATGTCGTCGTCCTTCAGCGCGCCCGACATGAACGCGATCTGAACCCCTTCAACTCGGTTTTCATCCATGATCCCACTCCTTCCTGCTCATCGAGAGATGAGAACCTTGAATTGCGAGGCAATCGTCTGCGAGCCAATCGTGTTGGGCACGGTGCCGTTGTGCAGCGTGACCGCGGTGTGGAACACCATGGGCCGACCCTGCGCGTAGACCTTGCTGCTGTAGGTCTGGAAGCGGACGGGGCCCATGACCATGCTGGAGACGACCCCGAGCAGGGTGCCCGGCTCGTCGCCCTTGCTCGGGACGATCTGCGAGCCGAGGACCACCGTCTCTTTCATCTCGATCAGGACCTTGGCGACGGTGCCGATGGTCGAGCTCAGCATTCCAATGTTCACGTACGGCGTGGGGACGGGCCCCGCGGGGCTCGGCGTCTTGCAGACGTCGGCCGGGCCGATGCACGTACCCAGGAGCTTGGTGGAGGCCGGGAGCTTCAACATGGTAAGGTTCTCCTGTGCTCGAACCGTTCAACCGAGGAGGACCTTGCTCCCATCGATGCTGGTCTCTTCCTTCGAGACCAGCACCGAGCGGCGCGAGTACACGGCGTAGACATCGTTCACCACGGTGCGCATCCTCCCGATCCGGCTCTGGGCCAGGTCTTTCACGTCGCGGAACGAGGACTGCGTGCGCTCGATCAGGCGATTGGCCGTGAGCTCGTAGCGGCCCACGTTCTGGGCGATCTCCTCGGCCGTGGTGGCGATGTGACCGGCGAGGACCGCGACCTTCGAGCTGACGAGGCGCGCCTGGGTGGCCTCGACGCTGACCTTCGCCGTCTTCACCGTGGTGGCGCCGGGCTCGATTCGCACCTGAGGTGCGCCGGCCGGGCCAGCGGCGAGGTCGACCCGGCGGCCGGCGTGGTGGACCACGTCGCGCGTGGCCTCGATGCAGACGTCGACCCCGGAGTGCAGGACGACTCGACCCTTCGGCGCGGAGAGGGTGAGATCGCCCTCCGGGACGGCGATCTCCGCGGTACCCTCGCCATACCGGATCAGGATCCGCCCGCCGGGATCGCGCACCGTGACGGTGTCGCCGGCGATGGACACCGAGCCTCCCGAGGAGAGCGCGTGGGTTACCTCGGTGACGACGCGACGGGTGGAGATCGGCGCTTCAGCGTCGTTCATGACGAGGGTCTCGGCCTGGCTTTGCTGGTTCACGATGATCACCTGGTTCCCCGTTGGAAGTCTTCTGCGCGCGCGAGATCGGGATCGGTCTCCGTCGCCCCTTTGAGATTTGCGCCGCCGAGATTGGCCCCCTCGCGGCGGACGCGGTGGAGGCAAGCGCGGGAGAGATCGGCCTCGCGAACATCGCTGTCGGTGAGGTTCAGGTGGGAGAGATCCGCGAAGGCGAGGCTCGCTTTGCGAAGATCGATCCCGCTCGCGTCGGCGTGGACGAAGCGGCCGCGCCCGAGGCTCGCGCCCATCGCCGAGACCCCGCGCAGCGTCGCCCCCTCGAAATTTCCCTCCTCGATCTGCGCGCCCTCCAGGCTTCCGCCTTCGAGGTTGGCGCCCTGGAAATCCGCCGATCCCGCGTGGATGCCGTCGAGTCGAGCCCGGGAGAGGTTGGCGCGGGCGAAGCAGGCCTGTCGGGCGACGACGCCGCGGAGATCGGCGCGCGAGAGATCGGCGTCGGCCAGGCTGGTGTCGGTGAGATCGCAGCCCTGAAAATCCACCCCGTCGGCCTTCGCCCCGTCGAGGAGCGACTGGGTGATCGAGGCGCCGGTCAGCGAAGAGCCGGTGAGATCGACCCCGGAGAGATCGGCCTTGTGGATCCGGGCCCCGCGGAGATCCGCGCCGGCGAGGATCACCCGGCGGAGGGAGGCCTCGCGGAGATCGGCGCCTCGGAGCAGGGCAAACGAGAGGTCGGTCTCCTCGAGCTCGGCGTCGGTCAGATTCGCGCCCTTCAGATCGACCCCGGACAGGCACGCTCCGGAGAGGTCGGCCCCGGTGAGGTTGGCCTCGGCGAGCGAAGCCCCGGTGAGATCGGCGCCGCGGAGATTGACGCCCTCCAGATCGAGGCCGGAGAGATCGACCCCGGCCAGGTTGACCCCGGACAGGTCCTTGCCGCGGAGCGAGCCGCCCTCGAAGCGCGTGCCCCCGAGATCGGCGCCGTTCCAGCACACGTCGTGGATGTCGGCGCCGATCAGGCTGGCGTGATGGAGGCACGCGTGGCTGAAGTCGGCCCGGGACAGGCGCGCTCCGCCGAGGTTGGCAAAGGTGAGATCGGCCAGCGCAAACCGGGCCTCCTCGAAATGCGCTCCGAGCAGGCGGGCCGAGCTGAGCCGGGCGCCGCCGAGGTTTACCCCTTCGGCCTCGACGCCGGTGAGGTTGGCCCCTTCGAGGTTGGCGTCGAGCAGCGCGCAGCCGGTGAGCTTCGTGAAGCGAAGGTCCGCGGCGCCGAAGCGCGCCAGAGGGAAGCTCCCCGAGACCAGGCTCGCGGGGATCCCGAGGACGCTGAAATCGAGCCCGCTCCCCGAGGAATCCGAGAGATCCGCGCCGGTGAGATCGGCGCCGGTGAGGTCCACCGATCCGAGATCGACCTGGCGGATAGCCGCCTTGCCGAGCCTCGCTCCGGCGAGACAGGCCCCCTCCAGGATCACGTCGTCGAGCCGCGCCGAGGTGAGATCCGCGCCGGCAAAGCGGGCCCCGGCGAGGATGCTCCCGCTGAAGATCGCCCGGCACGCCGAGGCGCTCACGAGCTCCGCGCTGGTGAGCAGCGCCGACGAGAACCGCGCGTCGTCGAGGATCGAGCCGCTGAAGATCGCGCCGACGAGCAGGGCGTCGTCGAAGCGAGCACCGTTGAAGAGGTTGCGCTTCAAGGCCCCCTCGGGCGACGAGGCCACGAGCTTTCCGCCGATCGCTCCCGAGAGATCGGCTCCGGTGAAGTCGACCTCTTCGAGGCGGGCGCCGCCGAGGTTGACCCCGGAGAGGATCGCGCGGCGCGCCGTCACCCGCGTCAGGTGAGCGCCGCTGAGATCGAGGTTCTCGGCGACGAGGCCGTCGAGATCGAGGTCGGTGAGCGTCGCTCCCGCGAGGCTCGTTCGCCCGGCGATCGCGGCTTCCAGCATGGCACGTGAGGTGATCATTGGTCCCTCGTGAGCAGGCTCTGCGTGACGATGGCCAGCTCGAAGTCGGCGCCCGCGATCGTCGCGCCAAAGGTGTCGGCCCCGTGAAGGTTGCTGCCGCGCAAATCGGCCCGGGTGAGATCCGCGCCGCGAAACGAGGCCTGCATGGCGTTCGCCTTCAAGAGCTGGGCCTCTCCCAGATTGGCTCGGAGGAAGTAGGCCGACGCGAGATCCGAGGCGCTGAACACGGTGCCGGAGCACGAAGCACGGTTGAAGATCGCCCCGGCGAGCTCGGCGCCAAAGAAGGTCGCGCGGTCGAGCGTCGCGCCCTCCCACACCGATCCCGGCGCGATCAGCCGGCGGAGCGAGCCTCCGGTGAGGCGAGCGCCGGCGGCGCGGGCCCGCGGGAGGTTGGCGTCGTTGAAGACCGCGCCTTTGCCGACGACGTCGAAGATGGCAATCTCGGGCGAGATCATCCGCTCGAACACCGCGCCGTCGATCGTCGCTGCGGTGAAGTCGGCGCTCGGCAGGTTGGCGTCGGTGAAGTCGGCGCGGGTGAAGTCGCCGCCGGCGAAGATCGGGTGATCTCCGGTGGCGCCTCGGAAGACCGCCAGGGTCGCGGACACCTCGGAGAAATCCGCCCCTTCGAGGCCAGCGCCGAGGAAGCTGGCCCCTTGCAGGTTGGCGGCGGTGAGATCCGCGCCGTCGAGGAAGGCGCCGTCGAGCACCGCGCGAGCGAGGTTCGACCGCCCGAGCTGCGCGCCGCGGAGGCTCGCTCCGGTGAAGAGGCAGCCCTGGAGATCGGCGCCGTCGAACAGCACCCCATCGAGCGTCGCGCCCGAGAAATCGAGGCCGGCGAGATCGGCGTCGGCGAAGTCCTCGCCCTCGAAAGAGGCCTTGTCCTCGAGGAGCCGCACCGCGCGGGCCCGGGCTCGGGCGCTCTCCGACTGGCGCTCTTCGGCGGGTGACCCGGGATCGGGCTCCAGCGCCTTCAGATACCCAGCGATGTCTTCCTCGCTCGCGCCGGCGACGCGGAGGCTCGCGGCGATGGCCTCCGGATCCGGCGGCGGAGGCTCGGGAGGAGGGCTGTTGATCTCGGCGTCGGTGAGCCCGGCCTTGCGGAGCTGCTCGACTCGCAGTTTCTCCTGCGACACCAGGAGCGCGTCGAGCTGGGCCAGAGCGGCGATCTCCTCGGGATCCGGCGCTACCTCCGGGGCGTCGTCGTTGGCCGGCGCGGACTCGGCCGCGGGATCGAGGTCGAGGGCCACCGGCTCGAGCGGCGTGAGCGCGACGAGGAGCCGCTCCTGCGCGGCGTCGACGCCGATCGGCGCGTCGTTCAGGGCCTCGTCGAGCACCAGGAACGCCGCGAGCTCCGGCGCCTCTTCGTCGCTGACCTCGACGAT
Organism: Byssovorax sp.; assembly: GCA_040006075.1. Classification (GTDB taxonomy): domain Bacteria; phylum Myxococcota_A; class Polyangia; order Polyangiales; family Polyangiaceae; genus JANYGI01. The sequence goes on along the minus strand of JBDTXR010000220.1, from coordinate 872 downwards.
CCCGCGCCAGACCAGGCTCACGATGCCCGCGTCGGTGTCGAAGTGCACGCTGTCGAGGTGGAGCGGCACCTCGACCATCTGGCCCCCCGCCGCCGCGGTCCGCTGCGCGAAGCCCCGCATCCGCAGGCCCGGCAGCGATCCGCCGAGCGAGGGTTTGCCGGCGCGCGTCCCGGTGATCTCGAAGGGCTCGTCGCCGCGCAGATACCCGAGCTGCTGCGCCGCCGGCGCCGACTGGAAATACCCCCAGTCGAAATCCTCGGGGAAATAAGGCCAGCGCGTGCGGAGCCAGCGACCATCGTACGTCCCGAGCTTGGATCGGCGCTCTCTCCAGCCCGCGGGGATGGGCGCGAAGCCCACCGGGCGAGGCGCCTCGTCGTGGCTCATGATCAGGTGAGAGGGATCCTCGAGGTTGGGCAGACTGGCGATCTCGCCGCGCACCGCGACGCTGCGGTGGCCCGTCCCCACCGGGTTGCTCTCGACGCTGCCGCCGCCAAAGGCGCGCTCGTACACCAGCGGCATGGTGGCAAAGGGCTCGGGCAGACTCGCCGAGTCGCCGAGGAGGCCAGCCACCCAGCGGCGGTCGCCGAAGACGATCACCCGACGATCGAAGCCGTTCTCCTCGGTCCCGAGCCGGAACCGGACCGCCATGAACGGAGCTTCGCCCGAGGGCGCGTGGGCCGTGCCGGTGAGCGTGACGTCGGCGCGCGGCTTGAAGATCGCAAAGTCCGAAGGATACGAGACGCTGCCCTCGATTGAGCTGCCCCGATGCGCGTCGCCGGTCGGGAGCTCGCTCTCCTCGCGGAGCGCAGCCGGGCCGCCGTCGACCAGATCGAAGGTGCCTTTGACCAGGAGCGTGAGCGAGCTCTGCGGCG
>JBDTXR010000219.1:0-14600 GCA_040006075.1 Byssovorax sp. | reverse complement strand
GAGCGACGGTCGCGTGATATCGTCGAAGGGCAGGCCCGGTTGACGCTGGGCGGCGGTCGCGGCCTTGATCCGCTCTTCGATGGTAGGGTGACCGTTGCTCAAGTCAGGATCCGGCGGCGGGGCGAGCCGCAGAGGACGGAAAATCCGGCTGGACATCATGCGGCCAGAGTCGCCGCGGGATCAAGCCGCTCCCTCGCAAAATCGTGCTTGCGCACGCGCCATCGCGGGGAAGGTTTCCTGCGGCCGCTCTTTACACAGGTCGCGGTTGGCCTATTCTCGGCGGCGATGCTGGCCTGGATGGCGCCTTTGTGGCGTCTCGCCGGGCTCGAACCCGCCGCGTCTGGATCTCGATGGTCGCTCCTCCGTTCTCGATCGGGCCCTCACCCTGAGCGCCTCGCTTCCTCTCTCGCAGCGAGATCCCGTCGACGCGCTGGGCGTCACCGGTCGCGATCTGGTGATCGTCGGCGGCGGGCCGGCGGGGCTCACCGCCGCCCTCGCGCTCGCGCGCGAAGCGCCCGCGCTCGCGGCGCGGATCGTGGTGATCGAGAAGGGGACGTATCCCCGCGACAAGCTCTGCGCCGGCGCCCTCGGCGGCCGCGGGGAGCGCCTCCTCCGCGAGCTCGACGCCTTGCCCGAGACGCCCTTTCTGCCGATCCGCGGGATGGCCCTCGCGGGACGTGACGCGACGGCGCGCGCGCGCCTCGATCGCCCGATCGGCCGGGTGATCCGCCGGATCGACTTCGACGCCGCTCTCGCGGCCACGGCGCGGGCGCGCGGGATCCGCGTGGTCGATGGCACCCGCGTCGAGACCGTCGTCGCGGGCTCGCGCGGCGTCCGGATCGCGACGTCCCGCGGCGCAATCGCGGCTTCCCTCGTCATCGGCGCCGACGGCGTCGGCAGCCGCGTCCGGCGGGCCATGGGCGTCCCGGTCGGCGATCTCCGCGCTCAGGTGCTCGAGGTCGACACCGAGCGTCTCCCCGGCGAGCCCGACGACGAGCTCCGCTTCGACGCGAGCGAGCGCGATTTCTCGGGCTATTACTGGGATTTCCCCACGCCCGTCGGCGGCCGCACCCTGGTGTCGCGCGGGATCTATCACCTCCCGCGCGAGGGCGGCGTCCGCCTCGAAGCCCGCCTCGGCGCGCGCCTGGCGCGGCTCGGCCTCGATCTCGATCGCTGCGGAAAGAAGCGCTTTGCCGAGCGAGGCTTCGAGTCGCCCACCCGCCTGGCCTCGGGCTCACTCGCGCTGATCGGCGAGGCCGCGGGGATCGATCCCGTCACCGGCGAAGGTATCGCGCAAGCCATCGAGTACGGCGTTCTCCTGGGGTCCTTTCTTCCCGCGGTGATCGCCGGAGAGCGCCCGCTCGACGACTGGACCGAGGTGGTCCACGCCTCGCGGCTCGGGCGCGATCTCCGGGCCCGATCGGCCCTGGTCGAGACCTTCTTCGGCGCGGATCGACCGGCGATGGAGCGCCTGTTCACGGCGCATCCCGCCGTCCTCCGCGCCGGCTGCCGGCATTTCGCCGGGCTCCCGCAGCCGCCGTTCGATCTCGCCTCCACTGCGCTCGCGGCCGCGCCGGCGCTCCTCGCCTCGTTCTCCCGCCGCGCGTGGAAGACCGCGCTTTCACGCCTCCCGGCGTTGCTCCGGGCCGAGAAGCCGCCCTCGTGAAGCGCCGCGTCCTCGTGCTCGGCGGCGGCGTCGCGGGCCTCAGCGCCGCTCACGAGCTCCTCGAGCGGGGCTGTGACGTCACGGTGATCGAGGCCCGGGGCGACTCCGGCGGCAAGGCGCGGAGCGTGGCTGTCCCCGGCACCGGCACGGGCGGGCGCCCGGATCTGCCCGGAGAGCACGGCTTTCGCTTCTTCCCGGGCTTCTATCGCCACCTGCCCGATACCATGTCGCGCATCCCGTTCGGCAAACAGCCCTCCGGCGTGCTCGACAACCTGGTGCCCGCGACCGAGTTCCAGGTCGCGGTGGCCGGGCGACGGCCGGTGATCCTGCCGGCGCGCCTCTCGGCCCACCCCGGCGGCCTGATCGGCGCGCTGACGTCGCTCCTGGAGTTTCGCGAGCTCGGGATCCCCCGGGACGAGTCGCTGTTCTTCCTGCACCGGCTGTGGGTCTTCCTGACCAGCTCGGACGAGCGCCGCCTGGGCGAGCTGGAGAACGTCTCGTGGTGGGACTTCATCGGCGCCGCGCAGCGAGGCGAGGAGTACCGGAACTACTACGGTCGCGCGCTGACGCGGGCCCTCGTGGCCGTGCGCGCCGAGCGCGGGAGCGCCCGGACCACGGCCTCGACCTTCCTCCAGCTCGCGCTCGATCTGCTCACCCGCGGTCGCAGCTTCGATCGGGTGCTCAACGGCCCCACCAGCGACGTGTGGATCCGCCCGTGGATCCGGCACCTCCGCGCCTCGGGCGCTCACCTGATCTCGAGCGCTCGAGTCGAGGCGATCCGCTGTGAAAAAGGGCGGATCGCGGGGGTCACGGTCCGCCGCGCCGACGGCTCGCGGGCCGAGCACGTCGCCGACGACTACCTCGCTGCCATGCCGCTCGACGCGCTGATCCCGCTGGTGAACGCGGGGATCGCGGCCGCCGCGCCGGCGCTCCTGCGGCTGCCCCGCTTGACCACGGCGTGGATGGGCGGGCTCCAGCTCTACCTCCGCCGCGACGTGCCGCTGGTCCACGGCCACACCATCCTCCCCGGTACGCCCTGGGCCCTCACCGTGGTGTCGCAGGCGCAGTTCTGGCTCGAAGGCGTCCGCGGGTACGGCGACGGGAACGTCCGAGGGATCCTCTCGATCTGCATCTCGGACTGGGACTCTCCGGGGATCTTGCTGGGCAAGCCGGCGCGCGCCCTCACGTCCCCCGAGCAGATCCGCGACGAGGTCTGGGCGCAGCTCGTGCAAAGCCTGGAGCGTCGCCACGATCACCCGCTCTCGCGGGCGGACGTGATCGGTTGGCTCCTCGATCCGAGCCTGATCTTCGAGGGCGGCCGGGCCCCACGAAACGAGGAGCCCTTGCTCGTCAACACCGTGGGATCGTGGGAGAGCCGCCCCGAGGCCGTGACCACGATTGCCAATCTGTTCCTGGCCGCCGACTTCGTCCGGACTCACACCGACGTGGCCTCGATGGAGGCCGCGAACGAGGCGGCGCGGCGCGCGGTCAACGGGGTGCTCGCGGCCTCCGGCGCCACCGCCGACGCTTGCCCGGTGTGGCGCCTCGACGAGCCGGCCGTCTTCGCGCCGCTCCGCGCGCTCGATCGCCTTCGTTTCGAGCAGGGGAGGCCCCACCTCGGCTACCGCGGCGTGGCCGCTCCGAGCGCCTCGTCGCGCGCGGCCCACGCTTCCCAACCAGAGCCGCGCGCCGCCGTGGTAGGGTCCGCCGCCGGGAGACCACCGTGAGCCTTAGCGAAAAAATCTGGGACGACACCGCGAGCCTCGACTCCATTGCCGCTTACCTCGACGGCCTCGCGCACCCCGCCCGCCTCGCCGAGACGCGGACCCTGAGCCGCCGCGATCAGCGCCGCCTCTACCAGCGGGCCGCGGGCGGAGCGCCCTTGTCGATCGACGACTTCGTGGGCGCCGGCGTCGCGCCGCGGACCCAGGTCATTCACCACGGCCGCAACACCCTCCCGCTCCCCGCGCCGCTCAAGCTCTTCCAGAAGCGCATGTGCAAGCCCGAGTCGGGGCACGGGCGCCTCTTCGGCTACAACGAGTGCCCCTTCACCGGCCCCATCGGCCCGGGCTTCTTCGTCGTGGTCCCGACCGCGGGCAAGAGCGCCTGGGAGGCGCGCGGCGCCGTCGTCGTGGACTATTATCAAATCCCCGATGGCCCCGTCGCGGCGGGCTGGCCCGAGGTCGTCCCCAACACCAAGGGACTCCAGCGCTTCGTCTACCACCACACCCGCGATTACATGCGTCGCGTCTCGTCGCACGTGACGGTGGGCGCGGCCTACAAGGGCGAAAAATCCCTCGATCACTACTTCATGCTCTGCCGCGAGGACGCCGCGAGCTGATACGCTGCTGCGAATGCGCTCTCCCTCGGTCAAGCTCGCTCTGATCTTCAGCGCCGCGGCGACGCTGGCCGGCGCGTGCAGCTCGGTCGCCGTCGACACCAAATCGACCTCGAACGCCAGCGGGAGCGCGACGGGCGCCGGCGGCGCGGCGAGCGCGAGCTCCTCGAGCGGGGTGATCGAGGACGTCGGCGGGGGCACCGGCTTCGGGGGCTTTCCGGGCACCACCAGCGGCGCGGGCGGCACCGGTGGATCGCCGAGCATGGCGGGCATGTTCGATTGCAACGGCTGCCTCTGCGACGGCGCGACCCACTATTGCGAGCTCCAGTTCGGCGGCGCCGCGCCTCCGCCGGGCCCGCCGCCCGAGCCGATGTGCGACGCGGACGCCGGGCCGATCCGCTGCAAGCCAATCCCGTCTGCGTGCCTGCCAATGGCCACCTGCCAGTGCATCTATCCACAGGAGGGCCCGTGTACGTGCAAGGTGGATCCCGGGGGAATCACCGTGACGTGCAATCTGCCCTGACGAGCACCTCGTGTGGCCGGGGCGCGCTGTGACGCCGACGCGCGCGGCGCAAACGCTCGCATTGATTGATTGATGCGCGGCTTGCTCAACGTTCGGATGTAAGCGTACGCTCACACGCGGGAGACCACGTGGGAGAAGCGAACACCAGCTCAGCGAGGTTCTCCATCCTGCGTCGGCTCGGGGAAGGCGGCATGGGAGTCGTCCATCTCGCCCACGACGCCGAGCGCAATCGCGAGGTTGCGTTGAAGACGCTGACCACCGCGTCGGCGAGCGAGATCTACCGCTTCAAGCAAGAGTTTCGCTCGCTCGCGGGCGTGGTGCACAAGAACCTCGTCCAGCTCCACGAGCTGGTCGCGGAGGACAACGCGTGGTTCTTCACGATGGAGTACATCGCCGGAGTCGATTTTCAGCGCTACGTGCGCCAGGATCTTGACGCTCCGATCGCCGATCGATCGACCGCGGTCTTCGCTTCGCACGAGACCCTGATGGCGGCGACCGAAGCGCCGATGCAGCTCTCGGCGCGGCTCGACGGCCTGGAGCTCGCGCTCCCGCCCGCCGAGCGGACCGCCGAGCTTCGGCCCGCCTCGTTCGACGAGATCCGGCTGCGCGGCGCCGTCGAGCAGCTCGTCAACGGGCTCCGCGCGCTCCACGCCGCGGGCAAGCTCCACCTCGATATCAAGCCTTCCAACGTCCTCGTCACCGACGACGGGCGCGTGGTCATCCTCGATTTCGGGCTCGTCACCGACGTCGAGCCGAGCCGCGCCGCGGGCGAAGCGCGGCTCGGTCCGGTGCTCGGTACCGCGGCGTACATGGCCCCGGAGCAGATCCTCGGCGATCCGCTCTCCGAGGCGGCGGACTGGTACGGCGTCGGCGCGCTGCTCTACGAGGTGCTCACGGGGCAGCTCCCGTTCGCGGGATCGGTCCCGGAGATCCTCCGCGCGAAGCTCGAGCGCGAGGCGCCGGGTCCGGGCACGCTGACGCTGGGTCTGCCGGACGATCTCGCCTCGCTGTGCGTCGATCTGCTCCGCCGCGATCCCGCGCAGCGACCGTCGGGCCGCGAGGTGCTGCGCCGGCTCGGCAAGATGGAGACCGGCCCGCAGCAGCTCCGGCGTACGCGCTCGCGCCTCGTCGGTCGCGAGCGCCACCTCGCGGTGCTCGACGAGGCCTTCGCCGAGACGCGCCAAGGACGCGGCGTCACGGTGTTTCTCCAGGGCGCGTCGGGCATGGGGAAGAGCGCGCTGGTGCAGCTCTTCCTCGATCGCGTGGCCCAGCTCGACGACGCGCTGGTGCTCTCGGGCCGCTGCTACGAGCGCGAGAGCGTCCCGTACAAGGCCTTCGACAGCCTCGTCGACGCGCTCGCGACGCACCTCACGGCCCTGCCGAGCGATCGGGTCGCGGCGCTGATCCCCGAGCACGTCGTCGCGCTGGCGCGGCTGTTCCCGGTGCTCGGGCGGATCGAGGCCATCGCCGCCGAGCTCTCGTCGGTGGCCGCGTCGCCGGATCCACAAGAGCTGCGGCGCCGCGGCTTCCTCGCGCTGCGCGAGCTGCTCGGGCGCCTCGCCGCCGAGCGCCCGCTGGTGATCCACCTCGACGATCTCCACTGGGGCGATCTCGACAGCGCCGCGCTGCTGATGGATCTGCTCCGGCCGCCGGAGCCGCCCGGCCTCTTGCTGCTCGCGAGCTACCGCCGCGAGCACGAGGCGCAGAGCCCGTTCCTCCGCGCGGTGCTCGCCGAGCGCGCGCGGCCCGGCGCCGCGGGCGCGTCGCGCGATCTCGCCGTGGGCCCGCTCGAGCCCGCCGAGGCGCGCGCGCTGGCGATCGATCTGCTCGGCGGCGAGTCGCCCGAGGCCGCGGCGAAGGCCGAGATCATCGCCCGCGAGTCGGCGGGGCACCCGTACTTCGTGAGCGAGCTCGCGCAGTTCATGCCCCCTTCGCGCGAGGCCGACGCCGCGCTGGGGCTTGGAAAAGCGAAGATCACGCTCGACGGGATGATCCACGCGCGGGTAGCGCAGCTCCCGCCCGAAGCGCAGCGCCTGCTCGAGGTCGTGGCCGTCGCCGGCCGGCCGATCGCCACCGCGGTGGCCCTCCGCGCCGCCGGGCTCGCGAGCGACGAGTACGCCACGCTCTCGCTCCTCCAGGCGCGGCGGATGGTGCGGACCAGCGGTTCGCGCCACGACGACGAGATCGAGACCTTCCACGATCGGGTGCGCGAGACGGTGTCCGCGCACATCGAGCCGCTTCCGCTCGCGGATCTGCATCGACGCCTCGGCACCGCGCTCGAGGCGTCCGGCGCCGCCGATCCCGAGGAGCTCGCGCTGCATTTCCAGGCCGCGGGCGAGCTCCGGCGCGCGAGCGACCACGCCGCGAAGGCCGCCGAGCGCGCCGCGCAGGCCCTGGCGTTCGATCACGCGGCGGGCCTGTACCGGCTCGCGCTCCAGCTCCGCGAGGCCGACGCGGCGTTCGTGCGCACGCTCCACCGCAGCCTGGGCGACGCGCTCGCCAACGCCGGCCGCGGCGCCGAGGCCGCGCGCGCGTACCTCGACGCGGTGGTCGGCGCGCCCGGGCCGGAGCAGCTCGAGCTCCGCCGCCGCGCCGCGGAGCAGCTGCTGATCAGCGGCCACATCGACGCCGGCCTCGACGTCATGCGGGCGGTGCTCTCCTCGGTCGGCCTCGAGCTCGCGCGATCGCCCGAGCGCGCGGTGGCGTCGATGCTCTACCAGCGCGTGCAGATCCGCCTCCGCGGGCTCGAGTTCGAAGAGCGCCCCGCCGATCAGATCTCCGACGAGGTGCTGAGCAAGATCGACATCTGCTGGTCGGTCGCCGTCGGCCTCAGCGTCGTCGACAACATCCGCGCGGCCGAGTACGGCGCGCGGCAGCTCCTGCTGGCGCTGCGCGCGGGCGAGCCCTCGCGCGTCGCGCGCTCGCTCACGCTCGAGAACACCTTCGTGGCCAGCCCCGGCGGGAGCGGGACCGCGCAGGCCGAGGAGCTCGCGCGGCTGGCCGCGACCCTCGCGAAGAAGCTCGGAAAGCCGCACACCACCGCGCTCTCGATCATGATGGCGGGCGTCGCCAAGTACCTGATCGGCGAGTGGCGCGCCGCCGCCCGCGGGTGCGAGACCGCCGACGAGATCCTCCGCGATCAGTGCACCGGCGTGGCCTGGGAGACGACCACCGCGCAGCGCTTCGCCCTGAGCTCGCGCCTCTACCTCGGCGAGCTGGGCTCGCTCTCGCGCCGCGTCGAGGTCCTGCTCCGCTCCGCCGAGGATCGCGGCAACCTCTACGCGGCCACGGATCTGCGCACGCGCTTCAACCTGGTCTGGCTCGCCGCGGACGACGCGGAGCGGGCGCGGGCCGAGGTCGAAGACGCGATGAAGCGCTGGTCGCAGCGCGGCTTTCACCTCCAGCACTACAGCGCCCTCCAGGCCATGGAACAGCGCGATCTCTACGTCGGCGACGCGGCGTCGGCCTCTCGGCGGCTCGACGAGCAGTGGCCCGCGCTCAAGCGCTCGCTGCTGACGCGGATCCAGGTGCTGCGCGTCGAGGTCGTTCACCTGCGCGGCCGCGTGGCGCTGGCGATGGCGTCGCGCGGCGCCGACGCGAAGCGGCACCTCGCGGCGGCCGAAGGCGACGCCAAGCAGCTCGAGGGCGAGCGGATGGCCTGGGCCGAGCCCCACGGGAGCCTGCTCCGCGCCTCGATCGCCGCGGCGAAGGGCGACGATCGCGCGGCCGTGCGCTTCACCCGCACGGCCCTCCGCGGCTACGAGCGCGCCGACATGGCGCTCTACGCGGCGGCCGCGCGGCGACGCCTGGGCCAGCTCCTGGGCGGCGACGAGGGGCGCGCCTTCGAGAAGGCCTCGGCGCAGTGGATGACGGATCAGGGCGTCCGCCGACCCGAGCAGCTCACGGCCATGCTCGCGCCCGGCCCGTGGAAAGCGATCGTGTGACCGCGGCGCGTTCGCGGTAGCGTCCCTGCCGGAGGAACGCCCGTGGAAACGCTGAAGACGATGACCTACGAAGTGACCGGCCGGGTGGCGCGGATCACCCTGAATCGACCGTCGCGCGGCAACGGGATCACCCCCGAGCTCCCCCGCGAGCTCACCGACTGCGTCGAGCGCGCCAGCCTCGATCCCAGGGTCCACGTCATCGCCCTCGCCGGCAACGGCAAGGGCTTTTGCGGCGGCTACGATCTCGTCTCCAGCGCCGAGCAGACCATGGGCACCGAGAGCAGCGCCTCGAACGCGCACGCCGGCACGCCGCTCGATCCGCTGGTGACGATCCAGAACCACAACCCGAGCGAGGTCTGGGATCCGATCGTCGACTACGCGATGATGTCCCGCAACGTGCGCGGCTTCATGAGCCTGTTCCACGCCGACAAACCCGTGGTGTGCAAGGTCCAGGGCTTCTGCGTCGCCGGCGGCACCGACCTGGCGCTGTGCTCGGATCTCCTGGTAATCGAGGACAAAGCGAAGATTGGCTATCCGCCCGCGCGGGTGTGGGGCACGCCGACGACGGCGATCTGGGCGCACCGGATCGGCGTCGAGAAGGCCAAGCGCCTGCTCTTCACGGGAGATTGCCTGTCGGGGACCGAGGCCGTCGCCTGGGGCCTCGCCACCGAGTGCGCGCCCGCGGCGCAGCTCGACGAGCGCTTCGAGATCTTGCTGGCGCGCATCGCCCGCACGCCGGTGAACCAGCTCGTGATGATGAAGCTCCTCGTCAACCAGACGATGATGGCCCAGGGCCTCCACACCACGCAGATGCTCGGGACGCTGTTCGACGGCGTCTCCCGCCACACCAAGGAGGGCTACGCCTTCCAGAGCCAGGCGATGACCGCCGGGTTCCGCGCCGCGGTGAAGGATCGCGACGAGCCCTTCGGCGACGCCGGCCCGTCCACGTTCAAGGGCTGATCGTGCAGGCGTACCTCGATCTCCTGCGACGGATCCTCGACGAGGGGAAGGACCGCGACGATCGCACCGGGACCGGCACGCGCGCCGTCTTCGGCCACCAGATGCGCTTCGATCTCCGCCAGGGATTTCCCCTGCTCACGACGAAGAAGCTCCACGTGAAATCGATCTTTCACGAGCTGCTCTGGTTCCTCCGCGGCGAGACCCACGTGGCCTCGTTGCAAGCGGCCGGGGTGCGGATCTGGGACGAGTGGGCGACGCCCGAGCAGACCGCGCGCTTCGGCCGCAGCGCGGGCGATCTCGGGCCGATCTACGGCCACCAGTGGCGTAACTTCGGCGCCACGCTCTTGCCCGACGGCACCTACGCCAGCGACGGTGTCGATCAGATCGCCCGTATTTTGCAGCAGATCCGCGACAACCCCAGCAGCCGTCGGCTCCTGGTCACCGGGTGGAACCCGCGCGAGGCCGACCTCGTCGCGCTCCCGCCCTGCCACACGCTCTTCCAGCTCTACGTGCAGGACGGCGAGCTCTCGTGTCAGCTCTACCAGCGCAGCGGCGACGTGTTCCTGGGCGTGCCCTTCAACCTCGCCAGCTATGCGCTGCTCACGCGGATGATCGCCCACGTCACCGATCTTCGCCCCGGCGACTTCGTGCACACGCTCGGCGACGCGCACCTCTACAAGAACCACCTCGACCAGGCACGGCTCCAGCTCGAGCGGGCGCCGCGAGCGCTCCCGCGCTTGAATTTGCGGCCCGGAGCTCGCGATCTCTTCGCCTTCCAGATCGAGGACATCACCATCGAGGGCTACGATCCTCACCCGCACATCAAGGCCGAGGTCTCGATATGACCACCGCGAGAGAGCCCCTCTGCCTGGTGCTCGCCATCGCCAGGAATGGAGCGATTGGCAAGGACGGCAAGGTGCCCTGGCGCGTGCCGGAGGACCTCAAGCACTTTCGCCTCTCGACCACGGGCCACGCGGTGATCATGGGCCGCAAGACCTGGGACGAGGTCGGCAAACCGCTCCCGAACCGCCGCAACCTGGTGGTGACGCGGAGGGCCGATTTGCAGCTCGAAGGCGCCGAGGTGGTGGCGTCGCTCGAGGAGGCCATCGCCCGCGCGCGCACCACCGACAGCGAGCCGCGGGTGATCGGCGGCGCCGAGATTTACCGGCTCGCGCTCCCGAAGGCGACGCGCGTGCTCCTCACGGAGATCCAGCTCGAGCCCGAGGCCGACACGTTCTTCGCCCTGGATCGCAGCGGATTTCGCGAGACCGAGCGCCGCGTCGGGGAGGATCCGCGCGCGGTCTTCGTGACGCTCGAGCGCTGATCGTCGTGGTTTGAGTCTTCCGGCATCGCGGAAGGTGTGGTTCAACGGGCGAGCACCATTTCGTCCTCCGGAGGTCTCATGAAGCTCGCGCTCGTCTCGATCCTGGCCGTCGCCTCGCTCTCACTCGCTGGCTGCGATGACAAGAAGCCCGAGCCGGCCAAGCCGACGGGCACGACCGCGCCGGCTGCCGCTGCGCCTGCGCCCGCCGCCAAGGGCACCGCCGCGCCCGCCGGCTGGTAGTCGGCCTCGCGATCGTGCGCGCTCCCCACGCCACCTCGGCGCGCGCGATCGCGCTCCTGCTCGCGATCGGCCTCGGCGCCGGGGGATCGTCGTGCGGACACGCCGCGCCCGACCCCGCGCCGGATCCGCTCGCGCCGCTGCACGCCTTCGAAGACGCCCGCCGCGCGGGCGCCGACTTCGCGCATCTCCCGCCCTCGGATCGCTCGCGCGGCCCCGATCCCTACCGGATCGCCGCGCTGCCCGCGGGATCCGGCGCGGCGCGCTACGTGGGGCTCCTGCGCGGGCGCGACGCGGTGGTGCTGCTCGACGCCTCGCTCCACGAGATCGATCGGCAGAAGACGGCGGCCTCACCCTCCGGTCTCGCGGTCTCGACCACGGGCGAAGTCCTGGTTGTGGGCGAGCAATCCCCGGCGATCCAGCGCTATTTCGTCAAGGACGCGCGCCTGCAACCGCGGGGCGCGATCGAGGCGCACGCGCTCACCCTCCGCGATGTGGCCGTCGGTCCGGAGCGCGTCGTCTACGCCGTGGAGGCGCGGGAAGGTCGCCTCCTGACCCTCGCCGAGAGCGGTGAAATTCGCGAAATTCCCGCGGGAATGGGGGCATTTCGCGTCGCGCGCGTCGGCGCGCGGGTCCTCGTCGACTGCCTGCTCGATCACACCCTGGTGGCCTACGACGTCGACGCGCAGGGCTTCGCGCGCGCGGAGACCGCCGTCACCATCCACCACGACGGCCCGATCTGGGGCTTCGACGCGCTCGACGACGGCGGCGATCTCGTGGTCGCGGCGGGCGGCGTCGAGGATCACCCGCTCGATCGCACCGGCGGATCGTTCGGCTACGTCGACTCGTTCGTCCACGTTTACCGGATCGCGCGCGGCGCGCGGGCGGCCGAGAAGCTCGCCGAGATCAACGTCTCCGCGCTCGGCGTGGTCACCCCGAAGGCGCTGCTGCTGCGCGCGAAAGACGGCGGCTTCGAGGCGCGCGTCGCGGGCTACGGGGGCGATCGCCTGGTGACGATCACCCTTGGATCGAAGGGATCCACGACGCCGCCGGTCACGCGGACGGCGCCGCTCTTGCCCGGCGTCGCGGCGCTCGCGGCCGGCGACGGCGACACACTCGTCGCCGCGGATCCGCTCCTCGACGCGTGGCTCACGATCGCCGACGGCCACGTGGTGGCGGTGCCCGCGGAAGATCCCGGCGAGCACCCGCCGTCGCCGACACCCGTGTCGCGGCTGGGCGAGGCGCTCTTCTTCACCACGGCGATGGCGCCGTGGAACAAGTCGGACGGGCCGCTGAGCCGCTTCACCTGCGAGACGTGTCACTTCGAGGGCCACGTCGACGGCCGCGTCCACGCGACCGGGCGCGGCGACATCGTCGCGGTGACCAAGCCGCTGCTCGGCCTCTTCAACAACCGACCGCATTTTTCCCGCGCGCTCGACCCCGATCTCACCAGCGTCGCCAGCAACGAGTTCCGCGTCGCCGGCGCCAACAGCGGCCACGATCCGTGGTTCGCCGCGGCCGTCGCCGAGCAGCCCTGGCTCCGCGATCTGGGCGTGCCCGCGAGCGAGCTCGACCCCGCCTCGCTCCGCGTCGCGCTGATGACCTTCCTGATGGACTTCACCCCTCGGCCCAACCCGATGGCCCTCGATCACGCCGCGTTTTCGCCTGCAGAACGCGCCGGCGCCGAGGTGTTCGCGCGCCGCTGCGAGGGCTGCCACGCCGCGCGGCTCAGCGCCGATGTGCCGACCTCCCGCGTCGCGCCGGCCGAGTGGGAGCGGCTGGTGCTCTCGCGCGAAGGGCCGATTGTTTGGGGCTCAAACGAGTATCAGAAGACCGGCGTCGAGCCCTACGTGCACCCGAGCGGCGCGCGCGTCCCGTCGCTGCGGCGGCTCTACGCCAAGCGACCGTACTTCACCAACGGCGCGGCGCGGACGCTGCGCGACGTCCTGGATCGAGCGCGATTCCAGGGCGCAAACGGCTTCTTTCACGATCGCGCGCCGGAGGGATCCGGAGCGACCGAGGCGCTGAGCTACCAGGAGCGCGAGGCGCTGCTGGCCTTCCTGGCGTTGCTCTGAGGCAGCGCGTCCGCGTAAAGCACGGCGATGGCGTCGAGATCGAACCCCGTCGTGCCGCCCGTCCAGCCAGTGTTGTGCTGATCGACGATCTTGATGTAGCGCGCTGATTTCACGCCGATCGTCGCCAGATCGAAGACGTCGCCGCCGGCCGTCGCGGGATCGTACGGCGAGATGGTGTTGCTCGGGTTCGAGTAGACGGGGTGCCACCCGGCGCAGCCGGTGTACGGCAGCGCGTCCGTCTTGCAAGGGAACGCGGTCCACGTCACGCCGTCGTCCGAGACGCTGATCTGCCCGAGCTCCTTGAAGGGCGTTTTCCCGGTCAGGAACGCGTTTTCGAAGACGATGAAGTCCGGCCCGTCGCAGTCGACCACGCCGTCGTCGCCGAAGCCGACCACGATCTCGCCGTCGGTGCCGAGCGAGACGACGTCGGTGCTCCCGCCGTGAGCGCCGCCGCCGTGGGGCACGCCGTAGATGATTTCAGGGAGGTGATCGGCGCCGAAGCCGGCGCCCGCGCCGGGCGTGAAGCTCACGACGTGCGAGATGGTCGCCGTGTGGAACGGCTTGCCGTCGCAGGCTCCATCGGTGGGCAGGCTCGATCCGCCGCCTGCTCCTCCATCGCCTCCGCCGCCGGACCGAGCCGTGGACTCCGCGCCGTCGCTGCAGCCGAGGGTGAGCACGATCGAGCACGCGGCGATCACGAGGGCTTCACGGAGCATGCTGCGGGCGTACCAGCGCGCCGCGAGGAACACCAGTCAGCCGGGCTGGAAGATCGGGAGGAAGCTCGCGACGATGGCGAAGCACACCGCCGAGCTGGCGAGGATCAGGCCGGTGCCGGCGAGGGTCATCCGGCGCGAGCGGCGGAGCGGGGCGGCGATCGCCACGAGCGAGAGCGCCGCGGCGACGGCGAGCGCGAGCGGGAGGAACCAGGGCGCGAGCGCCAGCGCGGTGTACGCGGGCATCGCGGTGTTGAACTCGGCGAAGGCGCCGGCGATCGCGGCGCGGGATCGCAGGTGAAAGAAGAGCCCGAGCGCGGCGACGCCGAGCTCGGCGACCAGGATCACGTAGAGCGCCAGGTTCCGTCGCACCGGCGTCGCGTAGTGGCTCGGCGGTCGGGCGGCGAGCCGAATCCGTAGTATGGCGAGCGGGTGATCCGCCGCGCGCCCCTCTCGTCGATCGGATCGTCGAGACGCGCGCCATCGGCGAAGCTACAGGGATCCGCGTGCTCACCTACGGCCACGCTGGCGACGGCAACCTCCACGTCAACTTCCACCGGGACGATCCCGGGTCCCTCCCGCGGGTGGAAGAGGGCCTGGAATGGCTATTTCGCAAGGTGATTTCGCTCCGGGGCAAGATCTTCCCCCGCGGCTCGCACCGGGCCTGCTGACCGTTGGCCACGACCATTCGCGTGATCGGGATCGATCCGGGTACCCGGCACCTGGGCTGGGGCGTGCTCACGCGCACCGGGACGAGGATCGAGCACGTGGCCCACGGGGTCATCGACACCGATCTCGACGGCTCGCTCGCCGATCGCCT
>JBDTXR010000218.1:0-14636 GCA_040006075.1 Byssovorax sp. | reverse complement strand
GGTTGCGGTTGCCCTGCGCGTCGAGGATGAGGGCGCGGCGGACCTGGTTGGTCTGGGCGTCGACGTAGAGCAAGAGCTTCTGGTAGGCGGGCGTCGCCTCTTTCGGGGTGCCCTCGATCACGTAGCCGCCTTCGAACTTCATCTGCGCGGGATCGAGCAGGCGGAGCGAGAAGTCTTTCGTGAGCTTGCCTTGCCCCATGAGGAACGAGAGCGCGGCCGGGTACTGCGAGCCCTTCACCGGGGTCTCGAACATCTGCTCGTTCTCTTTTTCGTAGACCCGGATCGTGGTGCCGTCGGACACGACGCGGTTCCCGTTGGGGGCGTCGTAGACGAAGCTCATCTTGCCGGGCTTCTCGAAGGTGACCTTGCCGGTGGACACCTTCTTCACGTTCTGGACCTTGATCGTGTAGGTCTGCGTGAAGGTGGCTTTGAAGGTCTTGGTCGCGTCATAGAAGGCCTGGACCCGGGCGCCGATCTCGTCGGCGGTGGGGCCCGCGGCCTGGCTCGTGCTGGGCACGGCGACGGCGACGGTGAGGAAGGCGGCCGGAGCCGCGAGGGCGAGGAGGAGGGAGGCGATAGGCTTTCGCATCATACGTTCTCATGAGACGCGCGGGGCGTCCGGTCGATGCACCGCCTATAGCACAGGGGCCCGAACGGGGGCGATTGCGCCGGGGCCCGCCCGTGCGCTAGCGTCGTCGATTCGATGCTTCGTTCGCCGAGATGGGTGTGAGCTTCAGCGCTGGAAACGAAGGGGAAGCGGGCGAGCGCGGGGGCGCTTCGCCGGGCTGGGCCGTGGTGCTCGGCGCGTCCGAGGGGACCGGCGCCGCGATCGTGCGCGCGGTCGCGCGGGATCCCGGGCTCGCTATTTTCGGAGCGCACCGGGGCAATCACCCCGAGGCCGCGGCGCTGCTCGAGCGCGACGTGGCGGCGGCCGGGCGGAAGGTCGTGCTCCGCGCGGGCGACGCGGGGACGGCCGAGGGCGCGCGCCTGGGCGCGGAGGCCTTGCTCGCGGTCGCAGGACCCGGGAGCGTGCGGCTCTTCGTCCATTCGCTCGCGAGCGCGTCGATGGGCCGGCTCGCCGCGGGCGCCGGGCCGCGGGTGGCGCCGCGCCAGGTCGAGAAGACGTTCGACGTGATGGCGCACTCGTTCCTGTACTGGGCGCAGGCGCTGGTGGAGAACGATTTGCTCGCGCCCGGCGCGCGGCTGCTCGGGCTCACCAACTCGCTCGACGACTCGCTGGTGGGCGGCCTCGGCCTGATCGCCGCGGCGAAGGGCGCGCTCGAGGCCTACGTGCGGGCCCTGGCGATCGAGCTCGGGCCCCTCGGTCATCGGGTGAACCTGCTGAAGTTTCCCACGGTGGTAACGCCTGCGGTGCGCAAGGTGTACGGCGAAGAGGCCCTCGATCGGATCGTGGCCACGCACCTGCGGATGATCCCCGCGGGGCGGATGTGCACCGTCGAGGAGGTGGCGCGCTTCGTCACGGTGCTCGCGGGCGACGCGGGCGAGTGGTTCAACGGGGCGACCATCGACTACTCGGGCGGCCTCACCCTCGGTCTCGCGGGCCTGCTCCTCGAGCGCGATCCGGGCCGCGCGTGATCGATCCGCAGACGCTGCCGCTGCGCGCGTGGCTCGGGCTCTTCGGGGCGATGCGGGCCTATCATCGCTACGACATCGTGGGGCTCGAGCAGATCCTCGCGCTGCGCGGGCCGGCGCTGCTGGTGGCGTATCACGGGCGGCCGATCGCCTACGATCTGTGCATGCTCGGGGTCACGCTGCACGAGCAGCTCGGGTATCTGCCGCACGGGATCGTGCATGGCGCCGTCGATCATCAGCCATTGATGAAGTGGGTGTCCGACGGGCTCGGGTTCGTCACCGGCGACGGCGCGGCGATGCGCGCGATCGTGCGGCGCGGCGAGCATGCGTGCGTGCAGCCCGGGGGGACGCGCGAGGGGTGCCGGAGCTTCCGCCACCGCTACGAGGTCGACTGGGGAAATCGCACCGGCTACCTGCGAATGGCGCTCGATCATCGGCTGCCGATCGTGCCGATCGCCGCGGCGGGGATCGACGACGGCTACGTCGGGCTCAACGACGGCTACGCGCTGGGCAAGCGGCTCGGGGCCCCGGCGGGCCTGCCGCTGTGGCTCGGGATCGGGCTCTTCGGGCCGTTCCCTTTCTCGCCGCCGCTGCCCGTGAAGATCACCCAGCTCGTCGGCGCGCCGATCGATCTCGAGGCCGAAGGCCCGGTGGATCGCGACGATCGCGGCGCGATGCTCCGGCTCCACGAGAAGGTGAAGGGCGCCGTCCAGGCGCTGCTCGACGCGGGTCGCCGCCGGTGACTCGGTTTCGATCTCTGCACGCATCGGAGGCTCCATGAAGGAAGCGAAAGATCGGTTGAGTTGCCCGGCGGTCGTCGTGCTCACGCAGGACGACGGGATCGGCGCGCCGCTCGGCGAGCTGACGACGCTGCTGGCGCGGGTGATCTCGGAGGATTTCGGCGACGACACCCGGGTGGTCGAGCTCGACGGCGAGGCCGCGCACCACGGCAAAGCGAGGCTGGAAGCGCCGCGCGTCTCGCTGCGCGCGCCCGCGGATCTCGAGGGCGCCGTGGCGTTGCTCCACGCCGAGCTGCCCGCGCTGGCGCGGCACGCGGCCTACACCCTGCTCGACATCTCGAAGCGATCGCCTTCGTTTCAGCGCGATCTGGTGCGGCGGCTCGGGGAGATCGATCTCGGGCACCTCACCGGCCGCGCCGTGCATTTGACCCGGAGCAAGAGCGCGCCGTCGGTCCCCGGGTGGTCGACGCTCCGGACCGATCTGCTCGCGCCGCGCGTCGAGACGCCCAGCGCGAAGGGCTTGCGGAGCTGGCTCGGGGCGAAGCGCGATCTGGCCGTGAAGGAGATGGGGCGCCTCACCGGGCTCGCGCCGGAGCCCCGCGGCGTGCCCTACCCGACCGCGCGGATGAAGCCTGATTTCTGCCGGATCCGCCTCGATCTCGCCGGGCTGCCGACCTCCGCAAAGGCCGCTCCGAGCGAGCTCCCGGCGCCGCTGCGCGCCTCGCTCGCGCGCTGGGCGCGGGCGATCACCGACCGACGGATGGGCGTCGCGCTCGGCGGGAGCGGCTCGTGGGGCTACGCGCACGTCGCGCTGCTCGAGGCGCTCGACGGCGCGGGCGTGCCCATCGATCTCATCGCCAGCGCCAGCTCCGGATCGCTGATGGGCGCCTACTACGTGGTGCTCGGGCGCGAGGGGCTCGATCTGGCGAAGCTCCGCGGGCGCGAGTTCCAGGCCATGTCGTGGCGATCGACGATGAGCACCGCGGCGATCGAGCACCAGCTCGACGTCGATCTCGGCGCGGTCGCGATCGAGGATCACGAGATCCTTTTCTTCCCGGTGGCCACCAACCTCACCAACGCCCAGCCCGAGGCCATGACCGGATCGACGGTGGGCTTCGGCGTGCGCGCCAGCGGATCGGCGCCCGGCTTCTTCGCGTCGACGGTCGCCGACGGCGCGCTCTACGTTGACGGCGCGGTGGCCGACAACGTGCCCGCGCAGCTCCTGGAGCACATGGGCGCGGCGTGGGTGATCGCCGCCAACGCGCTGCCGCCGCCGAACGGGGAGCGCGTGACCATGCCGCGGACCCGCTCGCGGGCGCTGCTCGACGAGATCAGCCCGAGCCGCCGCGCCAAGGATCTCATCGCCTCGCTCTCGCTGATGTTCCACGACTCGGGCGACGTGCAGACCTCGGAGACGCGCGTGCTCTTCGATCCGCCCCAGGAGCGGCTGGTGCTCTTCCGGACCTTCGAGTTTCATCGGGCCGAGGAGATCCTCACCCACGTGCGGCAAGAGGCCGAGTTCGGCAAGGCCGTGAGCGACTGCGTCAGCGCCTGGAGCACGCTCAAGAGCCCGCGAAAAGCAGGCTCTCGGTGATCTCGACCCGGATCCTCGGGACCGGGAGCGTGCTGCCCGGGCGCGCCGTCACCACGGCCGAGGTGGTGGCGATGACGACCTCGACGCGCACCGCCGCCGAGCTCGAGGCGAAGATCGGGATCCACACCCGCCACTGGTCGGGGCCCGACGCGCGCGCGGCGCCGATCGCCGCCGAGGCGCTGCGGCGCGCGCTCGCGGCGGCGGGGATCGAGGCGAGCGCGCTGCGCCGGATCATCCTCGCGACGTCGACCGGCGGCGACGCGCTGGTCCCCGCGACGGCGAACGCCGTGGCCTGCGAGCTCGGCCTCCACGGGACCTGCGACGCGTTCGACGTCAACAACGCCTGCTCGGGCTTCCTCACGGCCTTCGATCTCGGCGCGCGATCGACCGCGACCGGCCTCGCGCCGGTCGGCGTCGTCGCCGTCGAGCTGATGAGCCACGTGATCCGGAGCGACGATCCGCGGCCCTTCGTGGTCTTCGGCGACGCGGCCGGCGCCGTCGTCCTCGGCGCGGGCCGCGACGACGAGGGCGTGCTCGGGGTGAGCCTCGGCAACGACGGATCCTTTGGAAATACGGCCTTTCTCACCCAGCCGCGCTACGCGGGCGCGATCGAGACGGTGACCTTCGGGATCTCCAACCGGGCGATGGGCGACGGCGCGATCGGCAAGATCGTCGAGAGCACGCGGCGCGTCCTCGCCGAGGCCGGCGAGCGGATCGAGGACGTGGCGTGGGTGCTCCCGCATCAACCCAACGGGACGATGCTCGACGGGATCATCGCCGCGCTCGGCGTCGATCGCGCGCGGGTCGTCCCCGTGGTGCAGGAGATCGGGAGCGTGGCCTGCGCCTCGATCGCCGTGAGCCTCGATCGGCTGATGCGCACGCGGCCGGTGCAGCCGGGCGATCGGATCTTGCTGACCGGCGTCGGGAGCGGCGTCTCGTGGGGCGCGATCCTCTACCGCGTCGGTTGAGGCGCGCGAAAGCTCAGGCAGTAGTAAAAGCGGCTGATCGCCTCCTCGAGCACGTGGGTCACGCCGCTCGGGAGCAGCTCGATCGGGCAGTGCGGCGAGGCGTCGTAGAAGGTGAGCAGGCGGAACGCGAGGCGGTGATGGAGCCGCTGCGCGCGCCCCGGATCGAGCTGCTCGTCGACCACCACGATCGGTGTCCCCGGCACGGCCACGCGGGTCATCTCGGCGAGCACCCGGCGGCCGTCGCGGAAGCTGCCCATCGCGCCGACGTGGAAGACGCGATCGAACGTTTGATCCGGGAAAGGCAGGGCGTGCGCGTCGCCGACGAGGAGGTGCACCGGCGGGCCACGAAAGCGGGCGAGGCGCTTCCGGCACTGGCGGAGCATGCCCACGCTGAGATCGAGGCCCCAGATCTCGACGTCGAGTCCGCGCGGAAGATCGCGCTGCACCAGCGGGAGGTTGGCGCCCGCGCCGACGCCGATTTCGAGGATGCGGAGCGGCCGACCGTCGGGCGCGGGCGTGAGCGACGCGAGATCGATCCGCTTCATGTAGCCGTCGCGCAGGGCGGCCTCGGAGCCGCCGGCCTCGAGCAGCGGGAGGAGGTGGCGCGTGAGCGGATCGTGGAGGCTCGGCAGGCCGTCGTAGAAGACGCGCATCAGCCGATCGGTGCCGCGCACGGCGTCTTCGCGGTAGAGGCGGGGCAGGCCGTCCTCGAGTGTCCACGCGGCGCCACACTGTTGACAATCGAGCCTCCCCGCCTCGATTTCGCGGCCCGCGGGGGCGGGACGCGTGGCGCGGAGCACGAGGCGAGCGCGGCAGGTGGGGCAGACGATCGGCGCGAGGCCGGCGTCGTTCATCGACGATCGAGCTCGGCGCGGGCGCGGGCGAGGTCGGGCGCGACGTCGAGCGCGGTGAAGGTCTCGAGCGCGCGCCGGAGGTGGAGGCGGCGATCGTCCGGGTGGTCGGCGAAGCGTCCGAGCGCGAGATCGGCCTGCGCGCGCTCGTGGAGCATGCCGACGCGATCGGCGACGGCGCGGGCCGACTCCCACGACGCGCGGGCGCGCCGCGTCTCGCCGCGCTGGTGCTGGAGGTGGCCGGTCCACAGCAGCGCCGAGGCCTGGCCGAAGGGGAAGACCTGCGCGAAGGTGCGCGCGCCCTTGCACGCGCGCGCGGCGAGCCTGGCGAGGTCGGCGCGCTCGGCGCGCGATAGGCCGGGCGCGGCGAGCAGCGCGAGGAAGACCTCGGCGACGGCGGCGATCGACTGGTGGATCCAGTAGGCGACCGGGCGGCGCGCGGTGATCAGATCGAGCGCGCGCTCGGCGCTCTCGCGGGCGAGGCGGCGCTCGCCGCGGTGGAGGTGCGCGAGCGCGACGAGGCCGTGTCCGTTGAGGATGTCGGGCACCGGGCCGCCGTGCCCCGACCAGCCGAGCGAGGCCTCGAGCAGCGCCGTGGCCTCGGTGACGCGGCCGAGGCGCAGCTCGCACCAGGCCTGCGCGGCGGCGCCCCAGGCCATCACCTGCCGATCGTCGCGGTGCAGCCCCGACGCGTGCACCGCGGCGAAGCCCCCCGAGGCCTCGAAGAAGCGGCCCTGGCACGCGGCGACGAAGGCCAGGATCCAGCGGCTCTCTTCCCACTGGCGTCGATCGCCCGAGGCCTCGGCGATGGCGAGAGCGCGGCGCGAGCCCTGCTCGGCGCGGGTCCAGTCGGCGATCATCACCCGGTAGGCGCCGTCGCGCTGCACGACCCACGCGAGCTCGTAGGGCTTGGCGGTGAGCTCGGCGAGGGCGACGCCGCGCGCGCACCACGACTCGGCCACGCTGCCGAGGCCGGCGACGCGCGCGATGATCCCCATGGAAAGATAGCCGCGCGCGAGATCGGCCGAGGGGCCCGCCACCTCGCCGAGGTTGAGCGCGCGGAGGCCGCTCCACAGCATCGGGAGCGCCTCTTCGGTGTAGAAGCACGTCTCGGTGACGCGGTTCTGGATCCGCGTGGCCTCGACCCGCGCGGCCTGCGCCCCCTCGCTCGTCGCCTCGCGCGCCGCCCGCGGCAGGGCCTGCGTCAGCGCGAGGACCAGGACCTCGACGGTGATCCCCGCGGCGTAGCCGAGCGGCCCGCCGGGCACGCGCAGCCCCAGCTCGCGCAGCGCCTTCTCGCCGTAGCGCGCGCCCTCGAGGTGATCGCCGAGGCGGCCCTTGGCGTCGGAGAGCAGGCCGAGCCAGCGCGCGCGCTGGAGCCGATCGCCTTGATTTTCCGACACCGACGCGGCCTGGCGATCCGCCGGGCCCACCAGCCGACGCGCGCGACGCACCGCCGCGCCGAGCGCCGTCGCGGCCGGGGACTCGACCACCGCGCCGCGGGCGATCGGGGACTCGGGCGCCATCTGCAGCGCTTGCTCGAAGAAGCGGACCGCCTCGCGGTACGCGCTGCTGCGGAGCGCGTCCTCGCCGGCGATCCCGCAGTAGCGCGCCGCCCGCGCGTCGTCGCCGGCCGCGGCCCAGTGGTGCGCCAGCGCCGCGGTCTGCGCCGACGCCTCGGGGTACACGGCCTCGATCGCCTCGGCGACACGGCGGTGAATCGCGCGCCGCGCCGGCGCGCCGAGGGTCGCGAGCAGGCCTTCGCGGAGCTTGTCGTGGGCGAAGCGGATCTGACCGTCCTGCGCGTCGAGCACCGCCGCGTCGGTGCACGAGGCCAGCCACTCGTCGAGATCGGTGGCGGGCTCGATCCGCCGGAGCAGCGCCATGTCGATCTGTCGGCCGGCCACCGCGGCGGCCTCGAGCAGCGGGCGGGCCCGCGGCGGCGCCTGATGGAGCCGGCGCTGGATCACCTCGGACAGCCCCACCGAGGAGACCGTCCCCGTCACCGCTTCGCGCCCGATCCGATCGAGCTGGCCGGCCTCGTCGGCGAGGGCGCGCACGACCTCGACGAGGAAGAACGGGTTGCCCTCGGTCTCGCGCGCGAGGCGGGCGATGATCTCCGGCCGCGCGCCCACGGCGCCGATCATCGAGCGGCTGAGCGCGGCGATCCCCTCGGGATCGAGGCGATCGAGCTTGAAGCTCTGCATCGTGGGCAGCTCGTGGAGGAGCTGCGGCCGCTCGTCGTCGCGGTAGCTGGCGACGACGACGACGGGCTGCGAGGCGATCTTCGCGGCGAGGTGCGAGAGCAGCTTGAGGCTGTCGCTGCGCGCCCAGTGGATGTCTTCGAGCAGGATCAGCACCGGCCGGCCGACGCGCCCCAGCAGCAGCTCGACGGTGTTCGCGAGGCGCATCTGCGCGGCGTCGGGCTCGACCTCGGCGGCGTCGGGCACGTCGCGATCGAGGAGCGCGCGCAGGTCGGGGACGAGGGCCTTGAGGACGCCGGCCTCGTGGTCCGCGGGGTCCGTCAACAGCAGGAGCCAGCGGAGCACATCGCGCCACACCTGGTACGGGCCGCCGCCCTCGCTCACCTCCTGGCCGCGCAACACGGTGACGCCGTTGACGAGCGCCCGCGCCCGCAGCTCGTCGAGCAGGCGCGATTTTCCGACGCCGCTCTCCCCGCCGATGAGCCAGGCCGCGCCCTTGCCCTGGAGCAGCCCTCCGAGGAGCGCCGAGAGCCGGGTGAGCTCGGGCTCGCGCCCCACGAGCTCGGCGGCCTGGAGGAAGCTCTCGCGCGTGTGCGGCGTCTCGACGAGGAGGGGCTGCCCGGTGGCGTCGGCGAGCGCGGCCATGACCTCGGCGGCGTCGGCGTAGCGGTCCCGCGGATCCTTGGCGAGCAGGCGCTCGATGACCGGCGCGACGCGCGGATCGATGTCCGAGAGGTCGGGCATGGTGTCGAGCACCGCGGTGCGGAGCGCGCCGAAGTTGTCGGCGCGGAAGGCGCTGCGGCCGGCGAAGAGCTCGTAGGCGATGACGCCGACCGCGTAGAGATCGCTGGATTTGCTGGCGGGAAAGCCGAGATAGAGCTCGGGCGCCATGTACGCCGGCGTGCCCGCGAGCGGGTGGCCGGGCCCGCGCGCCCGCTCGAGCACCACCGCCAGGCCGAAGTCGAGGACCTTGACCTGCTCGCCGACGACGAGCACGTTGGCGGGCTTGAGATCGCGGTGAACGAGGCCGCGACGGTGGAGGTAGAGCAGCGCGCGGAGGACCTGCTCGATCAGGCCGACGCGCTGCTGCACCGAGGCGCCCTGCGCGGCGCGGACGATGGTGCGCGCGTGCTCCAGCAGCTCCATGGTGAAGTAGGGGTGCCCGTCTTCGTCGAAGCCGTAGTCGAGCACGACGATGATGTTCGGGTGCCGCACCGAGGCCAGCGTCTGGAACTCCTGCGTGAGCAGGAGGCGGAGCGCGGCAGAGGTGGCCGGCGGGTCGCTGTCGTCGTCCTGGCTCGAGGACTCGACGCGGGTGCGGTCGTCGCCGGGATCGCGGACCGGATCCCGCGTCGACGCGGCGCGGGTGATCGCCGAGCCGAGCCAGTCGCGCGAGACCGTCGGCGACGGCGCGTGATCACCGTCGACGCTCGGCGATCCGGTGGAGCTGTCGCCGCGCGGTGGCGGCGCTTCCGCGACGCCGGACTCCTTCGCGACGTGGTTTTCGGCCCCGAGCCGCTTCAGCGCGACGTACCCGCCGAGCCGATCGCGCGCGCGGAACACCGTCGCCATGCCGCCGACGCCCAGCGTCTCCAGGATCACGTAGCGACGACGAAAGCTCTGCGACGGGTCGTTGGGGGGCATCAGTCGCGAAAGAAAATACCTGCGATTTGAGGCCGCGACGCTACCATCGGCGCCTCCGAAAAGGAACCGCATCGCGGGCTCCGGGAGGGGAACTGGAGGGGAACGAGAGGGGCCTGCACGCGCTCGCGCTGACGCTGCTCCCGCTACCCGTCCTCGGCGCGGCGTGGTAGCCCGTGCGGTGTGCTCCGCCTCGCGGCTCGAACGGCGCTCGGCGTCCTGATCGCCGCGGCGCTCGCGGCGTGCGACCCCGCCGCCGATCCGCCGATGCCCGCGCCGCGCGCGCACCTCGACCTCAACCTCAACCTCGATCCGGTGCTCGCCGGGAGCCTCGACGAGGCGATCGCGGAGAGCATCGACGCCGGCGCGACGCGCGACGCCGATCCGGACGAGGCCGAGGCGATCACCGACGAGCGCCTCGCGAGCATCGCCACCGAGACCTCGATCTACGAGCAGCCGCGCTGGGGCAGCCGCCGCGTCGGCTACATGCGCGCCGGCGCGACGGTGCGCCGCGCGCGGATCCCCGCCGCGGCGGGGGCGAAGTGCCCCGAGGGCTGGTATCGCGTCGAGCCGCGCGGCTACGTCTGCGTCGGCGCGATGGCCACGCTCGATCTCGGCCACGCGGTGGTGCTGGCGTCGACGCGTCGCCCGCGCCTCGACGATCTCCCCTACCCCTACGTCCTCTCGCGCTTCCCTCCGCCGCCGCTCTACGCGCGGCTGCCCGCGTACCGCGATCAGCTCAAATTCGAGCGCGATCTCGCCGAGCACCTCGTCAAGGTCTCGGGCGTCGCGGCGGGCTTTCCCCCGCTCGATCCGATCCCCGCGTGGCTCGCCGACGGCCGCGCCGCGCCGAGCCTCGGCAACCGCTGGCACGGCGCCGATCGGGTGATCCTCGATCACGCGCACCCGCGCTCGGGCTTCGCGCTGCTGACCACGGTCGATCACGCCGGCCGACGCTTCGGCGTCGACACCGGGCTCGAGGTCCTCCCGCTCGATCGCACCACGCCCGCCCCGGCGAGCACCTTCAGCGGCATCGCCCTCGGCGAGGTCACGCTGCCGGTAGCCTTCGTGAAAACCCGCGGCGCTTACCGGGTGATCGACGATCCGCAGGGCATCCGACCGGGCGCGCGGCTCGACTTCCGCGAGGCCGTCCCCGTCACCGACGAGGCCCGCACGATCGGCGGCGTCGACTACCTGGTCGCGAAGGACGGCACGCTGATCCCGGCGCACCAGATCGTGGTGATCAAGCCCTTCCGCCACCTGCCGGCGTGGTCGGCCGACGAGGTGAAATGGATCGACGTCTCGATCCCCAAGCAGACCCTTGTGGCCTACGAGGGCGTGACGCCGGTCTACGCCACGCTGGTCTCGACCGGCACCGGCGGCACCGGCGATCCGAAGGAGACCCACGCCACGGTGCAGGGCGCCTTCCGGATCTACGAGAAGCACACCACCGTGACCATGGACGGCCACGAAACGGCGGACTCGTTCGATCTGCGCGACGTGCCCTTCGTCCAGTATTTCACCGAGAGCTACGCGCTCCACGCGGCCTACTGGCACGACGACTTCGGCCACCTCCACAGCCACGGCTGCGTCAACCTCGCGCCCCGCGACGCGGCCTGGCTCTTCCGCTGGACCGATCCGCACGTCCCCGAGGGGTGGCACGCCGTGATGACGAAGACCGGCGGGACCATCGTCTACGTGCACGATTGAGCGCGGCGCGAGATCCTTTCGCGGCCCTGCCCGTCCGACGCGCTCCCCTCGAACCCTTCGCCGCCGGGAGGCGCTGCTCCGATGAAACTCCTCTGCTCGTTGCTGCTGCTCACCGCGGCGGCGCTGTCCGGGTGCGCCCGCACCAAGCCCGCCGACTCGCCCACGCAGGGCCTGATGACCATCGAGGGCGCGCTCGCGAACCGCTACGTTCGCGCCGACAAACCGGGCGCCGTGGTCGCGCGGCTCCGGATCGCGACCCACGCTCCGGACGTGGCGCGGACCGGCCCCGTCAACGTTGTCCTCGTGATGGACACATCCGGGTCCATGGACGGCCAGCCGATCATCGACGCGCGCGGCGCCGCGCTGGCGATGGTCGACACGCTCACCGACGGCGATCACCTCGCGGTGGTGTCGTTCGGATCGAAGGTCGAGGTCCTGCTCCCCGCGACCGAGCTCGACGAAGGCAACCGCAAGAAGGCGCACAAGAGCCTGGAAGCGATGAAGGCCGAGGGCACCACCGACCTCGCCGGCGGGCTCCGCCAGGGGATCGAGCAGGCGCAGAAGTACCTCGATCCGCACGGGATCAACCGCATCGTCCTCGTCGGCGACGGCGTGCCCAACGACGAGAGCGCGATCCGTCCGCTGGCCGCGCAGGCCGCGAGCCAGGCCATCCCGATCACCGTGCTCGGCCTCGGGCCCGACTACAACGAGACGCTGATGGGCGCCGTCGCGCAGCTCTCGGGCGGGCAGTTCCACTACGTGCGCGAGTCGTCCGAGGTCGCGACGTTCTTCAAGGGCGAGGTGCTGCGCCTCAAGCAGGTCTACGCGCGCAACGCGTACGTCGAGGTGCTGCCCGGCCCCGGCGTGCGGATCGAGTCCGTCGTCGGGCAGGCGATGACCCAGCTCGGGAACGGCGGCGTCCACGTCGCGCTCGGCGACATCAGCCGCGCCGACGCGCGCGATCTCGTGGTGCGGCTCGCGACCGATCCCCACCGCGAGGGCGCCACGGTCGAGCTCTTCGACGCCGTGCTCAGCTTCGACGACGCCTGGGGCGAGGGCGCGCGGGTCGAGCGCCGCCTCTTCCTCGGCGCGAAGGCCACGGCCTCGGACGCCGATCTCGCCAAGGGCCGCAACGCCGACGTCGAGGACACCGCCGCGACGATGACCGCCGCCGCGACCACGGTGCAGGCGATCGAGCTGGCCCGGAGCGGCGACAACGACCGCGCACGCGACGTGCTCAACCAGGCCGCCGAGCAGGCCGACAGCGAGGCGACGAAGAACCCCAGCGCCCAGCAGCGCACCAACGCCAGGAAGATGCGCGCCCTCAGCGTCGCGCTGCCGGCGCCCGCGCCGATCGCCATGCCGGCCGGCGCCAGACCCCGCCTCGCGCCGCCCAAGGGCCCGATGCCGAGCGCCGTGCGCGAGGCCCACGACGAGGCCATGCAGCGCCTGCAATGAGCCGATCGACGCCGCTGGATCCCTCCCGTATCGTGGCCGGATGAAGCTCCTTGCATCGCGCTTGATCGGGGTCGCGGCGGCGATCCTCGTGGCCTCGGCGTGCGGCTCGACGACGGTGGTCACCGCGACCACGAGCAGCGGGAGCAGCGCCGAGAGCTCGAGCAGCGCGAGCAGCGGCGTCGGCGGCTCGTCCGCAACGACGGCCGCCGCGAGCTCGACGAGCGCCGGCGGGGGCGGAGGGATCGGGGGCGCCGCCAGCAGCAGCAGCGACGCCAGCAGCAGCAGCGACGCCAGCAGCAGCAGCGACGCCAGCAGCAGCAGCGGCGGCCCGGTCGATCTCGATCTGGATCAAGACGGCGACGGCTGGACCCCGAACGAGGGCGACTGCTGCGACACCCCCGCCGACTGCATGAACCCGCCGCAGATCAACCCGGGCGCCTACGAGTTTCCGGGCAACAACGTGGACGACGACTGCGATCCGTCAACGCCGGACAACGCCGCTCCGCTCGACTGCGCGCCGCCCCCGCTCCAGGCGCCCACCGGCGCGGACGATCTGGTCAAGGCCATGGACCTCTGCCAGTTCACGAACGAGGTCGCGCCGAAGCCGCAGCGCAAATGGGGCGTGACGATGACGTCGCTGCACCTCGCCGACGGCACGGCCGCGCCGAAGGATCTCCAGGTCGGGGTGCTCGGCGGCTTCGGCCCCAGCGTGCTCCCCCAGGCCGGCGCGACGATGGCGGCGATCTCCACGGGTACCGCGCGCAGCAAGAACGACCCCGGCTTCACGTCCCCACAAGCCCCGAACAGCTACAACGCGAACACCGCGGCGGCGCTGCCGTCGAAGTTCTTCGCGGCGCACAACGGCGTCGTCCCGACGGCGCAGGCGTGCCCCCCATGCCAGGGCCCGAGCTGCGATCAGGCCTTCGACAGCGTCGATCTGAAGGTGCGCGTCCGCGTCCCCACCAACGTGACGGCGTTCTCGTTCCGTCATCGGCTCTTCACCGCGGAGTACCCCGAGCGGATCTGCGTCAAGAACAACGACTTCTTCGTCGCGCTGCTGACCTCGTCGTGGACGCCGGATCCCAACGGGATGCCTCCGGGGCTGCCGCTGCCGGCCGACGGCAACATCGCCTTCGACGCCACGAAGAACCTGATGTCGGTCGACAACATCGCGTTCGACATCTGCTTCCCGACCGCCGGCGCCCCGCCGGGATCGTGTCCGGGCGGCACCCTCGATCTGATCGGCAACGGCTACGGCGGCGCGGGCACCAGCGTCGCCGACGGCGCCGCGACGCCGTGGCTCATCGCCGACGCGCCGGTGGTCCCCGGCGAGACGATCGAGCTCGATTTCGTGGTCTGGGACGCGCTCGACCACCAGGGCGACTCGCTGGTGCTGCTCGACAAATTTCGCTGGAGCCCGCCGTTCAACTGCGTCGGCTGCGGCGGGCCCTGATCGGCCTACCGCTTCGCCGCGGCGATCATCGACTGAAAATTCGCGGCGTGGAGGTGCGTGAGCGCCACGGCGAGCGCGTCGGCCGCGTCGGATCGCGGGGGCGCGGCGAGCCGCAGGATCGCGGTCATCACCATCGCCACCTGCTTCTTGTCGGCGGCGCCCTTGCCCGCGACGGAGCGCTTCACCAGCGCCGGCGCGTACTCGTGGATCGGCATCCCGGCGCGGGCGAGGCGCAGCAGGATCACCCCCCGCGCGTGCCCGAGCTTCGCGGCGCTGTTGGCGTTCTTCGAGAAGAAGATCGTCTCGACGGCGCCGACGTCGGGCGCGTGCTCGCGGATCACCCGCTCGAGCTCGGTGTCGATCTCCACCAGGCGATCGGCGAGCGAGCCGTCGAGATCGGTGTCGATGACCCCGTGGGCCACGT
>JBDTXR010000217.1:0-14701 GCA_040006075.1 Byssovorax sp. | reverse complement strand
TATAACGCCGGCCTGTCACGCCGGAGGCCGCGGGTTCGAGTCCCGTCCACCCCGCTTCGATACTGATTGAGAAATCCAAAAGGTCCGCGATGACAGCGCGGGCCTTTTTTCGTTTCTGATGTCGTCGCAGGCGGTGGCGGTCCTATTCTGGATCGCGCTGGCTCATGGCATTTTCCCGGACAGGTCGCGCAGGATCCAGGACAGGCGGTCGCGCTGCGGGCGGCGCGGGTAAGGGTCCTCCGAGCGCGCTCGCGCTCTGGCGGGATCGGGCGCTCGCGGTGCCGGGTGAGGTGCTGTCGGCGAGCGTGCCTCTCGGGGTTCTGATCGCCGAGGCGGGGATCGCGGCGGCGTTCGTTCGGCGGCGCTGGAAGGCGACGGCGGAGCATGCCGGGCTCGAGAGCGCCGTGAACGAGAGCTTCACCGCGGACACCGGGCGCGAGCTGGGCGAGCTCGGGAGGGCGGTGGACGAGGCCGACGCGGCGTACCGGGCGATCCCGGCGAGGCCGCCGAACCCTGCAAATGAAGGGCGGCGCGCGCTCCGCGACGTGGTGGCGACGCTGGGCTGGTACCTCGACGGCGGCGACGATGTCCGCGGGCGCGCGGCCGTCGACGCGCTGCGCGCGGCGCTCGCGAAGGTGGGGCGATCGGCGGCGGCGCTGGCCCGGGTGCTGGACGACGCGGCCCGCCTCGCGGCGGGGCACCGCGCGGCGTTGAGCGGGCTCGGAGGCTTCGATCCACGGCAAATCGACGCAGCGAAGGGCCTGGCGCGGGCGCTGCGGGAGCGGCCGCGCGAGCCGCCGAAGGAGCGGCGCGATGCGCTCGCGCTCCGCAACAAGCTGGTGGCGCTGCTGCGCTATCGCCTCGCGACGGTGCGGGCCGCGGCGCGCTTCGTGTTCCGCGATCGGCCGGAGATCATCCGCGAGGTCACCAGCGCGCACGAGCGGACGCGGCGCAAGAGCGGGCGCGAGAAGGCGCCGTAGGCTCGCGGCGTCACTTCGCGATCAGGGCCTCGAGGCGCGAGATCGTGGCCGCGTCGGCCTTGATCTTCACCCTGGCGCCGGCCTCGTCGTACTCCTCGGAGAGCACCTGCGCGGCCTCGTAGATCTCGGCGACCAGCTTCTGCCTGGCGTACGGGACGACGAGGTCGGCCTCGATCATCGTCGAGGCGAAGTAGGCGATGATCGTCTCGCGCAGCGCGGCGATGTCGGCGCTGTCCTTGGCCGAGAGCTGGATGGCGTCGGGGTACTCGCGAGCGAGCTCGGCCCGCGCCGCGGCGTCGAGGCGATCGACCTTGTTGAGCAGGAGTCGGCTCGGGACGACGTCGGCGCCGATCTCGGCGAGGGTGCCGCGCGTGACCTCGAGCTGGCTGCGAAACGTGGGATCCGAGGCGTCGGCGACGTAGAGCAAGAGGCCCGCTTCGAGCGCCTCGTCGAGCGTGGAGCGGAACGAGGCCACGAGATCGTGCGGGAGCTTCTTGATGAAGCCGACGGTGTCCGAGACGAGCAGGCGCGGCTTGGTCTCGGGGTGGAGCGCGCGCACCGTGGTGTCGAGCGTGGCGAAGAGCTTGTCGGCGATGAGCACGTCGCTCCCGGTGAGGGCGCGCATGAGCGAGCTCTTGCCGGCGTTGGTGTACCCCACGAGCGCCACGCGGCGGGCGCTCTGGCGGAGGGCGCGGCGGGTGGACTGCTCTTTCTGGATCCGCTCGAGCTCCTGCCGCAGCTCGGCTACCCGGTCGCGGATCTTGCGCTTGTCGAGCTCGAGCGCCGACTCGCCCGCGCCCTTGCCGCCGATGCCGCCGCGCTGCCGATCGGCCCCGCCGCCGCCCTCGCGCAGGCGCGGCGCGACGTAGTTGAGGCGAGCGATCTCGACCTCGAGCTTGGCCTCGCGGCTCTTGGCGTGGCGGTGGAAGATCTCGACGATGACGCCGGTGCGATCGAGGACCTCGGCCCCGGTGGCGCGCTCGAGGTTGCGGGCCTGGCTCGGCGAGATCTCGTGATCGACGACCACGAACGTGGCGGGCACGGGGGGCGCGGCGAAGCGGTGGTCCACACCGTCATCTTCGTCATCTTCGTCCACATCGTCGCCCGGTGGGGCCGGCTCGTTCGCGGCGCTCTCGGCCTTCCAGCGCTCGCGGACCTTGCTCTTGCGCTCGGGCGCGCCGGAGGGGACCACGCCCTCGCCGCCGGTTATCGCCGCGAGCTCCTTCAATTTGCCTTCGCCGAGCACCGCCGACGCGGCGAGCGCGGCGCGCCGCTGGCTCACCGTGGCGATGACGTCGTAGCCGAGCGTGTGCACGAGGCGGCCGAGCTCGGCGAGGTCGGCGGCGTGATCGGTGTCGCCGACGCCGGGGAGCTGGACGGAGACGAGGACGGCAGTGGGGCGAGCGGCGTCGTTGGTCATGATCGGGGCGAGAGGGAGTAGCCCGGGACAGGTCGCGAGCGCAAGGCGCGAAGGCGGGCATAGCATCGCAGATACGCTACGGTGGGAACATGAGCGCTGACGTACTGGATCTCTCGCTCGCCCTCGATGAAACCGTCCTGCCTGCGGGGGGCCCGTCGCGGGTCCATCTGGTGGCAGAGATCCTGGCGCGCGCTCCGGGCGTCGAGAAGAGCCGCCCGCCGCTCTCGGTGGTGCTCGCCGTCGACGTGTCGGGCTCGATGGTGGGGCCGCCGATCGAGCGGGTGATCCAGTCGATCGCGCGGATCGCGAGCCTGCTCGGGGAGAGCGATCGGCTGGGGATCGTGGCGTTCTCCGACGACGCGAGCGAGATCGCGCCGCTCGCGATCGTCGACGCCGCGGCGAAGCGGCTGCTCTCGGCGCGAGCCCGCCGCCTCCTCGCCGAGGGCGCGACCAACATCGAGGCCGGGCTCCAGCGCGCCGCGCGGATGATGCCGGCGCGCGGGCTGCACGAGCGCCAGGCGATCCTGCTGCTCAGCGACGGCGCGCCCAACCGCGGGCTGGCCGCCGCGAGCGAGCTCACCGCCCTGGCGCGGTCGTTTCGCCCCGACGTGGCGGTCTCGACGCTCGGCTACGGCGAGCACCACAACGAGGACATCCTCCGCGCCATCGCCGACGGCGGCGCCGGGCGCTACCACTTCATCGCCGATCCCGCGGTGTGCGAGATCGAGCTCGCGCAGGCGCTCGGCGCGCAGGGCGACGTGGTGGCCGAGTCGGTCGAGCTCACGCTCACGCCGGCCGATCGCGTGGAGATCGTTCGCTTCCTGGGCAAGACCGAGGCGCGCTTCACCGCGGCGGGGCTGCGGATCGCGGCGCCCGATCTGCTGAGCGGATCGCGCCACCTGATCGCCGCCGAGCTGCAAATCACGCCTTCTCGCGCCGAGGGATCGATCCCGGTGCTCCAGGCCGAGCTCACCTACCGCCGCGCCGGCGAGCGCGAGACGGCCACGCTTCGCCGTACGCTCGCGATCGGGATCGGCGACGGCGCGCGCGCGGTGGTCCCCGAGGCCCGCGCGCGGGTGCTCGAGGTCCGCAGCGACGAGGCGCGGGCCGAGGCCCAGGCGCTCGCCGATCGCAGCCAGTTCGACGGCGCGGCGGCGGTGCTGCGCCGGATGATCGCGTCGATCGAGGCCGAGCCATGGTTCACCGCCAACGACGGATCGGCGCTGGGCGAAGCGCTGGAGCAGCTCCGCGACGAGGCGGGCGCGCTTCAGCGCCGGCCGAGCGCCGAGCAGTACCGCGTCTTCCGCAAGACCCAGATCACCTCGCTGCGATCCGACGCGGAGTCGACGTCCTCGCCGACCTCGCGCCACTTCGCTCACGCGGTCGGCGGCGCGCTCCCGCGCGCGACGCTGCTGACGATCACCGGCGACGACGCGGGCAAGCGCATCGCGCTCGATCAGCCGCGGATGACGCTCGGCCGCACCCACGCCGCGCAGGTGCGGATCGACGACGCCAACGTCTCGCGAAGGCACGCGGAGATCGTCGCCCAGAACGGGGTGTTTCTCTTGATCGATCTCGGCAGCACCAACCCCACGACCGTGAACGGACAGGCGATCTCGAAGCCGTGGACGCTCCGCGAAGGCGACGTGATCCAGGTCGGCGATGTGCAGCTCCGCTACGAAGAAACCCGGCACTGACGCGCTCGAAAAGCCGCGCTAGCCTCGGTGTCCATCATGACGGCTTCGACGCTTTCTTCAGGCTGGCTCCTCGTCGCGGCGGTGGTCGCGCTCCCGTTCGTCGGCGGCGGCTGCGGTCGCGAGGCGTGCTTCACCTGGACCACCGCCGAGGGCATGTGCCCCGCGCGATCCGACGCGCTGGCCTTCTTCTCGAACCCGAAATGCCCCGGCAAGGTCACCTCCGTCGAGAGCGAAGGGACGAGCGAGCTCGACGGTACGCTCTGCTGCTATCAGGTGATCTCGCGCGCGCAGAGCGACGAGGCGAGCTGCCAGGGCTTCGGTGGCGCGAGCTCGGAGAGCGTGGGCTTCGCGGCGTCGACCGGCTCGGTGGGCAGCGGCCCCTCGTGCGCTCACTGCGGAGACACGATCAACACCGCTCCGTCGAAGCCGATTTGCCCGGAGTCACAGCCTTTCATCGACGATTTCGTCACCTGCGCCTGCTCCGAGAGCTGCGCGTCGGACTGCGGCGACAACCTCTGCGTGAGCACCCCGACGAGCATGGCGTGCTTCACCTGCCTCGAAGACCCCACGGGCTGTCAGTCGCAGTTCTCGGCCTGCTCCAACGACATCTGACCGCGACGCTCAGCTCTTCGGCGCGAGCGGCGCGATCAGCTCGGCCACCTTCTTCGCGAGGCCGGTGGTCGCGGCGTCGACCTTGCGCGAGGCGCCCCCGCTCTCGGGCTGCGGGCGCAGGTACGGCTCGGCGACGAACATCGCGAACGAGACGTACTCGTAGAGCCACTGCGCGAGCATGGTCTCGGCCTGATCCGGCCCGACGAGCACGGCGATGTTCTCGACGATCCGCTCGGCGGCGAGCGTCCCGTCGGTCGCGGGGCCGGCCTTTCGAAAGAGCGAATCGTAGATCCCGGCGCCGGTCGCGAACGAGGCGAGCTGCTCGCGGACCTCGCCGCCGCGGCCGGTGGCGTCGACCTCGCCGAAGATCATCGCGATGGCCTGGTTGAAGAGCGCGACGATGGCCGCCGCCCCCGTGGGCCGCGGCGCGTGGACGATGACGTGGCCGGACTGCACGAGCTGGAAGAGGACCTGGGTCACCTCGAACTCGCCCTGGCCGACGACGCGGCAAATCTCGGCCACCGCGCGCGCGCCGTCGATGGCCTCGAAGACCTTGAGGAAGTCGGCCGCGGGGGGCTCGCGCGCGACGACGCGGGCCGGGACGTGCTGATCCGAAGGGATCCGATCGCGGAAGTAGCGCGTCTCGTCCATGCGCCGCACGCCCTCCATGAGGAGGCCGTTGACGAGGAGGCTCTGCCGCGTGGTGACGCGGGCCTCGTCGTACGTGTCGAGGAAGTAGAACATCCCGTCGCCGACGAGGAGCACGGCGAAGACGATCTCCTCGACCTGGCGGGCCACGAGCTGGAAGAGGCGCTCGCGGGTGATGAACCCGAGCTTGACCGCGGCCTCGCCGAAGCGGACCTCGGGCGACACCGCCCGGGCCGTCGCGTCGACCTGATCGGGCGTGAGCGCGCCGTAGCGGTACAGGACCTCGCCGAGCCGCTCGCCCTCGACCGTGGACTGGCCGGCGATGACGTGGCTGCGCTCGAAGAACAGCGATCGGCTCGATCCGTCGGCCAGGACGACGAGCTCGCCCTTCCAGCCGGCCTGGCCGATCAGCGCGACGACGTCGCAGATGGCGCCGGGCGCGGTGAGCTCGCCCGCGAGGCGGAACACCGGGCCGTCTTCGGCGTCGCGCTTCCCGTCTTCGCCGACGAAGCGCATCACCACGAGGTGCGCGGGCGCGGGCATCAGCCGGAAGGCGCCCTGGCGCGCGCGCATCCTCTGGCTCGCCGTCTTGCCTACTGGGTGCGCTGTACCGGTCGAGTCGATGCGCACGAGCTCGAGCCGCTCGTCGTCCATTCCCTTGGCTTATAGCCCAACCGCCGGAGAACGAAACAATCCCGCTGATCCCGAGGTGGACGTTGTCCTTTTGACGGCGCGAAGCGAACGGAGCGCCGCACCTCGTGCAGGGCTCCGCGCGCCGCGAAATCGGCGCGCCATGGTAAGGTCGCCGCGTGACGTCGACGACCGCTGCGCTGGCCCGCCCCGCTCCGATTGCATCCGCGAAAGACCTCGAAACGTTGCTCGGGCAAGCGCGCTACCTGGCCGATCCGGCGACGGCGCTGACCGCGTGGCTCGGGCTGCGCATGGCGCGCCCGGTGTTGCTGGAAGGGCCCGCCGGCGTCGGGAAGACCGATCTCGCGCGCGCCGCCGCGGAGGCGCTGGGGAGGCCGCTGGTGCGGCTGCAATGCTACGAGGGGCTCGACGAAGCCAAGGCCCTGTACGAGTGGGACTACGCCAAGCAGATGCTCTACACGCAGCTGCTGCGCGAGGCGATCGCCCGCGAGGTGGCCGGGACGACGACGCTCGCCGAGGCCGCCGGGATCGTCGCGAAGAGCGAGGCCACGTTCTTCAGTAAACACTTCCTCATCGCCCGCCCGCTGCTCTTCGCCCTCCAGAGCCCGACGCCGGTGGTGCTGCTCATCGACGAGGTCGATCGCGCCGATCCCGAGTTCGAAGCCTTCCTGCTCGAGGTGCTCTCCGAGCTCCAGGTCACCATCCCCGAGCTCGGCACCATCAAGGCCGATCCCGACGATCCGCCGCTGGTCTTCCTCACCTCGAACGGCACGCGCGAGATGACCGAGGCGCTGCGTCGGCGCTGCCTCCACGCCTTCCTCGACTACCCGCCGCCCTCGCGCGAGATTGCCATTCTCGGTCTGGTGATCCCCGGGATCGAGGCCGCTCTCGCCGCGCAGATCGTGGCCTTCGTCGCCGGGCTGCGCGCGCTGGATCTCCGCAAATCGCCGGCGATCAGCGAGACCATCGACTGGGCCCGCGCGATGCTCTTGCTGGGCAAGAGCGCGCTCGACAAGACGGTGGTGCAGGAGACGCTGGGCCTCTTGCTCAAGCACCAGGGCGACAAGCTCGACGTCGAGCCGAAGCTCGACGCGCTCCTCCGCAACGCGACGCCGAAGGCTCCGTAGCCTTCGATCAGCGCAGCTCGGCCACCTTCTCGCCGAACAATTTTTCGAGGCGCGCGAGCATGCCGTCGCTGGGCTCGACGCGGTAGCGCGGCAGCGCGAGCACCGCCTCGTTGCCGTCGTCGAAGCGGATGAAGAGCTGCACCGGGCACGCGCCGGGGCTCTCGGCGAGGACCTTGGCGAGGCGCCCGAGGTGATCGCGATCGGCGCGCCGCTCGGTGACGTGGATCGCGACGTGCTTCGTTTCGAGGCGAATGGCGTCGGAGAGCGACTCCGCCATGTCGAGCAGCAGCGTCGGCTCGCGCGGGCCGTCGGTCTCCTCGCCCTCTTCCTGCTGCGGGAAGCTGAGCTTGCCGGAGATCAGCACCGGCTCGCCTCCGGTGAGCACGTGGGCGTAGGTCTCGATCTGGTTTTGCCGGACCTTGACCTCGATCCGACCGTTGGTGTCCTCGAGGATGAAGAAGGCCAGCTTGCCGCCGCCGCCCTTGAAGATCTTCTCGCGGTAGCCCTCGACCATGCCGCCGACACGGACCTTGGTCCACGGCGGCATCCCGCCGAGCGAGCCCGCGGGCACCACGCCGAGGCGGCTGAGATCGACGCCGTAGCGATCGAGCGGGTGCCCCGAGACGTAGAAGCCCAGCGACTGCTTCTCGCGCACCAGCGTCTCGCGCAGATCCCACGGCTCGCACGCCGGATACCCTTCGAGCCGCGGCTTCTCGGGCTCGGCCTTGCTGAAGAGACCGAACAGCGACGACTGCCCGCGCTCGCGATCCTTGCTCGCGCTCCGCGATCGCTCCAGGGCCTGATCGATCGCCGCGAACGCGCGCGCGCGAGAAATCCCCTGCGTCTTGAGCGAGTCGTCGAAGGCGCCGCACTGCACCAGGGCCTCGAACACGCCCTTGTTCACGCGACGCGCGTCGACGCGCTGGGCGAAGTCGAAGAGATCGGCGAAGGGCCCGCCGCTGCCGCGGACCTCGAGGATCGACTCCAGCGCCATCTCGCCCACGCCGCGGATCGCCCCCATTCCAAAGCGGATCTTGGGATCGAGCGCGTCCTTCACGCGGAGGGCTTTCCTGGTCTTGCCCTTGACCGCGGCGGCGCGCGGCGTGCTGTAGACGACGGTGAAATCGGTCTTCGACTCGTTGATCGCCGGCGGCAAGATCTCCACGCCCCAGGCGCGGCCCTCGGCGATGATCCGCACCACCTTCTCGATCTTGTCGCGGTCGGCCGTCATCAGCGCGCAGAGGAACTCGACCGGGTAGTGCGCCTTCAAATAGGCTGTCTGGTAGGTGAGCAGCGCGTACGCGGCCGAGTGGCTCTTGTTGAAGCCGTAGCCGGCGAAGAACTCGAGCAGCGCGAAGATCCGCTCGGCGTCCTCGATCTTCACGCCGTTCTTGATCGAGCCGTCGACGAAGGTGGCCTTCTGCTTGGCCATCTCCTCGGCCTTCTTCTTCCCCATCGCGCGGCGGAGGAGATCGGCGCCGCCGAGCGAGTAGCCAGCGAGGCGCTGCGCGATTTGCATGACCTGCTCCTGGTAGACGATGACGCCGTAGGTCGGCGCCAGGAGCTCGTCGACGAGGTCGTGCATCTTCTCGATCGGCTTCCTCTTGTGCTTGCAGTCGACGAAGTCCTTCACCATGCCGGTGCCGAGCGGACCGGGTCGATAGAGCGCCACCGCGGCGACGATGTCCTCGAAGGCGTCGGGCCTGAGATCCTTGAAGAGCTGCTGCATCCCGCTCGATTCGAGCTGGAACACGCCGGTGGTGTCGCCGGACTGGAGCAGGGCGTAGGTGACGCCGTCGTCGAGCGCCACCGCGCCGGCGTCGAACGCGGGCTGGCCCTTGAGGTCCGGCCGCTGGTTGATCAGGCGCACCGCGATGTCGATCACGGTCAGCGTCTTCAGGCCGAGGAAGTCGAACTTCACCAGGCCCGCTTGCTCGACGTCGTCCTTGTAATACTGGGTGACGATCATCTCCCCGTTCATGAAACAGGGGACGTGATCCCAGAGCGGCCCTTCGCTGATCACCACGCCGGCCGCGTGCATGCCGGCGTGCCGGGTCAGGCCCTCGATCTGCTGCGCCTGCTTGAGCAGCTCGGCGATGGTCGGATCGCTGTCGCGGAGCGCCTTGAGCTTGGGCTCGATGTCGTAGGCCTCGGGGATCGTGTACATGATCCCCGGGCTCTTCTGCGGGATCAGGCTGGCGATCTTCTGGGCCTCGATCGCCGGGAAGCCCATGGCGCGGCCCACGTCCTTGATCACGCTCCGGGCCTTGAGCTCGTGGAACGTGGCGATCTGCCCGACCGAGGTCTTGCCGTAGGTGCGGCTGACGTAGGCGATGACCTCGTCGCGTCGGTCCATGCAGAAGTCGACGTCGAAGTCGGGCATGCTCACCCGCTCGGGGTTGAGAAAGCGCTCGAAAAGAAGGTTGTACGGGATGGGATCGAGGTCGGTGATCCGCATCGCGTACGCGACGATCGAGCCGGCTCCCGAGCCGCGGCCCGGACCGACGGGGATGTTGTTGTCCTTCGCGTAGCGAATGAAATCCCAGACGATCAGGAAGTAGCCGGGGAAGTCCATCTGAACGATGACGTCGAGCTCGGTCTCGAGGCGCGCCCGGTACGCCGACTCGTCGAGCGAGCCGCGGCGCGAGCCCAGCTCGACGAAGCGCCGCTCGAGCCCCTGGCGCGCGATGTGCCGGAAATACGAGGCCGCGTCGTAGCCCTCGGGGATCTTGAACGTCGGCAGCATCGGCACGCCGAGCTTCAGCTTCATGCCCGAGCAGCGCTCGGCGATCTCCAGCGACGACTTGATGGCGTCGGGTCGATCGCGGAAGAGGTGCCCCATCTCCTCGGGCGATTTCATGAACATCTCGAAGCTGCCGTGGTGGGCCTCGAGCGCGTCGGCGAACGATCGGTTGGCCGCGATGCACGAGAGGTAGAGCTGCCCCTCGCCGTCCTCGCGCCCGGCGAAATGGGCGTCGTTGGTGGCGACGATCGGCAGCCCGAGATCGCGCGCGGCGGCGTCGAGGATCCCGTTGAGGACCGCCTGCTCGGGGAGGCCATGATCCTGGAGCTCGACGTAGAGGCTGCCTGGATCGAAGCACTGGCGGAGGCGCTCGAGCTGCGCGCGCCCGGCGCTCTCGCCCAGCTCGAGGATCCGCTGCGCGACCACGCCGCCCATGCACCCGGTGAGGCCGATCAGGCCGGCCTTGTGCTGCTCGACGTCCTCGAGCTGCACGCTCGGCGCCACGCTGCTCGCGGGCGAGACGTGCCCGCGCGAGACGATGCGGACCAGGTTCTTGTAGCCCTCGGCCGACGACGCGAGGAGCACGAGGTGATCGACCGGCTCCTCGCCCGGCTTGCCCGGCGAGCCCTCGGGCCGCTTGCGGACGACGTTGACCTCGCACCCGAGGATGGCCTGCACGCCCTGCTCTTTGCAGGCTTTGTAGTGCTGGATCGCGCCGAACATGTTGCCATGATCGGTGAGGGCGAGCGCCCGCATCCCGTCGCGCTTGGCCCGCAACACCGCGTCCTTGATCCGGAGCGCGCCGTCGAGCATCGAGTACTGCGAGTGGACGTGGAGATGAACGAACTCTGCTGCCACGGGTGCCCTCGGTCGTCGCCGCCGACGACGGCCCTGCATATGGGCGGAGGCGGTCGACGTAAAGCGGAGCAATCCTGAGCCACGCTTCGCCGCGGCGCATTGCGTCGTTCGCGACGCGCGGAATCGGACGCCGAACGCCGATCACTTTCGTGCGCGACGCCTTGCCGATTTCGTCGCGGCCGCGGTAGCATGCGCGCGAAAGACGAGCACGCGCCCACCTGCTTTCTCGTGCTGGGCTCGACGTGCATCGTGCTTCCTCTGAAAAGTGAGGTCTTGGCCAATGCGTCGTTCGTCTTCTGTGCTTCTTCTTTCGGGTGCCGCTGCGGGCTTGCTCGCGGCTTCCATCATGGCGGGCTGCGGTGGCACCGACACCACCAGCAGCGGGACCACCGGAGGGGGCGGAGCCCCGGATGACCTCGCCCACCCCCCCGCGCCGAAGGACGGCTCCGCCGCGCCCGACGGCAGCGGCGACACCGTCCTCGCGATCAAGAAGCTCTACCTGGGCGACACCAACCGCGACGGCACCGCCAACAAGGTCAACGGCTGGAAGCAGTACGGCTACGACATCGACGGCTTTGCCTCGACGGCGACCTCGACCAACCTCTGCAAGCCGCGCAACAACAACGCCGCGAAGAACGTCTACCCCGACGGCGACAAGGGCATCGACAACTCGTTCGGCAAGAACATCCTCACCATCATCCTCGGCATCGCGTCGGACGCGTCCGCGAAGGTGAACGCCGGCATCGGCCAGGGCAAGTTCACGATCATGCTGAGCATGGGCAAGCTCGGCGCGGGCTCGGACTACAAGGGGCTCACCACCAAGCTCTACGGCGGCGCCGATCTCATGGCCAACCCGAAGTTCGACGGCACCGACAAGTGGCCCGTCATCCCCGAGCTGCTCAACGACCCCGCCGACATCACCTCCGCGAAGGTGCAGTTCCCGGGCGCGTACCTCGTGAACAACACCTGGGTCTCGGGCGGCAAGGGCGAGGTCCTCCTGAACCTGTCGGTCTCGGGCTTCACGCTCTCCCTCCCGATCGGCAGCGCCGTCATCACCATGGAGCTCAGCGCCGATCACAAGTCGGCCACCAAGGGCACCATCGCCGGCGTCCTCCCCACCGACACGCTCACGAGCGAGCTCAAGAAGATCGCCGGCGCCTTCGATCCGAGCCTCTGCAAGGGCCCGACGATCGACAGCATCGTCTCGCAGATCGAGCAGGCCTCGGACATCGGCCACGACGGCACGCAGGACGCGTCGAAGGAGTGCGACGGCATCTCCATCGGCCTCGGCTTCGACGCCGGGATCGTCCAGCTCGGCGCCATCGCGCCCGTGTCCCCGCCGAAGGAAAACCCGTGCGACGCCATGGGCACCGGCACCGGCAGCAGCAGCGGCACCGGCGGCTGATCGGCCCCCGATCGAGGCGGAGCGTCGCCCCGGCGCGTCCGCCTCGATCGTTCATCGCCGCCCAGGGCGAGCCTCGACGTCGCTTTCTTCCAGCTTGTGAGCCGTAACCGAAGGTCCGGGCGTCTTGGAGGCGGGCGCGAAACGCTCGCCTTCCGCTTTGTGTTTCGTTCCCGCCTTGTTTTGATTACAGACGTGGCCGTCGTTCGTTGAAGAATCTGGCGAGCCCCCCGTCGAAGGTGTCGGGCCGAAGCCTGGTAAAGCGGGCTGCGAGGCTCGTGCTTCCTCAGAGGAGATCACTCTTTATGCGTAAAATCGTCGCTCCCGTTATGTGCGCCGTCATGATGCTCGGCACGGTCATCGTGACCACGGGCTGTACCGCGTCGGCCCAGATCGGCACCAACACCCCGGCGCCGCCGCCCCCCGCGCCGGCACCCGCGCCGCCCCCTGCCGCGCCGAAGCGCGCGCCGGTCACGAATTTCCAGATGGAGAACGGCGCCCTCAAGCTCCCCGGCGCGGTCGTCTTCGAGACGGGCAGCGACAAGCTGAAGCCCGAGAGCGACGAGGTCCTGGCGGTCGTCAAGGACTACCTCGACGCGAAGCCGAAGATCACGCTCCTCCGCATCGAGGGGCACACCGACAACGACGGCACCGCCGCCGGCAACCAGGCGCTCTCCGAGAAGCGCGCCATGGCCGTCGCGCGCTGGCTCACGGCCAAGGGCGAGAAATGTGATCGTCTCCTCCCCGTCGGCTTCGGCCAGATGAAGACGATCGCCGGCACCCCCGCCGCGCAGACCGCCGACGAGAAGACCCTCAACCGCCGCGTCGCGTTCGTGAACGCCGCGCTCGACGGCCGCCCGATCGGTGGCATGCCCGTCGACGGCGGCGGCAAGGTCGCCGGCGACGCCTGCAAGTGAGCTGACCGCGAGCGATCCCGCGCCGGGATCGCTCGCGATGCTCACCAATCGACCGCCCTTCGTGCTAACGGAGGGCGGCGTCACATGAAGCTCCCCACACCGCTCCGCTGGTCCGTCGGCCTGTTCCTGGCCGTCACGATGGCGACCGCCGCGTGCGATCCCGCCCCGAGCGACGTCCGCGAGTGGACGCCCGGCGATCACGATCAAGCCCCGACCACGCCGGGGACGGCCAACCCGCGCGCGGGCACGAGCGCTCGCCCGGGTACCGAGATCGATCTCGTCCAGCTCGCCTGGGACAAGAGCTGCTCCACCTGCCACGGCGCCCGTGGTCGTGGAGATGGGCCCCAGGGGCCGATGTTGCGCGCCGCCGACCTCGGCCGGGCCGAGTGGCAAGACCGCGTCAGCGACGCCGAGATCGCCGACACCATCCGCAAAGGACGCAACAAGATGCCGGCGTTCGACCTGCCTCCGCAGGTGCTCCAGGGACTCGTCCTCCGGATCCGTGGGCTCAAGCACCCGTAGCGCGAACGGGCTCCGGCCAAACCCGCCCCGCGCCGCGCGAGTGATTGACTTTTCCCCGTCGCGCCGCCACGTTCCCGCCCGATCATGAAGTGGTTCTTTGGCACCTTCGCGCTGGTCACGGCGATCCTGTTCCTCAGCTTCATCGCCTGGATTGCCACGCGGGTCCTGCACGCCGACCAGGCCAACTACGTCGTTGGCCGGATCATGATCTACGATCTCTACGCCGTCGCCGTCATCGTCAGCTACTCGGCGTTCGTGGGCGGCTGGCACCTCTGGGAGAAGCTCACCGGTCGCATGGAAGCCGAGCGGGCAGGCGACGAGCCGAAGCCCGGCGGGACGTGAGCGATCCGCCGCCGGCCGACGAACCGCCGGTCGAGCCTCCGCGCAGCGCCCCGCCGCCGAAGCGAAGCCGATTCGTCCGCATCGCGGTGCTCCTCGCCGGCCTCGGCCTGGCGGCCCTCATCCTCCCGCGCGTCCCGCGC
The DNA here is from genome assembly GCA_040006075.1 of Byssovorax sp. GTDB lineage: Bacteria > Myxococcota_A > Polyangia > Polyangiales > Polyangiaceae > JANYGI01. The sequence continues at coordinate 642 of JBDTXR010000217.1, read as the reverse complement.
GACCGCGAGATCGAGTTTCGCGTCGAGGATCCGGCCACCATCGTCGCCATCGACCTGGCGTGGAGCCGCGATGACGCCGCGCGCGAGGCAATCCAGGGCGGATCGTGGCGCTTCGCTCCCGGGCAGGCCCCCCGGTCGCTCACGACGTCAGTCCACCTGCCCAACGGTCGCTACGCCGTCGACGTCACCGTCGAGCGGACCGAGGGGCGCGACGAGCTCCACCGCGTGATCGAGCTCGCCGACGCCGATCACGTCACCGTCCCGCTGCGCTGACCCTCGATCCGCGGCCTTCCCGGATCCTGGCGAGCGAGATTGCCGCCCTGCGCGATCCCCCTTGACGAGCGCGTTTGCTCTTACGTAAGCGCCCGGCAAGCGCGTCGCCCGCGAGCTCCGCGACATCGCGGAGTTGCGTCGTGTCCCTCAGGCAGCGGGTGCGGCCCAGGGGCCACATTGTCCGACTTAGAAATTGGTCGATGGATCAGGATTCAACATCATGAAATTAATCGATTAATCTCCATAACGAGGTGTTTTTGACCCCCCGGCGGCATGGAAGGTGGAACGAATTCCCTTGATGCATCCCCCCGCCGCCCGCTACTTCTTGGCCCGTCCGCATGGGGTGTGTCATCTTATCCTACATGGTCT
>JBDTXR010000216.1:0-14738 GCA_040006075.1 Byssovorax sp. | reverse complement strand
TCAAGTTCAACCGCGAGAACCAGGAGGCCATCGGCAAGATGAGCGACCGCGTCCTGGCGAGCCTCGCCGGCGTGCGCGTGGTCCGATCGTTCGCGCTCGAAGAGGCCGAGCAGAAGGCGTTCGAAGAGTCGAACGTGGCCTTCCTCGAGAAGAACCTCGCCCTCGCGCGCCTCCGCGGATCGATGGGCCCGATGATGGGCTGGATCAGCTCGATCGGGATCCTCGTCGTCTTCTGGTACGGCGGCGGCCTCGTGCTGAAGCACGAGATCTCCAAGGGCGATTTCCTCGCGTTCTCCATCGCGCTCAACCGGCTGATCTGGCCGATGCTCGCGCTCGGGTTCGTGTTCTCGATCATCCAGCGCGGACGCGCCGGCTACGAGCGGCTCAAGGTCGTCTTCGACGCCGTCCCCGAGGTCCAGAGCGGCAAGCTGCCCGCGCCCGCGCGCGTCGCCGGCGCCATCAGCGTGAAGGATCTCGCGTTCGCGTACGGCGTGCGCAAGGTCGTCGATGGGGTGAGCTTCGACGTCGCCGCGGGCGGCTCGCTCGCCATCGTCGGTCGCACCGGATCGGGCAAGAGCACCATCGCCGTGCTCCTCGCGCGGCTGCTTCCCACCCCGGCAAACGCAGTGTTTCTCGATGGCGCCGACATCTGCGATCTCCCGCTGGAGACGGTGCGCGCCAGCATCGGCTACGCCCAGCAAGACGCCTTTCTGTTCTCGACCACGGTCACCCGCAACATCGGCTACTCGCTCGACGATCCGGAGTGCGCCGAGGGGACCGAGACCATCCGTCACGCCGCCGAAGAGGCCGAGGTGCTGGCCGAGGTGCAGTCGTTGCCCGAGGGCTTCGACACCGTCGTCGGCGAGCGCGGCGTGCAGCTCTCGGGCGGTCAACGCCAGCGCGTCGCCCTCGCCCGCGCCCTGGTTCGCGAGCCTCCCGTGCTGGTGCTCGACGATCCGCTCTCGGCCGTCGACGCCAAGACCGAGGCCGCGATCCTCGCGGCGATCGAGCGTCAGGCCGCGCGTCGCACCGTGATCCTGATCACCCACCGCGTCGCGGCCGCGCGCCGCTGCGACTCGATCATCGTGCTCGAGGGCGGCAAGGTCGTCGAGCGCGGTCGCCACGAAGACCTCTGCAAGAACGGCGGCCTCTACGCCTCGTTCGCCGAGGAGCAGCGCATCGAGGAAGACCTCGCCGCGCTGAGCGAGCTCGACGCCGCCGCCGTCTCCACCTCGACCCCGTTCCCCAGCAGCGCCAAGAGCGCGGCGGAGGCCTCGTGAGCACCGCCGCACCCGGGAAATCACCTGCAAAGAAGGCGACCCGCGCCGAGGCGGCGCTCAGCCGCTTTCACGAAGAGAGCAAGCTCGAGCAGTCGTACGACGTGAAGAACCTGGGCCGGATCTGGCCCTTCGTGAAGCCGCACGGGCGCCACCTCGCGCTCTCGATCACGCTCCTGCTCGTCAGCTCCGGCCTGGCGATGGTGCGCCCGCTGCTCATGCGCGCCGCCTTCGAAGGCTTCGACGGCGCCGATCCCCAGGGCACCCTCACCCGCTGCGGCCTGATCCTCGGCGCGGTGCTCCTCTCCGAGCAGCTCATCGCCTTCCCGCAGATGTATTTCATGCAGCTCGCGGGCGCGCGGGCCATGGCCGATCTGCGCCGCCACGTGTTCACGTTCCTCCACACGCGAAGGCTCGGCTTCTTCGATCGCACGCCGGTGGGTCGCCTCGTCACCCGCGTCACCAACGACGTCGACGCCATCAACGAGATGTTCGCCTCGGGCGCGCTCAACGCCGTCGGCGACCTCACGCGGCTCGTGGCCATCGTCGTGATCATGGTCTCGCTCGACTGGAAGATGTCGCTGATCGCCTTCGCGGCGCTCCCCGTCGTGGCGATCTTCGTCAACTGGACGCGGCGCCGGATCCGCGACGCTTTCCGGGAAATTCGCTCCAAGACGGCCCGCATGAACGCCTACGTCAACGAGCAGATCTCCGGCATGGCCGTGGTCCAGGCCTACGCCCGCGAAGAGTCGAGCGCCGAAGAGTTCGACGACATCAACCTCGCGTACCGCAACGCCAACAACCGATCGATCGGCTACGACGCCTCGCTCGACGCGGTGATCGAGATGATCTCCAGCGTCTGCATCGCCTCGGTGCTCTGGTACGTCGGCGTGCACACCCTCTCGCAAAAGCTCGACTTCGGGACGCTGGTGGCCTTCGTGGCCTACATCGAGATGTTCTTCGTCCCGATCCGCGATCTCTCGGCGCGCTACACCCTGCTCCAGTCGGCGATGGCCGGCGCCGAGCGGGTGTTCGAGCTGCTCGAGAACAAGGAAGAAGACGCCCCCGCGCAGCCGCAGACCGCCGCGAAATCAAGCCTCGACGGCGATACGGCCTTCGAGCTCGACGACGTCTCGTTCGAGTACAAGGCCGGCTCGCCGATCTTGCGCGACGTCTCGATCCACGCGAAAAAAGGCGAGAAAATCGCCCTCGTCGGCGCCACCGGCGCGGGCAAGAGCACCATCGCCTCGGTCCTGCTCCGCCTCTACGACGTGAAGTCCGGCCACGTCCGCGTCTTCGGCAAGGACGTCACCTCGATGGCCCGCGGCGAGCTGCGTCGCAACTTCGCCGTCGTCCCTCAAGACGTCTTCCTGTTCCCCGGCACGGTCGCCACCAACATCGCCGCGGGCGACGTCACCCCCGATCGCGCCAAGGTCAACCGCGCCCTCGATCGCATCGGCGCGCTCGATCTGTTCGAGCGCCGCGAGGGCGGCCTCGACGCGCCGGTCCTCGAGCGCGGCAACAACTTCTCCGCGGGCGAGCGGCAGCTCATCGCCTTCGCGCGCGCGCTCTACCGCGATCCGCCGATCCTGGTGCTCGACGAGGCCACGGCCAACGTCGACAGCGACACCGAGGCTCGCCTCCAGCGCGCGCTCGACGCGGCGATGAAGGGCCGCACCGCGCTGATCATCGCGCACCGACTCTCGACGATCAAAGCCGTCGATCGCATCGTCGTGTTCCACAAAGGGCGCGTGGTGGAGCAGGGCACGCACGAGGCGCTGCTCGCCGCGGGCGGCCTCTACGCGCGCCTCCACACGCTCCAGTTCGCCAAGGAGACCGTGGAGAAGGCGCAGCTCCACGAGGTCGCGCCCGCCTCGGCGTGATCGCCCCTCGCTCCGGTTCGCCTGGCGCGAACCGGGGTCCGCTGGCTATAGTGCGCGCCGATGTACCGATGGCCCCTGCTGCCGGCGCTCCTCGCGCTGTACGGATGCGCCGTGCCACCGGTGAAGGCCGCCGCGCAACCCGCGATCGCATCGCTCCCGGCGGCCGCCGCGGCCGCCGCGCCCGTCGTCGCCCCCGCCAACGCCCCGCCGCTCTCGGCCTCCGCGCCTCCGCCCGCCGTCGTTCCGCCCGCCGCCGAGCCCTCGACAACGATGGACGACGACGTTGACGACGGCCTCGACGACGCCTACGCCGACACTGAAGATCCCCCGCCGCCCGGCGCCGCACCGAAGTCGCCGACCCTCGCGCTCAGCGACGCCGAGATCCGCGACCGCCTCAAGAAAGACCCTTCGTCCATCGGCTCGATCTCCCTCGGCCGCGCCAGCGCCGGCGCCCTCGTCAACGGCGTGCAGATGCCGCGCGGCGATCACTGGGACCTGATCTCGCCGAGCTGCGCCTGGGGCACCAAGGAGACCGTCGACTCGCTCGCCCACGTGATCGACAAGGTCAACGAGCAGTTCCCCGGCTCGCAGCCCGTGCAGATCGGGCACATCAGCGCCAGGGACGGCGGCCATCTCTCGCCGCACGTCAGCCACCAGGCCGGGCGCGACGTCGACGTCGGCTACTACTACCGCACCCTCAACCCGCACGGCTTCGCCAACGCCAACGACGGGAACCTCGATTATCCCCGCACCTGGGCGCTGGTTCGCGCCGCGCTGAAGGACACCGACGTGGAGTGGATCTTCATCGATACGGCGATCCAGCGCGGCCTCGCGCAGTACGCCGCCTCGATCGGCGAGGACGCCGCGTGGCTCGACGACATCTTCCAGAGCCGCGGCAAGAACGGTCGATCGACGATCCGCCACGCCAAGGGGCACGGCACGCACCTCCACATTCGCTTTCACAACCCGGTCGCCGAAGAGCTCGGCCGCCGCTGCGCGTTCCTCTTGCCGCCGCGCTCGCCGGCCGCGCATCAGCTCGCCTCGGCGACGGCCGCGGCCAGCGTCACCTACGCGCAGCACCGCGCCCGCAGCGGCGACACGCTGGTGGTCCTGGCCAAGCACTACGGCACCACGATCGAGGAAATTCAGCGGGCAAATGGCCTGAAATCGATCGCGCTCAAGCAGGGCGTCGTCTACCGGATCCCGCAGAAGCTCGGGACCAAGACGGCCTCGCGCGGCGTCGCTCGGGCCACCGTGCCGCAGCGGCGATCGGCGGCCGGCGCGCCGGGCTCCTCGCGCGGCAACGCAGCGCAGCGTCGCTAGTCGCGCTCAGGGCGCGGGCGCGGCGCCGCTCCCGGCCACCACCAGCAGCCAGTAATCCGCGCAGCTATCGTTCGCGAGCGTCACCGTCGTGTCGCTCACGTCGAGGATCACCACCTGGTTTCCTGCGGCCTGCGCGAGGCTCGAGGCCCTCGTCCCTTCGCGATCGAACGACAGGTACGAGTTGATCCACCGCGGCGCCGCGCCGAGCTTGTGCTCGATCCCATAGTGCATTCCACCCGGGAAATAGAGCAGCTCTCCGTCCCACGGCGAGCTCATGTACACGCCGTCCTTCACCTCGCCCTCGGCGTAGCGGATCGTCGGGTTGCCCTCCGCCGACCGATCGCAGGTGAGCGGCCCGCTGTTCCCGCAGCCGAGCGTGCCGGTCGCGATCGCCGCGCCGATCGCCAGAAAAGTGGCCGCAGCGCGCCTCATCCGCGCATCCAGCGGGCGGCGTCGAGCGCGTGGTACGTGAGGATGAAATCCGCGCCGGCGCGGCGGATCGAGGTCAGCAGCTCGAGCACCGCGCGTCGCTCGTCGATCATGTTCGCCGCGGCGGCGGCCTTGAGCATCGCGTACTCGCCGCTCACGTTGTAGGCGCCGAGCGGCAGCGTCGTCGCCGCGCGCACCTTGGCGAGGATGTCGAGGTACGGCAGCGCCGGCTTCACCATCAGCATGTCGGCGCCCTCGTCCTCGTCGAGCTTCGCCTCGCGCAGCGCCTCGCGCGAGTTGCCCGGATCCATCTGGTAGCCGGCCCGATCGCCGAACTGCGGCGCGCACTCCGCCGCCTCGCGGAACGGCCCGTAGAACGACGACGCGTACTTCACCGCGTACGAGAGGATCGGCGTCTCGACGAAGCCCGCGCCGTCGAGCGCCTCGCGCAGCGCGCCGACGCGGCCGTCCATCATGTCGCTCGGCGCCACGATGTCGGCCCCGGCCCGCGCGTGAACCAGAGCCGATTTCGCGAGGATTTCGAGCGTCGCGTCGTTGTCGACCTCGAGCTCCCCGCGGCTGTTCGGCTTGAGCACGCCGCAGTGTCCATGGTCGGTGTACTCGTCGACGCAGACGTCGGTGATCACGATCAGATCGGGCGCGGCGTCCTTCATCGCCTTCACCGCGCGCGGTACCGGCCCCTCGGGATCGTACGAGCTCGAACCAATCGCGTCCTTGGTGCGCGGGAGGCCGAACAGGATCACCCCGCCGAGGCCTGCGGCGTGCGCGATCCGCGCTGTCTCAGCGGCGAGGCTCACCGGGAGCTGCGACACGCCGGGCATGGTCGAGATCGGCCGCGGCGCGTCGAGCACCTCGTTGAAGAACAGCGGCAGGATCAGGTCCGACGGCGAGAGCGAGGTCTCGCGGACCAGGGTGCGGATGGCGGCGGTGCGGCGGAGCCTTCGAGGCCTTTGCGTGGGGAACACGCGCGCGAGCTTAGCTCTGCGCGACGGGGTCACGCTAGGATGCGCTTCGAACGAAAGGTCCCGCTCGCATGGCCTCGACCCCATCCGCGCGATCGCGCGGCGCCACGATCCTCCTCGCCGCCGCGACGATCGCCCTGGTCGCGCCCCGCGAGGCCGCCGCCGATCCGCCTCCCGAGCCGCAGATCCTCGCCGTGGCTCCCGCGCCCGACGCTGCCGAGCCTGCAAAACAAGCCGATCCGTGGCAGTACGTCCGCCGCCCGTGGCTCTACGCCGCCGATCCCACGGCGCCGCCCGCGGGCCATGTGCTCACGTCGCTCGGCGTCGGCATCGCGCAGATCGATCGCGGCGCCGCGCGCCCCTTCGCCGCCAACGTCGCGCACGCGGGCGCCGTCTTCAGCGCGGGCGCCGAGGTCGGCATCTTCAAGCTCGCCTCGCTCCACGCCGAGGGCCTGCTCGCGGGCGACGGCGGCAACGTCCACGGCGGCGCGATGCTCGGCGCCTCGATCTACCTGCTCGGCCCGAAGAGCCCGGTCGGCGTCGTCGTCTCGGGCGGCTACCTGCGCGAGCTCGGCGGCGCGAACGGCGTCTGGGGCCGCGCCTCGATCGCCGGCGACCTTGGCCACCTCCGCCTCGTGCTCACGGGCCTGGGCGAGCACGTCTTCTCCACGAACGACGCGAGCGGCGGCCTCCGCGACGGGATCGATCTCCTGATCACCGCGGGAGCCGCGTACCGCGTGACCGACGCCTTCCAGCTCGGCGCCGAGTACGTGGTGCAAGACCTGGAAGGCCTCTGGGATCCCGGCGAGATCGACGGCGGCGTCCGCCATTTCCTCGGCCCTACCGCGACCTTGCAGCTCGCCCGCCACATCCAGCTCGGCGCGGGCCCCTCGTTCGGTCTATCGGCCGCGGCGCCGCGGGTGCTGGGTCGGATGTCCGCGAGCTACGCGTTCTAGTTGCAGCTCAAACCAAATTGCTTGCAGCTCAAACGATACCCGGGCTCAGGCCTTGTCCCAGTCGGCTCCGTTGAGCTGCGGGAAGCTCACCTTGCAGGTCCCGGGATCGAAGCCGGTCACCCGCGCCTGCCCGTTGGCGTCGAGCATGCCCTCGCGGGTCGACTGATCGGGCAGCTCGATCCGGTACTTCTTGAAGGGGACCGGCTTCGGCGGGGTGCCGTCGTCCATCAGCTCGATCGCGATCCAGGTCTTCTGCTCGCGCGGCGGATCGTCGCTCTTCTTCGGCGGCTCGGGCGGCGCGTTGAGCGGGGCGCCCGAGAGCTTCAGCGGCACGCGGAACGCCTGGAGGACGCCCTCGCGCAGGGCCGCGCGGATCGCCCCGCGCATGGCCTCGAGATCGAGCACCGGGCGCGGCAGCGTGGGCGATCCGACGTGGGCCTGGATCTCCGCGAGGATCTGCCGCGCCAGGCCGCCCTCGGGGAACCACTCGGTCACCCGAAAGCCGGCGTTGGCGGCGGAGATCGGCGTCGCGCTCGCGGGGATCGACCCGCCGAACGCCCGCGTGATCCACACCTCGTCAGGGAAGCTCCCGATCCGCCACACGCCGTGCATCGTCAGCCCTCGCCGAGCAGGACATCACCACGGCGCGGGCCCGTCAACGCGCGGATCAGGACAGCGCTTCGAGCTTGAACACCAGCGCTTCGACCAGCGCCTCCAGGCCGGCGACCTCGATCGCGCGGAAGGCGGTGCGGCGACCGAGCTCGATCGTCCCGTAGAGGCGCCCGTGCGGCCGGATCGGCAGCATCACCGCGCCCGTCACCGCGTGACCGAGGCGGCTCAGCCGGGTGACGATCGCCGCGCCGGCCGGGCCGGGCTGCGGCTCGGCGAGCACCAGGATCCCCGCCGCCGCGGCCACGAGCGCCGGATCGAGCAGCTTGGTGCGCATCCCCAGCGCCTCGAACACCTGCGGCCCGTGCGCGCTCACGGCGACGGCGCCGTCGTGGTTGAGCTCGTGGATCATCGCCACCTCGGCGTGACCGCGCGCCACCGCGGCGGCGAGCAGCAGGAGCAGCGCGTCGCGCCGATCGACCGCGCCCGCGACCGCGTCGGACGGCAAGAAATCTTGCGGCATCGACGGGCGCACGCCGCCGACCGAGATGTCGTCGGTGGACGGGCGACCCACCACCGGCTGGCCGTCGTCGTCGGTGATCTCCGCCAGCTCCCGCAGCGGACGCCACACCTTCCACGCCTCGTGGCGCACGAAGCTCTCCACGGGTACCTTGCCGGCCTCGACGCCGCGGGCCAGCAGATCGAGGTTGACGGGGCCCACCGAGGTGGCGCCGTCGGTCACGTACCAGCGATCCGACCCGGCTCGCGCGACGTCGAGCACATGGGGCAGGATCTTCACCTGAGTCATAAAGATGTCTTCCTGCACGGGTGGATTCCTCCAGAATGGGCGCCCACTCTAGGAGTGATGGCGCGCCGTGTCAAGAGGACTACTGAACAAGTGGTCACTATGTCGGACAAACAATATCCTGCCGCTGCTGCGACGCTCGCCGACCCGGGCGCGCACGAATCCCGACCTGACCGGGCATCGGGCCTCAACGCCGGGCCGGGGCGCGCCATGCCCGGATTTGTTTATCTCGTCGGCGGCGGCCCCGGCGACCCCGGCCTCCTCACGGTCCGGGGCGCCGAGCTCCTCGCCAGCGCCGACGTCGTGCTCCACGACGAGCTCTCGCACCCGGCCCTCCTCGACTCGGTGCGGCCGGACGCCGAGGTCCGATCGGTGGGCAAGCGCGGCGGCGATCCCGTGCAGAAGCAGGCCAGTCAAGAGGCCATCGACGTGGAGATTGTCACTCTCGCGCGGGCCGGGCGCAGCGTGGTTCGCCTCAAAGGGGGTGATCCCTTCCTGTTCGGCCGCGGCTCCGAGGAGGCCGAGGCCCTCGCGGAGGCCGGGATACCCTTTGAAGTGGTCCCGGGGATCCCATCGCCGCTCGGCGCCACGGCCTATGCCGGGATCTCGGTCACTCACCGTGATCTCGCCTCCAGCGTCACCTTCGTGAGCGGCACGCAGCGGGATGGCGTCGGATTCAACTGGTCCGAGCTCGACCGGGTCCGCGGGACGATCTGTGTGCTCATGGGCATGCGCGATCTCGACGCCACGGTGAAGAGCCTCATCGCCGCGGCGGGGCGCGATCCGGCCACGCCCGCGGCGGTGATTCAATGGGGGACGCGCCCCGAGCAGGCGGTCGCCGAGGGGCGCCTCGATGAGATTGCCCGGAAGGCGCGCGCGGCCGGCCTCGGGAGCCCGTCGATCATCGTGGTCGGGCCGGTGGCCGGCTTACGCCGTAAGCTGCGCTGGTTCGACTCGAGGCCTCTCTTCGGCAAACGGATCTTGATCACCAGGCCAGAGGGCCAGTCGGCCGTCACCGCGCGGAGGGTGCGGCTCCGCGGCGCCGAGCCGTTCGAGCTGCCCACCATCGCGATCACGCCGCCGCCCGAGCCCGCGCGCGTGGCCGCGGCGGTGCGCGCGCTCGATGGATACGACGTGGTCGCCTTCACCAGCGCCAACGCCGTCACCCGCTTTTTCGAGGAGATCGACGCTCAGGGGCGCGACGCGAGGGCCTTTGGCCGGGCCCGGGTCGCGGCCATTGGCAGCGGCACCGCGGCGGCGCTGGCTCCGCGCGGGATCCGCGCCGACATCGTGCCAGGCGAGTTCGTGGGAGAGGCGCTGGCCACAGCCATCCTCGAAGATCCGGTGATCAAAGCGCTGCTGCCCGCGCGGCGCCCGCGGATCTTGATCCCGCGCGCCCTCGTGGCCCGCGAGGTCGTCCCCGAGCGGCTCCGCGCCGCGGGCTGCGAGGTCGACGTGGTCCCCGTTTACGAGACTCGCCCGGCCTCGCCGGAGCGCCGGGACGAGCTGATTTCTCGGCTCGAAGCGCGCAGCCTCGAGTGCGTGATGCTCACCTCGTCGAGCACCGCCGACAGCCTCGTCGATCTGCTGGGCGCGCGCGCGGCCGAGCTGCTGCGGGGCGTGGTCGTGGCCAGCATTGGCCCTGTCACCACCGCGACTGCGCAGAAGCGCGGCTTGACGGTGGCGGTGACAGCGGCCGAGAGCACCGTCGCGGGGCTGCTCTCGGCGCTCGAAGCGCATTATTCGACCGCGTGATTTGCAGGCGCCGGCCCGCTGACGCCGGATCCATCGAAGACGACGCGCACCAGCAGGAACTTGTTGTTGAGCTCGGGCGTGGTCAGCTTCACGAAGCTCACGGTCGGGCCGATCTCGTTCTGGAGCGTGCCAGTCCGGGCGTGCTCGGTCATGAAGTAGAAGGTCTTCACGCCCTTCTTGCGCTCGCCCGTCACGTACTCCTGGAACTTTTGCCCGCTGGAGACGAACGCCGGGACGTGGTTGCCCGTGTAGAAGTTCTCGCCCTTCCAGTTCATCTGGTAGGCGACGAGCGGGCCGGGGTAGGTGCGTGACTCGCTGTAATAGGTGAGCACCGTCTCGCGCTGACCCCAGTGGGGCGAGGTCTTCATGAAGTACGAGTCGAGGCCCCAGACGGCGAAGCCGAGGCCGAGAGCGACGATCGCCATGACCACGTAGCGGCGGACGCTGGCCCAGGCCAGGAGGGCCATCAGCGCCGTGGCGGCGATGGTGAAGATCCAGAGCGTGCGGTGGAAATCGAGCGAGGCGGGCCAGCCGCGACGGTAGTTGTACGTGAAGAGGTGGAGCAGGCGGATCTGGCTGGGCATCCCCTCGAAATCGGCGGACAGGTCGCGGCCGACGAAGAAGATCAAGAGCGCTCCGGCCACGCCCACGGCGCCGAGCTGGACCCGGTTGAAGCGCGCCCGGATCGAGGCCGCGGACGAGGCGTCGGCCTCGTCGTCGCGCGTGGAGGCCTTCAGCATCCCGTCGAGGAGGATGCCAGTCAGCATCGCCGCAGGGGGGACCGCCGGCAGGATGTAGTGGTGGAACTTCGTCAGCATCAGCGAGAAGAGCGCGAAGGCGAAGATGAACCACATCACCAGGAAGACCGAGGCGTCGCTCTCGCGCTTGCCCTCCTCGCGGTGACGGAGCCAGTAGAGCAAGCCCGCCGGGACGAGGCCAGTCCAGGGGAACGTCGCGTAGCCGAGCTGCCAGACGTAGAAGCGGAAGCTGACGTCGTCGCCCTCGTTGGTGTCGTGAACGTGGGTGAAGGCCCGCTTGAACATGTCGTGGAACAGGAGCCGATCGGTGAACGGCTGCCCGTGGCGGGCGTACATGGCCACGAACCAGGGGAGGCCCACCGCGAAGAGGATCAGGAAGCCGGAGGCGATCTCCAGGTTGAGCAGCTCCTTCCAGCGCCTCGAGACAATGATGTACGCCAGGACGCAGACGATCGGCAGGAGGACGCCCGCCGGCCCCTTGGCCATGGTCGAGAGCGCCGCGAAGAGCCAGGCCGCGAGGTAGAACAGGCGCTGACGGCGGCGCTCCCCCCAGTTCAGGTAGAGGATGAGGCCGAGCGCCTGGGCCCAGATCAAGGCCTGGAGCGCGGGGTGGAGCCCGCGGAGCACCGGAGTCGCCGCGTGGCAGGCCTCGTTGCCCGGGAGGCCGCAGTTGCCGGGCGATCCTGCGCTGAAGGTGTCGACGTGGAAGTGGACGCCGAAGGCGCCGATATCCACGTTGCGCGAGGCGAGGTAGAGGATCTGCGGGAGGGCGCAGGCGATGACCCCGCCGAGGACCACGTGGTAGAGCGAGAGCCGGATCCGGGCCTCGCCCACCGCGATCTCGTAGAGGTTCACCTCTTCGTCGGGATCGGTGTGGGCGCCGAGCAGGAGCAGGGCCATCGCCGCGGCCATCGGCGCGACGAAGGGCATGTCGGTCACCGTCTGGTGGGTGACCAGGAACCACTGCGGCATGGTGATGAGCACGAGGCCGCCGAGCAGGCCGGCGCGGCGGCCAAACACCTTGGCCACGGCCTTGTAGAGCAGGTAAACCGCCAGGACCGTCAGCAGGAAGATCGGCAGTCGAACCGCCCACTCGGGCCAGGGCATGTGACCCTCGCGCATGGCCGAGAGCATCTGATCCGGCTGCCAGCGCACGCCGAAGGTGGCCATGGCCAGCGCCTGGATCCAGAAATCGAGGATCGGCTTCGACCAGAACCAGCCGTCTTGCGCCCACCAGAGCGAGATCCAGTCGTTGCGCGACAAGATCTCGCGCGACACCTCGCCGTAGTGCGTCTCCCAGGGATCGCTGAGCGAGTGGCTGCCGAGCGACGGCAGGTACACCAGCGTCATCGCCACGATCAGCCAGAAGCCATGACGCTGGAGGAGAGGCCGTGTCGATCCGTCAGGCAGCTTGTCCCAGACCGAGAGCACGTCGAGGGTGCGATAGGCGCCGACGAGGGCCGTGAGGAACGCGGCAGGGACGAGGACGCCCGCGGTGAAGACCGGGTGATGGATCCCCGGGAAATCCAGGCGTCCTGCGACGGCGAGCGAGATCAGGCCCCAGAGGGCGAAGGCGCCGCCGAAGAAGAGCCCGAGCGGTCGCGCGAGCTCGGTGAGGGTGGCGCGGCCGGCGACGCGCTCCTCGGCGTCGTCGAACGAGCCCGCGAGATCGAGGGCCCCGAAGGTGGCGATGAAGACCGCGAGCGCGCCGAGCGGGACGCCGAAGCGGAGCTGGGCGCGGACGGCCATCAGCGCGAACGCCCCGGCCACGCCGAGGATGATCGCGATCGATCCACGGCCCACGCGCAGGCTATTTCCGATCGGGAGGAGCGGCGGCTCGGCCTCCGGGATCCCGACGGAGGCGGCAGGATCAGCCGGATCCGCGGGGGGCTCGGGCGCGTCGTCGGGCGGGATCGAAGGTTCGCTCATGGGGGTGCGCCGGGGCCGGGGCGGGCCTGGAGGCTCGACGTCCGCAGTAGCAACTTTGCGAGCGGGGGCAAAGCAGCGCGAGCCCGCACGCCGCTGGGACACGGCGCCGGGGATCCAGGGAAAACCGCGGATCCCCGGCGAAAATCCGGCGCCGCGAAAAAAAGATCGAAGTAGTGTCGGAACCCGCCGCCCTCGTTCGCTCCAGGGGTGAAGGCCGCGGATGGCCTCTTTAAAGGACCCGACCATGACCAAGAAGTTTCTGTTCGTGTACCGCAACCCCGTCTCCTCGCAGCGTCAAGCTCCCTCCGCCGAGGAGGTCCAGGCCGTGCTCGCCCAGTGGCACCAGTGGAAGACCACCTTCCCCGCGATCCTCGACATGGGCGATGGGCTCCTGCCGACTGGCCGCGTGGTCAAGCCCGGAGTCGTGACCGACGGGCCGACGGTCGAATCGAAGGAGATCGTGTCGGGCTACTCGATCGTCGCCGCCGCGGACTACGAGGTCGCGCTCGAGGTGGCGCGGGCCTGCCCGATCCTGCGTACCCCCGGTACGAGCGTCGAAGTGCGCGAGCTCGCCGGGTATTGAGCGGGGACCCGCGCGATGAACGAGGCCCAGGACACCGTCGCTCTCGTGCTGCGGCACGAGTACGGTCGCCTGGTGGCCGCGCTCTTGCGCGAGTTCGGGGCCCACCGGATCGCGCTCGTCGAGGACGGGCTCGGGCAAGCGATGCTCGAGGCCGTGATGGGTTGGCGCGCGCGCGGGGTCCCGGCCAACGCGCGCGCCTGGCTCCATCGCGCGGCGCGCCATCGCATCCTCGACGAGCTCCGCAAGGCGGGGCGCACCGAGGCGCTCGACTCCACCGAGGAGCCCGCCGCGGAGAGCGCGCCGCTGCCGGGCCTCTCGGTGGATGTGCACGACGACGAGCTGCGGGCGCTCTTCGCCTGCGCCGAGCCCTCGATTCCTCTGCCGTCGCAGATCGTGTTCGCGCTGCGCACGCTCTGCGGGTTCTCGACCGGGGAGATTGCCAATCGCCTGGTGACGTCGGAAGAGAACGTCCAGAAGCGCTGGGAGCGCGCGCGCGACGGCCTGCGCCTCGTCGACCTCGACCGGGAGCCTTCGGCCGAGGAGCGGCGCGTCCGGACCGAGGCCGTGCTCCGGATGATTTACGTGCTCTTCACCGAGGGATACTTCGCCTCGAACGGCGAGACGGTGCTACGTCTGGAGCTCTGTCAGGAGGCCATTCGCCTCGCCCGGATCGTGGCGGAGCACCCGGGCTACTCCACGCCTTCCGCCTGGGCGCTCGTCGCGCTGCTGCACTTGCACCACGCGCGTCGCGCCGCGCGCGCGGATCAAGAGGGACTGCCCATCTTGCTCGAAGATCAAGACCGGGCGCTCTACCACCGGGACGAGCTCGCGACGGCCTTTGAAGCGTTCCAGAGGAGCACCGTGGAAGGGCTCGACTCGAAGTACCACCTCGAAGCGGCCATCGCCGCCGAGCACGCGTTCGCACCATCCTTTGCCGAGACCCGCTGGGCCTCGATCGTCGCCCTCTACGAGCAGCTCGCGCGCGTCGATCCCTCGCCGCTGCACGCCTTGCACGCGGCGATCGCGCTCTCGTACGCCGAGAGCCCCGACGCCGCGCTGGCCCGCCTCGGGGTGATCCGTCCGCCAACGTGGCTGTCGGCGTCGCACCTCTGGCTGGCCACATACGCCGATTTCCACCGTCGATTGGGCCATTTCGAGGAGGCGCGCGGCTACTACGAGAAGGCCATCGCGCTGGCGCCGCCCTTCGAGCGGCTGGTGCTCGAGCGACGGATGCGCTCGCAGCTTCGCTGAGTGGCTGTCTCGAAGAGCCTGTCCTCGTTCACGCGCGCTCGTCGTGCACGCGTTGGTCCCCAACCGAAAGCGGAACAGGGGCCGAGCTCCGTGCTCAGCCCCCCTTCCAGCAGGCTACTGGCAACCGACCGTGGTCGTCCCGTCCGGCACCGGATAGAACGACGACACGAAGATGCACATCTCGTTGGTCTCGGCCG
>JBDTXR010000215.1:0-14784 GCA_040006075.1 Byssovorax sp. | reverse complement strand
AACCGAGCGGGTTCTCCACCACGTTCATCAGGCATTTGTTGCAGTAGGTGCAGGGCTTCGGCGCCTCGTCGAGGCCGCGGGCGAGCATCAACGGCAGATCCGGGTTGGCCATCAGCGTCCGGGCCATGGTCACTCCGTCGCATCCGCCACTCTGGATCGCCTCGCGGATCACCGAGGCGGTCTGGTAACCCCCGGTGCTGAGCACGGGTATCTTCACGCTCTGCTTGATCGCCCGGGCCTGATCGAGGCCCGCCGCCTCCATCGGCACGTCGGTCACGGTGCGTTGCCAGATCCAGGTCGAGAGCGTGGGCAGGTAGCGAAACGCCAGGTAATTGCGGAGCGTGTGAGAGCCGCTCGAGATCATCGTATCGTAGCTCCGGGCAATGGTCGCCACGGGGAAGTGGCCGCGCGGGTTGCGCGGGTGCGGGAAATAGCTCCCGGTCGAGATGTGGAGCCCGTCGACGCCCTCTCTCTCCAGCCACTGCGCGACCTGGATCGACTCGTCGATGGTGTTGCCCTCGCCCAGCCAGGGCTCGAGCGCGTCGTTGTAGTCGACTCCGTTGGTCTTCACCTGGAGGTGGAAGTCGGCGCCGACCTCCTTGCGCACCGCCCGCACCACCTCGAGCAGGAAGCGGGCTCGATTCTCCAGCTCACCACCGTACTCGTCGCTCCGATCGTTGATGGCCGAGCTGAGGAATTGCGTGAAGAGATAACCATTGCACGCGTGGAGCTCGATCCCGTCGCAGCCCGCCGCGCGGGCCCGCCGCGCGCCCGCCGCGAACTGCCCGATCACCTCGCGGATCTCCGCGGTCGTCATGGCCTTGGTGGGGAATCCATGGAAGAAATCGCGCTGGTTCGTGGAGCTCAGCGCCTTCTTGTGCAGGTTCTCCACGCCGCCGACGTCTTGCTGGTGGCCGGCGTGCGAGAGCTGGAGAATGAATTTGCAATCCGACGCGTGGACGCGCTCCACCACCTGCTTCCAGAATGGAATGCGCTCGTCGCGATCGATCGTCGCGTAGTTCGGGAGAATGCGCCCGCGAAGGTGAACAGGCACGTGCGCCGAGATGATCGCGCCGACGCCGCCGCGCGCGAACCGGTCTTCCCAGGCGATGCGCGCCGGGGTGCCCGAGCCGTCGTAGTTGTCGATTCGCCCTGAAATGCTCGACCGGAAGAGCCGATTCTTCACCGTGAGGTTACGGAACACGAGCGGGCGAAACAGAACGTCGTCGACCATGGGCTGCCCTCGGGACACGGGGCGAGAGTGTCGCCCGCCGGGCCCGGCGCTCACAATGGCTTTCTCGAAAAGACGTCGCTTCAACGAAGCGCGAGGGCGCGCGGCCACGTTCGCGCGACGAGGACGGGCGCCGCGATCGTCACACCAGGATGAAGTCCTCCGCCGCCGTCGCCTCCTGGGAGATGACGTTCGACGTCTCCTCATCGCGCGCCGCGGCCAGGAGGTAGAGCTCGGCGAGCATCGCCGGGTGATCGTGGATCAACCCGAGAAAGCCGCCTGCCGGGAGGAACAGCGTCACCACCGGCTCGGCGGCGACCACGTCGGCGCCGGGGCGACGACGCAGCACCAGCGCGACCTCGCCGACCACGTCGCCGGGGCCGAGCTGCGCGAGCAAAAGGGGCTCCGCGTCGCCGGCTTCACGGCGCACGACGGTGACCTGACCCGAGGTGATCATGTAGAGACCGGGAGAGGGCTCGTCCTGGGTGATCAAGCGCTCCCGAGCTTCAAAAATGCGGGTTTCGAAGCGATCGAGCAGCGCGGGCCGATCGGCCTCGGGCACGACGGCGAGCACCGGGCTGGTCCTCCGGAGGTTCTCGATCATCCGCGCGCGGCAGTGACGCGCGAGCTCGACGCCGACGTCGGGGTGACGATCGGCCGCCGCGTCGAGCGCCGCGCGCGCGATGCGGAGCACGATGCACGGGCCGCGGGTGATCACGCTCGCGGCCCGCGGCGCGCGCGCGAGGAGCGCCATTTCGCCGAAGAGCGCGCCGCGACCGAGGCGCGCGAGGACCAGCGACGACGCGCCCGATCCGCGGCGCACCTCGGCCTGGCCGCGCGCGATCACGTAGGCCTCGTCGCCGGCCACGCCCTCTTCGATCACCGTGCTCGCGTCGGCGAGCCACAGCGGCTCCCACGCGGCGAGGAAGCCGCGCAACGCCTCGCGTCCGAGCGAAGAGAACAGCGCCGCGGGCGGCACCGCGGGGCGTGGGCGCGCGTCGATCCGCGCTCGCGTCGCGCGCACCGCGCTCGCCGCGGCGTCGAGCAGCGCCGCGCCCGCGAGCGGCGTGATCCCCGACGGCGGCATCGGCGGCGGGAGCGCCGCGCCGCGCGCGCGAGGCGATCCGTGGCAGAACGCCGCCGCGACCTGATCGAGCGCGGCCGACGCGTCGCCGCCCGAGCGCGTGAGCTCGTGCGCCGCGGCGCACGCGAGCGGGAGATCGCCGTGATCGATCGCCACGATCAGCGCGAGCGTGATCGCCTCGCGCGCCGGAGCCGCGCGCCCCATCTCGCCGAGCAAGCGCCCGGTGATCAGCGCGGCCGTCGCGCCGCCGTCGTCGCGCGCGACCACGCCGGCGGCGAGGCGGAGAGCCTCTTCGCGCGCGCCGGCGAGCAGCAGCGCGAGGGCGCGATCCGTGGGCGATTCCGTCGAAGAGGCGGCCCCATCCGGGGCGGGCGGCGCAGCTCGCATTGTCGCCCGGATATATCATCCTTCGCGCTTCCCTCGCCCATTTCACCTTCGGTACTCTGCGGCGATGTGGGCCGTGCTCACGTCGGCCCGCGATCCGCGCGCCGCGGTTCTCCAGAGGGATCGCCATGTCGGACGCCGCTCCGTACGAGAAGACGCGCAGGCCGAGCACCGCCGAGACGCCGATCGATCTCTTCGTGCTCCGCCCCGCCGGCCGCGTCCTCGCCGATCTCGCGCAGTCGACGCCGCTCCGCTCGCGCTGGGTCACCGCGCTCTCGGCGTTCATCGGCGTCGCCGGCGCCTCGCTCCTCCGCTTCACCACCCGCACCAACGTCCTCGTCGGCGCGGCGTTGCTGCTGCTGCACCTCGTCCTCGGCAACGCCGCGGTCCAGCTCGCCCGCGCGCGGGGCACGGCGTCGCGCCGGGGCCGCATCCTCGCGGGGATCTGCGATTACCTGGTTGGCCTGGTCACGGCGATCGCCATGGCCCTTCACCTCTCCGCCGAGGGTAGCGCCGGGGGCGTGGTGCTCGCGCTCCTCGGAATGGGGAGCGTCGCCATGCAAGTCACCCTCTTCGATCACTTCGAGAATCGGTATCTCGCCTGCTCGGGCGGCGAGTCCCCCGAGGAGAGCGATCTGGCCGAGAGCCGCGCCGCCGTCAAAGGCCTCGTCGACGCCGGCGACGGGGGCGCCGAGGTGCTCTTGCACCGCGCCCACACCGTTTTCTTGAGCCTGCAAGCCCTCCTCGGCGGCCCGACGCGCCCCACCCCGCGCTCTGCCGAAAAGGCCCGCGACTACGCCGAACGACTGGCCCCCATCGCCCGCGCCTGGGCCTGGCTCGGCTCGTCGACGCATGTGCTTTTGGTGGTGATCTTCGCCGTCGTGGGGGCCTTGCCAGCCTACCTGTGGCTCCGCCTCTTCGGCGGCAATTTGCTGATGGTCGCCCTCTGGGTCGAGCAGCAACGCCGCGAGCGCGAGGTGCTCGCGGCTCAGGCGTAGAGCTCGCCCGAGAGCACCGTGATGGCCTGTCCGCCCAGCAACACCCGATCTCCGCGGAGCCCCACCCGGACCACGCCTCCGCGCGACGAGGCCTGATAGGCGACGAAATCGGCCTTTCCGAGGCGAGGGGCCCAGTGCGGCGCGAGGCAGCAGTGGGCCGAGCCCGTCACCGGATCTTCGTTGATTCCCTGGCTCGGGACGAAGAAGCGCGACACCACGTCGAGCCCGGGGGAGTCGGCGCGGGCGGTCACGATGATCCCGCGCACCGCGACCCGCCCGAGCAAGGCGAAATCCGGCTTCATCGCGCGCACCACGGACTCCGAGGCGACATCGACGACCACGTCCCCGCGGCTCATCGCCGTGCCGACGATCGCGACGCCCAGAGCCGCCGCGAGGCCCTCCGGAGGCGGCGCGGCGATCGCCGGTCGCGAGGGAAAATCCAGCTCGATCCACTCGCCCCGGCGATCGGCGGTGAGCTTGCCGCTCCTGGTGAAGAAGACGGCCTGCGCGCCGGCCGCGAGCGCGCCGGACTCCCAGAGCGCGTGGGCGCTCGCGAGCGTGGCGTGACCGCAGAGATCGACCTCCACCGTCGGCGTGAACCAGCGCAGATCCCAGCCCTCTTCTCCGCCTTCGCGACGGACGAGAAAGGCTGTCTCGGAGAGGTTCATCTCCTGCGCGACCGCCGCCATCCACGCCTCGGAGCGAGGCTCGGGAAGCACGCAAACGGCGGCGGGATTGCCAGCAAAGGGCCGGTCGGTGAAGGCGTCGACCTGAACGATGCGAAGGGCCATGGCGGCCCGCATCCTAGCGCATCCGGTGTCCCGAGACGAGAGAATCAGCGCGCGACGAAGGCCATTTCCAGCACCTTCCCGAAGGGAGGAGGCTTTGCCGCCTTCCCCGGAACAACCCACATCACCTCGAGCGGGTGAACCTCGGCGGGGGTCGGGAAGCGCCCGTCGAGGTCGGTGAGGTACACGACGGTGAAGCGCTCTCCGTCGCGCCGCGACTCGGCGGCGAGGCCGCGGAGGGCCGGTCCGAAGTCCGTGCCTCCGCGACCGACGATGGCGATCTGCTGGAAATACAGCTCCGCGGCGAACAAGGTCTCGTCGCGCGTCACCTCGGCGTCGGCCTGGAGCAACCGGATCTCGTCGAAGCCCTCCGAGGTGGCGACCGAGGCCAGCGCGCCGAGGAACCGGGCCAGCATGCCGGACTCGATCGACGCCGAGGTGTCAATCACGCTCACCAGCTTGCCCGCGGGCAAGATCCGTCGCCCGGGCATGGAGACCATGTCGGGCCAGGCGCCGTCGGGACCGGCGAGGGCGCTTTGCCGCCGCGAAGGCCGTAAAAACGTGCGATCGGTGCGGGTGAGCGTGGCTATTGATCGCTGGAGAGTGGCAGTCCAGTCGGGCGGAGGCTCGATGGTGGCGCGCACCATCTCGTCGATCCACGCGGGGGTCTCGCCAAAGGTCTTTCCACCGGAGGCCACCTCTTCTTCGAGGGCCGCGCCGAGGCGCATCTTCCACTGGAGCTCGAGCGCGCGGGCCTCGATCGGCGAGGGCTCGTCGTCGTCGCCATCGCCGCGGCCGTTGTCAGCGTCGTCGTCCTCCTCGTCGTCTCCCCCGTCATCGGGATCGGGGCGGGGAGCGTCGTTGTCGCCGGGCTTGTCGTTGTCGGGGCCGCCGGGATCCTTGCCCTCCCCATCGTCCTGACGCGTGAAATTGCCTGCCGGCGGCGCGTCGGGCGGCGGAGGAGGATCGGTGATGTCGCACCAGAGATCGTCGGGGCGGGTGCCCTCCTCGATCAGCTCGTAATACTCCTCGGCGCTCGCGCCCGGCGGGAGCTCGGCCGTGTGAAGCGTGGCGCCAACATTGAATCCGGCGGCGCGGAGGAGCGGATCGACCGCGAGATCGTGGGCCACGTTCCAGCGCAGCGGCTCGCGCGTCCCGCGGCGCCCGAGGGCGCCCAGCGCTGCGTGCAAGCACACGTGAGCAATCCGCGCGCAGAGCGTGGGAAAGCGCATCTCGAGGACGATCAAGGCGTTGACCTGCAAGCGATCGTCGGGCGTCAACCGGAAGGCCGGGACCTTCAACGTGGCCTCGACGCGGAGGGCGCGGGCGAGGACGCCGAAGAACGGCTTCTCCTTCAGCAGCCACACCCGGGCCGCGGCGATCTTGTCGACCGATTGCGCCGCGGCCGCCGCCGGATCGGCGTAGAGCTGCTGAGCGCCGGTGGTCTTGATCGTCTGCGCCGTCGTCCCGCCCTGGATGGGCCCTTGACCTCGGGGGTGAAGATCGGGCCCGCGGCGGGGGCGATCCGTCATTTCGCCGCGCTCTCGCGGGCGAAGCGGCCGAGTCGGAGCACGTCAATCAGCACCTGCGCCCCGCCGCTCCGGATCTGCTCTTCGAAGGCGTTCTGCGCGGGTGTTCGCGGCTGCCGCGCGAGCGCCGCGTCCACGGCCCACACCGCGACCTCTTTCGACGCGGCGCCGAGCGCGGCGACGACCTTCGCCGCGAGCTCGCCGTCGGCGCGCGACTGCGTTCCCAGCCGCGAGAGGCAGCTCGCGGCCAGGAAATAGATCAGCTCGGGATCGCGCGGAACCGCGGCCGTTCCCGCGGCGATCGCCTCGAGCGAGGGCGCCTCGCGCGCGCGCTTGGCGAACGCCGTCCACTCGGCGCCGGCGCGATCGCCGACCGATCCCGCGGCCATCGCCGCCCAGAGCCGCTCGCTCACGGTCGCGAGCGAATCGGAGAGCAAATGCCACGCGCGCGGCGTGGGATACGCGGGCGTGGCGTCGCTCGGCGGCAGCTCGAACAGCCGATCGGGCCGCGCGCGAATGAAGGCGAGCACCAGCGCGTGAATGCCATGCGACGCCCCCCACGCGAGCCAGGCCTCGACATCGGCCGCGAGCGCGACGTGGACCATGCGATTGGCGAGCGCCGTCGCCATCGGCCGCACCAGGGCGCGATCCTCGACGCGATTGCCCGCGCCGACGACGCGCGAGCCCGCGGGCAGCTCGTAATCCCCGAGCCGCCGATCGAGGATCAGCGAGTAAAACGCCTTCTGCACGTCGGGCACGGCGCTGTTGAGCTCGTCGATGAAGAGCAGAAACGGATCCGCCCGGAGGATGGCCTTGGGCGGGCAGAACTCGGTCGCGAACCCGCCCCCCTCGCGCGCGGTGATCCGCGGGACACCGATCAGATCTTCCGGCGCGATCTGCGTCCCGAGGAGCGTGACGCACGGAACCCCGAGGAGATCCGCCGCTTCGCGCACCAGGGCGCTCTTGCCAATGCCCGGCGGCCCCCAGATGAACGGAGTGCGATCGGCCGGGAGAGTCACCAGGAGCTCGACGAGCTCCGGCGGGGTGAGCGCGAGCATGGGCGGCTTTATAGCAAGCCGAGCGCCCGGAGGGAGGGCGGCGTTCGTCGTGGACCACGAGCGCCGCGAGATTCGCCGCGGATCACTTCACGGGTCCGAGGGCCCGGACGGCGGCCTCGACCTCACGGGCCACCCGGATCACGGCCTCCACCAGGGCGACGTCGACGTCGAAAACGCCGTCATATTCCGATCGGTTTCGCTTGTTGTGCGCCTGATCGAGGACGCGCCATTTTTCGTTCGCGATCCCCACCGTGTGGGGCAACACCTGGAACACGATGTATCGGTTGTCGGAGCGATACCCTCGCCAGCGAAGAGCGGCGAGCGCGAAAGCGTGCGCCGCGTTGTAGGCGAGATCGAAGCGACTCTCGAGCGACAGGCTGGTATTCTCGGCGTCTTTCAGGCGGCGAGCGCCGGACACCAGCAATCCATCAATCTCGTCCTGCGCGCCCTCTTCAGGTTCGAGCTTACGTGATGTCGCCAGATTCTCGAGTGCCTTGATTGCCATTCAGCTCCCCCACCAGAACTTGATGCTTGCCGGAAAGGACCTTGGTCAAGAACGGGTTCTTGCTTCGCCGCCGGGCCTCGAGCTCGGCGATCGTGTACAGCGTCGGGTTGATGCTGCGCCCCAGGGCCTCTTCCACCGGGCCGAGAATGCGGAAGATATCCTCCAGTTGCAAGGTATCCGAGACGATCAGCAGATCGATGTCACTATCGGCCGTGTCGGTTCCTTTCGCGACGGAACCGAAGAGGATGGCCAGAGTCATGTCCTTCGCGAGCGGGGCCAAGGCCCGGCCCAGCCGCTCCGCAACACCACTGGTCTTCTCCACAATCGAGCAGAGCTCAGGGAAGATCGGTGAGCGGTCGTTCGCCTGGTAGATCTTTTGCCCATCGCGGACGAGCATCGAGACGAGCCCGCCGGCGACCAGGCGAGCGACCTCTCTCTGCACTGCGCCGCTGCCAACTCCCGCGAGAGCGATGAGCTCGGACAGACGAAACGTGCGCGCTGGCAGGCAAAAAAGCAGCCCGAGCACTTGCTGCTGGGTCCTGGTGAACAGCTGAGAGGCGAGGCCGTTCGCTCGATCCGCCTTCGGCGACCGACGAGGAGCAGCCTTTCTACCCAATTTGGGTTTTGTCGTACCCATATTGGGTACGCTATCGTGTTGCGCCGCCGGGCGCAAGCGCATCAGGTCGCCGGCGCAAGCGAGGCGTGGACCGCAAATCTGGTACATTCCCCGCGGTCGCGCCGGACCACGGCCACAATTCACGCCAAATCGACGAGCGCCCCGCATGGACAGAGACACCGCAGCACCCTCCGGGACCGGCCCGGCGACGATCCACCGAGGAGACCTGTTCTGGATCGAGCCCGACGAGTCACGAGGCTCCATCCCGGGCTCCCCCCACCCGCACGTGGTGATTCAAGACGATGTCTTCAACCGCTCTCGGATCACCACCGTGGTCGTGTGCGCGTTGACGTCGAATTTGAAGCGCGCAAGCGAGCCCGGGAACGTGCTGCTCGACGTCGGCGAAGGCGGCCTGACCAGGCAGAGCGTGGTGGTCGTGTCGCAGGTGTCGTCGGTCTACAAGGCCCGATTGGGGGAGCGGATCGGGGAGCTGTCGGAAGAGCGGGTGGAGCAGATCCTGGCCGGGATGAAGTTTCAGCAGGCCTCGTTCTTCACTCGATAGGAGGAAGCACGCCTCGATCCGCCTGGATCGCCGCGTTTCTTCTCGTTTCACGGTCATGCACCCCGTCGATGCGCGTCATGCACCGGAACCCCCTTCGCACCCGCGGCCCCGTGGCTATCGTCCGGTCTCCCCCGCAACAACGACGCTCGCAGGAGATTGAACATGGCCAGCACGATTCTCGTCACCGGCGCGACCGGTACGATTGGTTCCGAAGTGGTGAAGGCGCTCGCGGCGAAGCCCGGCGTCACTGTCCGCGTCGCGGTTCGCAGCGCGGCGAAGGCCGAGAAGCTCCTGGGTGCCAACGTGGTCCCCGTCGATTTCGATTACGAGAAGCCGGACACCATCGCTGCGGCGGTGAAAGGCGCGGATCGCGTCTTCCTGCTGACGCCGTTCGCGGAGAACCAGGTCGAGCTGGGCAAGCTGCTCATCGACGCGGCAAAAGCGGCCGGCGTGAAGCACATCGTCAAGCTCTCGGCCATCGGGGCCAACATCGAGCCGGGGATCCAGCTCGGGCGCTGGCACCGGGCGACGGAGAAGAACATCGAGGCCTCGGGGATCGCGTACACGTTCCTCCGACCGGCGAACTTCATGGATAACTTCATTCATTATTACCCGCCGGGCGGCGACGGGAACATCTATCTTCCCCTCGGCACCGGCGCCTGCTCGTACATCGACTCTCGCGACATCGCGGCCGTCGCGGCGGCGGTGCTCACCGAGGAAGGGCACTACGGGAAAGCCTACGATTTGACGGGTCCCGAGGCCGTCACCACGGCAGAGGCGGCCTCGGCGATCGGCGCGGTGTCGGGGCGCGACGTCCATTACGTCGATGTGCCCGACGCCGCCGCGAGCAAGGCCATGACCGATATGCAGATGCCCGGCTGGATGGTCGAGGCGATGATGGAGCTCCACGGGATTGTGAAGGCCGGCTATGCCTCGGCGATCTCGCCGCTGGTCGAGCAGCT
Source organism: Byssovorax sp. (assembly GCA_040006075.1). Lineage (GTDB taxonomy): Bacteria > Myxococcota_A > Polyangia > Polyangiales > Polyangiaceae > JANYGI01. Next base: position 5,067 of record JBDTXR010000215.1, on the reverse strand, counting down.
CACCGGCAAGGCGCCGCGCTCGTTCGCGGAGTTCGCGCGCGACCGGGCCGCTGCCTGGAAACCGAAGGGCTGAGGCCGGGCGCGGCTTCGCGCTAGTATTCGCGCCGGAATGCTCGACCGCGCCTCGATCGACCGACTCGCTCGCGCTCCGGAGAAGAACGCTCCGCTGCTCAACGTCGCGCTCGCGGAAGAGGGCGGCGCGCCGGTGCTCCTCGCGCTGGCGCGCTCGCTCGCGGTCGGGCCCGAGGCCCTCGCGGTGATCGGGCAGCGACGCATCGACGAGGGCGAGGCGGTCGGGAAGGATCCTGCGACGCCCGAAGGCGAGGTCGTGTCAATCGCTGCCGAGCTCGATCGGCTGCTGATCGCGCACCCGCGCGCGCCCGACGCGCTCCGGGACGCGATCCTCGCGAGGCACCCGCGCGACGCGTTCTTCGTGCTCGCCGCGGCCTGCCATCCGCAGGCGACGCTGGCGGCGATCGAGCGCGCCGTCGACTGGCCTTCGGCGTCCGCGGTGCACGATCGGCTGTGGATCCCGCTGCTCGATACCGGCGCTGTTCCTCCGCTCACCCTCGACGAGTGGTCGCAAGATCCCGGCCCGCTCCGGCGCGAGGCGGCGGCGCGCATCACCCACGATAAAGCCTTGTTATCCCGGCTCGCGCGCGATCCGTCGCGGCAGGTGCGCCGCGCCGTGGCCTCGAATCGCGAGGCCGCCGCCGAGCGACCGCGGCTGGCGAAAGGCGACGCGGCGATCGAGGTGCGGGCGCGCGCCGCAGGCCAGCTCTCACCCAGCACCGAGGCCGATCGCGACGGCTCGCGGGTGATCGAAACGGCTCGATTCGCCGCGGCGCTGCGCGCGATGGCCAGCGGCGGCGTGCTCGCGCCCGACCTGGTCCGCGCCCTCGCCGGCGGCGCGGCCGACCTCGATCTCGAAGGCGCGATGATCGCCGGGCAGGTGCTCCCGCGCTCCGAGCTCGGCGGCCTCGTCGATCAGGTGATCGATCTGGGCTTCGATTCGGCCCGATCCACGAGCCTCGCCGCCGGCGTCGCGCTCCGCCCCAAGCTGCCTCACGACGCGACCGAGAGCGAGGACGAGGCCGAGCTGCTCCACACCGAGATTGTCTATGATCTGGTGAAGTCGCTGGCGCGCACCACCACCGCCGAGAGCCGGCTCACCGGCAAAGCGCGCCTGGCCGCGTGGGCCGCCGAAGGCCTGGTGAGGTGCGAGGCCGTGAATCGCGATCACGTGCTCCGCGATCTCGCGCGCCGCCCCATGGCCGCAGAGCGGATGATCCTGGCGCGCGGCGCCGCGCTGCGCCCCGCGATGGTGGGCGAGCTCTGCCGCGCCGCCGCCGAGGTGGACGAGGTCCCCGCGGCCTTGCTCGAGCTGGCGTGGGCCGATGTCTCCGTGCCGGACACGTTGTTGACGGAGCTGGCCACGCGCATCGGAAAGCCGAAGAAGCGCGCCGAAGATCTGCCGGAAGACGAGGTGGATCTCGATCCGGCGCTCCGCTCGCTGCCCCTTCTCGAGCGGGTGGTCCTGGCGGTGACGACGCGCGCCAACGTCTCGCCGCGAGCCGCGCTGGCCGCCGTGGCGCTCGACGCGCGGCGCGTGCGCTACGTGCTCTCCGCCATGCCGCAATGGAAAGGGCGCCTGTCAGGAGGGCGGCTGGCGCGGGTGCTGCGGCAGCACGCGGGCGCGATCACCGTGGGTCACGCCGAGGCCCGGGCCAAGGGCGCGCGCGTCGAGGGCTGGACAGAGCGGGTGTTGACGGAGCTGGAGCTGTCGATTGCGCTGGCCGTGGGCCACGTGACCGGCGCCGAGGTGGCGCGCCGGATCTCGATTGGCCGCCAGGTGCTCGAAGAGGGGGTGACGCTCGCCGCCGGCGCCGAGGCGCGCGCGGCGCTGGAGGGCACCGCGGCGATTCAACCCATCCTCGACTGGGCCGGTAAACACCGCACCACGATCCCCGCCGCACTGGCCACCTGGCTGCTGCTCGAGCGCTTCGATCGCGAGCGCGTGCCCACGCTCATCGCCGCGTCCATCGATGGGCTGGCCACCGGCAAAGGCGGTGTGGCCGCGGGCGTCTGCGACGCTCTCTCGCTCCTGGAGCACCGGCGGCCAGGGCGCCTGGAGACGATTCATCCGCAATCGCCGCGAGGGCGCGCCACCATGGCGAGCGCCATTGCAAGAGCCTATCGCGCGCTCGGCGGGATGCGCGACGAGCGGCAGGGATGAGGCCCTGCGCCTCGGCCATTTTCACGTCGAAAACAGCGAATTCATCGATTGAAATGCAATGGGAGAGGCGTCATGATTTCATTCGTTGGGGTCGACCACGTGCAGCTCGCGGCGCCGCCGGATCACGAGCCGGCCGCGCGGGCTTTCTACGGCGATCTGCTGGGTCTCGAAGAGGTGATGAAGCCGCCGGCCCTGGCCGCGCGCGGAGGGTGCTGGTTTCAATGCGGGGCACAGCAGATCCACATCGGCGTCGAATCGGAGTTCCGCGCCGCGAAGAAGGCGCACCCGGCATTGCGGCTGGCCAATCGCGCGAGCTTCAATGCGCTCCTGGCGCGGCTGACAGCGCGCGAGGTGGCGATCAAGCGCGACGACGAGGAGGTGCCCGGCGTGGAGGCGCGGTTCTTCGTGGCCGATCCGTGGGGCAATCGCCTGGAATTCCTCGTTTGATCGAGCGAGCGCAGAGGCGCGCTTCCTGCTATTTACCCCGCGGACCGCTCCGGGCGGACGCGCGATGACCGATCCCAAGACCCGCGACTTTTTCGTCGACGACGAGTCGCCGCGCCCGTCGCACGACATGATGGAGACGGCGCGCGAGATCACGTTCTCGGCCGACGACCAGGAAGACGCCGTCGCCCAGGAGGCGGCGGTGCGGAAAGAGCAGGCCGCGCGCGCCCTCCACGAGCAGGCGATGGCCGGGTACGAGGCCGAGGTCGCTCAGCGCGGGCGCGAGCGCCGCGGGTTGATCCTCCACGCGATGATCTACGTCGTGGGGAGCGCCGCGCTCTTCGCCGTCAACCAGGCGATGGGCGGCGCAGCCTGGTTTCCCTGGCCTTTGCTCGCGTGGACGCTGGCGCTCGCAGGCCACGGCGCCTGGGTCTTCACGCGCCCGAAGGCCGTGCTGCCCGCTCCGCTGCCGATCCCGGCCGAGCTCGTGACGAGCAGCGCGCTGCGAACGCCGCGCCCCCGCCCGCTCGCCGGACGTGGCCGCGACGAGGACGCCGACGAGACCACGCGCGCGCGCGCCCGCACCACCATTCGAACGAACCGCAAGCGCGACTAAACGCGGCGAAACACGAGGGAGTGGTTGTTTGCTGGCAGGGCGACGACGCGCTCGCGGGTGAAGCCCACGGCCTCGGCTTCGCGGGTGACGTCGGCGAGATCGCGCACGCCCCAGCGGGGATCGCGGGCGCGGAGCGAGGCGTCGAAGTCGGCGTTGCTCGGCGCGGTGAAGGCGCCTTCGAAACGATACGGGCCGTAGAGAACAAGGGGGTTTCCCGGGGCGAGGAGCGCGCTCGCGCCCGCGAGGAGGCCGAGGCACGCCTCCCACGGGGCGATGTGGATCATGTTGATGCAGACGACGGCGTCGGCCGCGAGATCACGCCCCCAGCCAGGCTCGGTCACGTCGCAGCGCAGCGGGGCACGGAGGTTCGCGAGGGCCGCTTCGCTCGCGTGATCGGCGATGCTGGAGAGGCTCTCGCGGTCGGGATCGGTGGGCTGCCACGCGAGCGCCGGGAGCGCCGCCGCGAAGAACACGGCGTGCTCGCCCGAGCCGGCGGCGATCTCGAGCACGACCCCCGCGGCCGGCAAGACGTCGCGCAAGACCGCGAGGATCGGCTCGCGGTTGCGCTCGGTCGCGGGGGCGTGACGCTTCAAGCCGAGGCTTCCTCTTCGTCGGCTCCGCCGTGGCACTCGGCGAACGGCTTTCCACTGCCGCACGGGCACTCTTGCGTGCTCGCGATGATCGGCTCGGGCGGGGGCGCGGGCTCCGGGATCGGCTCGTCGTCGTGGCGCGCGACGGCCTCGCGGAGCTGCGCCGCGTGGCGGGCGAAGTCGTTCTCCTCGATCGCCGCTTCTTCTTCTTCGCGCTTCACCTGGAGGCCAAACACCTTGGTCACGACGTTCGACGAGACGCGCGCGACCATGTTGACGAAGAGGGTGTAGCCCTCTTTCTTGTACTCCTGCTTCGGATCTTTCTGGCCGTAGCCGCGGAGCCCGATGCTGTCGCGCAGGTGGTCCATCTCGGTGAGGTGATCGATCCAGGCCTTGTCGAGCTCCTCCAGATACACGTGGCGGAACACGCGGAGGATGAACTCGACCCCGACCTCTTTTTCGCGCTCCTGGAAGAGCTTCTCGGCGCGCGTGTAGAGATCTTGCGCGAGGAGCTCGGCGTCGGAGATGTGCGAGACGTCGTCGGGCAAGTCGAAGCTGAAGTGCTCCTTGAAGCCCTGGAAGATCCCGCCCCAGTCCCAGTCCTCCGGCGGCTTCTTCGGCGGGCACGACTCTTCGACCATCGCGCCGATGATCCGATCGAGGAGATCGAGCAGGCGCTCGCGCTGCTCGGTGAGGGCGCGCGGGACGAGGTCGGCGAGCTCGTCGTAGACCTCGAGGACGTCGTCTTCGCGGCCCTCGAGCTCGAGCTTCACGCCCCAGGGTTTGTAGATCTCTTTCTGGAGCGTCTCGACCTCGACCAGGCTCGGGATGCCTTCGAAGTCTTTGCGGGTGATCGTGCGCGCTTTGCCCTCTTTGTCGTGGGGCATCACCGGGTCGGAGGCGAAGTTGCCGAGGATGTAGCCAACGTCGGGGAGGGCGGCCTCTTTGACCTTGTCGAGCGCCTTGATCTTGCGCTTCTCGCCGGTGGGCTTGCCCTCGTCGTCGATGACCTCGGGCTCGTAGCGGCCGATGAGCAGGGCCTGGCGCATGTCGTAGATCGTCTTGCGCTGGGCGCTCATGACGTCGTCGTACTCGAGCAGGTTCTTGCGGATGTCGAAGTTGCGCTCCTCGACCTTCTTCTGCGCGTTCTCGACGCTCTTCGTCACCCAGGGGTGCTCGAT
>JBDTXR010000214.1:0-14843 GCA_040006075.1 Byssovorax sp. | reverse complement strand
GCGCGGATGGCCTGCTTGAGCGGAGCGCCGGCCATCGAGCCGGATCGATCGAGGACGAGGCTGAGGTTGAGGCGGCGGCGGGCGGCGGTGGTGGCCGCGCCGCCTTGGCCGAAGCGGACGACGAGAGAGAGTCGGGTGGACTCTCCGACGGGGATGACGGGCGTGCTGAGGGCGTAGGTTGCTTTCACGGATCGGTCCTCGCGGGCGGTAAGCTGGGATGGGGACGCGAGGATATCCGGAGCGCGCCCTCGTACAATCTCAACCGACGCGGGGGGACCTCAAAATGTCCCGTGGGCTCCGAGCGTTGCTCCCGTGGGGCCGAAGGAGAGGACGTCGGCCGAGATCCAGGGGCAGCGCGCGCTGGTGACGGCCTTTGCGGGCCGATGCTCGGTCAAAAGCAGCACGACCGCGGTTCCGATGCCGGCGAGGCCGGCGGCGAAGCCGATGGTGCTCACCAGCGTCAGCGGCTTCGAGGCGCTGGCCGCGTCGAAGCCGGTTTGATCGCAGCTCGTGTCGCTCGGCTCCTTGATCGCGCTGCCGCAGTGGGCCTCGATGACTGACTTCTTCCCCAGCGCGAGGCCGCCCATGACGCCGCCCAGCGCGAGGGCCGCGAGGCCGACTCCACCGACAGCGTAGACTGCCACTCTCCGGCCGCTCGGGCCCGCCGCGGGAAGCGGCTCCTGCTTCGCGGGCTCGGGCACGGCGGCGACGACGGGCGTCGGCGGAGCGGGCGTCGGCTCGATCGCCTGCGGGGCCGTCACCTCGAGCACCAGGGCCTTCTTATCCGCCCTGACGATCGTGATCCGCTGCTCGCGGAGAGGCCCTCCGGGAGCCTGGGTCGAAACCACGTGCTCGCCCGGATCGACCGGTAGCGCGAGCCCCAGGGCCGCGCTGGAGACCACGGCGTCGTCGCGCTTCACCACGGTGCCTGCGGGAGCGCCTGCCGGGAGCGAGAGCGTCAGCTCCGGCACATCGGGAGCCAGCCTGTCCCTCTGCTCTTTGACCAGCTTGGGTCGATGGAGCTGCTGCGCCTTTTGATCGGGGGTCAGCCGTTCGTACAGCTGGAGGTAGTCGTCGAGGCGCGCCACTGCCGTCGCGACTCGATCCCACTTTACCTCGCACTGCGACAGCGTGAACAGGGTGCCTGGCTGCGGATCGAGGCGCATGCTCTCGGCGATAAGCGGGCAAGCCTCCGGGTACTTGCCGGCCTTCATCTCGTTCACTCCCCGATTGAAGAGCGCGTCGGCGGCGGCCACGTCCTGCGCTGCGGCGATGGGCGAGAGCGCGAGGGGACCGAGGAGCGAGAGGGCGGATAGGCAGCGGCGAAACGAGTGGTTCATGGGCAGGATCCTGGTCAGCGACGCGTGTAATTCGTCTCGTCCACAATGGGCTTCTTCCTGGGCGTCGTCGGCTTTGACGTGGCCTTGACGACGGCGCCTGCCCGCGGGCTCGGCGCCGCCGCGACAGGCGTGCTCGCGCTCGGTGAAGGCGGGAAGGCCCCCTCGGACGGCACCACGTCGATCGTCGCGGCCGAGCTCGCCACGGCGGCCGCAGCGCTCGGGGCCTCCACCGCTTGATGCGATGTCTCGTGGCTGGAAGGACTCTTCCGCAAAGAGAACCAGGTCCCGCTCGCCAGCGCGGCCAACCCCACCACAACCGCGGCCGCGACGCGCGGGAGCCGGCGCGTCTCCACGGGCGCCGGCGTCATCACCGCCGCGCCCGTCGAGGTCGCCACCCGGTCGCCGACACCGATGCTGGGGATCGCCGGCCGAGCCTCGGGCAGGGACGCACCGGCCTCGGACCACATCGCCGGTCTCGGGCCGATGACGGCCACGCCGAAGCTCGCCGAGCTGTCCACCTCACGCAGCGCTCGAACCGCCTCGGTGGCCGTGGCGAAGCGGTGCGCGGGATCGATGGCTGTCCCTTTTGCAAACCACGCATCGAACCCGATGGGCAGAGCGACCCCGTGCCTCGCGGCCCGCTCCACGGCGGGCTCCTGGGGGCCATTCACCACGTGCATCGCGAAGGCGATCATGTCGCCCAGGCTCTTCGACTCCTCGGCCCAGTAGGCCTTTCCCACGAGGAGCGTGTAGGTCATCATCGTGAGAGCGTAGATGTCGGCGGCCCCGGTGAGCTGCTTTCTGCCGCGGAACTGCTCGGGCGCCATGTAGATTGGCGTGCCCAGGCTCTGGGTGCCTCCGGCCGAGGTCGAGCTCTCGGCGATGAGCTTCGCCACGCCGAAGTCGAGGATCTTGATCCTCGGACTGCCGTCTTCGCGGAGGGTGAGGAAGAGGTTCTGCGGCTTGAGATCGCGGTGAACGATCGCCGCCGCGTGGGTGCGGTCGAGCGCCCAGGCCGCCTGTTCCATGTACGTCACCACCTCTTCCGGCGGCAGGCGCGTGAGTCGTTTGAGCCGGACGCCGAGCTCCTCGCCGCGGAGCAGCTCCATCACCAGAAACGGCATCGCGGTCGCGAGATCGACGCCCGCATCCGAGACGTAGACGATGTAGTCGCTCTCGATCTGGGCCGCGATCCGCGCCTCGAGCTTGAAGCGGTCGCGCATGTCCTCGCTCTCGAAGAGGTGCGCGTGCATGACCTTGAGCGCGTGCCGACGATCGGTTTCGAGGTGGACGACCTCGTACACGGCGCCCATCCCGCCCGCCGCGATGCACCGGACCACGCGATAGCGGCCCGCGAAGATCGTCCCCACCCCGAGCTGCGCCGAGAGGCTCACAGCGTCGCCGGCGGACGAGCATGGGTCGAGGTGGTGGGCAGACATGGGCGGATCTTCACGGGAGACAGGTGTTGATGAGCACGCGCACGCTGCTGCTGTTGCCGCGCGCGATCACGAGATCGAGTCGACCGTCGGCGTTCACGTCGACCGCCGCCACCGAGCGCGGGGCCTCGCCCGTGGGGTATTCGACGCGGGAGGCGAACATCCCATCTCCCGGGTTGAGGAGGACGCTCAGGGCGCCGGTGCCGTTGTAGTCGACCACCGCGAGATCGGGCTTGTCGTCGCTGTCGAGATCGACGGCCGCGATCGCGCCGGGGTTCGCGCCCGCATCGAGAATCGACGGCGCGGCCGCGAAGCCACCGTGCTTGTCGTTGAACAGGACGGTGACCGTGGTCCCATTGCCGTTCGTGGCGACGAGCTCGGGAAAGGTGTCGCCGTTGAGGTCCGCGGCGACGAGCGCCGTCGGAGTCGCGACATAAGGCGACGCGCCCGCGTCGACGAAGCCGCCTTGGCCGTCGTTGAACAGCACGCTCACGCTGTCGGCGGCGTTGTTCGCGACGGCGAGGTCGGTCTTGCCATCGCCGTTCAAGTCCAGCGCCACGACCGCGCTGGGATACATGCCGACCGGATAGGAAGCCTCTTTGATGAAGCCGTTTTTGCCGTTGTTGATCAGCACGCTCACCGTGCCGCTGACGTCGTTGGCGACGGCGAGATCGATCTTGCCATCGCCGTTCAGATCTTCCGCCGCGACCCAGGAAGGACCCGAGCCCACGATCGCGGAGTAGACGATGCCATCCCCGAATTGGCCCATGCCATCATTGAACAACACGTCGATCCTGCCATCGGACGAGTTCACGATGGCGAGGTCCAGCTTGCCGTCATTGTTGAGATCCAGAGTCGCGACCCCCACCGGGAACCCGCCCACGAAGTAATTGTCGTGGTTCTTGAAGTGGCCATTGCCCAGGCCCAGCAGCACGCTGACGCTCTCGTCGCTCTTGCTGACGACGATGAGGTCGGGCACCTTGTCGCCGTTCAGATCCGCGGTGGCCACGAAGCTCGGATCGGCCTGGACCACCGGGGAGTCCCCGGCAACAAACCCGAACTTGCCCGGGCATACCTCGACGCAGGTGCCCGTGGCGTTGCACTTGCCCGTGCCATTGCAGGCGCCGCCGGGCTTGATCTTGATGCTCACGGGAAGACCGTTTCCGCAGACATCGTCGGTGCACGGGTCGTGGTCGTCGACGATGACGCAGTCTGCGCCGCCGGCTCCGCTGCTGCTCCCGCTGCTCCCGGTGTTCCCGGTGCTCCCGTTGCTTCCGCTGCTGCTCCCGCTTCCGCTGCTGGTCCCGCTGTTGTCGCTGGGTGCCAGGCCATAGTCGTTGTCGATGCCCAGGATCACCGCACAACCGCCCCCGACCGTCATGGCCAGCAGCGCCGCGCTGATTGCCCAGGTGATCCCGTGAGGCTCTCTCATCGGTCCAGAATCGCTGGTCGTCTCGTTCGCGTCAACGCGCAGGAGAGCGGGAGTCCAGGAGAAATTACCAGGATCCGGTGTCCTGTTTACCGGACAGGCATCGCCGCCCAGATCACTGCCGCGATGGCCACGAGCGCCATGAGCACCCACAGCGGCCACGGGCGACGCGCGGGAGGAGGCGATTCGAGGGTGGCATCCGGCGCCGGACGAACCCAGGGCGAAGGGGTGGCAGGAGCCGGCGCCCCGGCGGAGACCTGCGCCGCCGCCGCGGATCGAGCCTGGGCGAGGGCTCGCCGCGAGGCGTCCTGGTGTGCGGGGTCGAGCGGCACCGTCTTCAGCAGGTGCTTGAGCGGCACGGCGTCTTCCACGGGAGCAGGATCGATCGTCTGCGGGGCTGCTCGCCCACTCAGGAGCAGAGTGCGCGATTCCGGCGGTAGATCCGCGGGATCAATCGCAGATGGAGGAGCCGGCGGAGCCCCTGCGAGCGGGATCGCTCGCTCGTTCGACTCGACGGCGGCGCCCGGCGACGCCGCGACGTCGACCAGGGACTCGCGCCCGACCAGCTTGCCCAGCGCGGCAGAGAGCTCGCGCGCGCTCTGGAAACGAGCGTCGATGTGGCGCGCCAGGGCGCGGGCGAAGAAGGCGTCGACTGCTGGGGAAAGATCCGGCGCAAGGGCCGAGGGGACCGGCGCGGAGCCCGTGAGGATCCGATCGACGACGTCGAGGATCTGGCCCGTGAACGGGAGCTGGCCGGTGAGCGCGCGAAAGGCGATGACGCTGACCGACCAGAGGTCGGCGCGGTGGTCCACATGCTTTGAAGCGCGGATGTGCTCCGGGCTCATGTAGCTCGGAGTCCCCATCATCTCGCCGGTGGCGGTCAGGTCCCCGCCACCGCTGTGGGTGATCTTCGCGATGCCGAAATCCAGCACTTTCACCGTCTCCTCGTCGCCGTCGCGGGCGAGGAAGACATTGGCCGGCTTGATGTCGCGGTGGACGATCCCGAGATCGTGCGCGCGCTGGAGCGCCTTGCACATCTCGTGGACGATCTTCGCCGTGGCGACCACCGAGAGGCGCTTGTCGCGCTTGAGCCGCTTGCTCAAGTCTTCGCCGTCGAGCAGCTCCATCACCATGTACGGGAGGCGCTCGTGCACGCCGTGCTCGTAGATGCTCACGACATGCGGACTGCGGATCTGCGCGGCGGCCCTGGCTTCGAGCTCGAAGCGCGCCACGAAGTCAGGCGAGTCGGCCATGGCCGCCGCCATGACTTTGACGGCGACCGGAATGTCGAGCTGCAGGTTCCACGCACGCCAGACGAACCCCATGCCTCCGGACGCAAACTGGCGTTCGAGCCGGTACTTTCCAGCGAAGACATCGCCGGCTGCCAGTTGTGTCGCGGGGCCACTTGCAGACATCGATACCTTCCGGCCGCGAGGATACCCGGAGCCGGGGACAGCACAATCCCCGAGTGGTGCGAGGGGCTCGAAGCCGTGCTCGCGCCCAGAACCCTCGCGCGATCGCGTTCCTCCGTGCGATGCTCGCCCGCGAAGGATGGCTCCCGTGAACATTGGCGACGTCGTCGCAGAGAAATACCTGATCGAGCGAGTCCTCGGGAAAGGGGGAATGGGCATCGTCTACGTCGCCAAGCACCTCCAGCTCGGGGAGCGCCTGGCCATCAAGTTTCTCAAGAAGAAGACGCTCGAAAACGAGGAGCTGGTGGCTCGCTTCCTCCGCGAAGGGAGGACGGCGGCGCGCCTTCGAAGCGAGCACACCGCGCGGGTCCGCGACGTCGGGACGATGCCCGACGGAGCGCCGTACCTGGTGATGGAGTACCTCGACGGGCGCGACTTCGACGCGGTGCTGGTCGAGCACGGGCCGCTCTCGCCGACGGTGGCGGTGAAGTACGTGCTCCAGGCCTGCGAGGCGCTCGCCGAGGCCCACTCGATCGGGATCATTCACCGCGATCTCAAGCCCGCCAACCTGATCTTGATCCGTCGGCGTGACGGCACCACGGCGATCAAGATCATCGACTTTGGCATCTCCAAGCTCGTGGAGGGCGAGGGCGGGCCGGCGATGACCCAGGCCGCGGTGATGATGGGATCGCCGCTCTACATGGCCCCCGAGCAGATGGCCTCGGCGCGCGAGGCCGACGCGCGGAGTGACGTGTTCTCGCTCGGGGCGATCCTCTATCACTTCCTCACCGGCAAACCGCCCTTCGTCGGCAGCTCGGCGGTCGACGTCTTCGAGCGCATCACCGAGGGTCCGCCGTCGCCGCGCGCGCTTCAGCCCGATTTGCCCGCCGGGATCGAGGCCATCACCTCGCGCTGCCTCCGCAAGAGCCGGGCAGAGCGCTTCCCCGACGTGGCGGCGCTCGCCGCGGCGCTGGTGCCGTATGGTCCCCCGCACGCGGAGCTCTACGCCGAGAGCGCGGAGAGGATCCTCCGCGCCGCGGCCAGCACCGCCGCGGATTCGAGCCCGGTCGCGCCGTCGGGCATGGTCGCGCCCTCGCCGGTGCGGATCAGCTCGTTGCCTCCCCCGGCGGCCGAGGCCAAACCGCTCCTCGATCAGCTCTTCGAGATGGAGAACCAGCGCCCTCGCCCGGCGCCGAGCGAGCCCGAGAGGGCCCGTCCCGCCTCCATCGCGCCGCTCGAGGCCGCCCCCGAATCGGCGCCTGCGCCCGCGGGATCGCCGCTCGCGCGCTCGGGGCGAGCCAACGAAGAGGCGCTGATCAGCGCGGTTCGAGAGGTCCTGTCCGGCTTCGGGCTCGCCGGCAGAGTGGCACTCGACGGCCGCCAGCTCACCTTCCAGGGGAAGGGCGCGGCCACCTCGATCGACGCCGGCGCGGCGGCCGAGCAATGGCCGCTCCTCCCGCCCGACATGCAGCGGCGCAAGGCCCTGGATCTGGCTCGCCGCATGGCGGAGGCCCACCGCGTCGCGCAGCGGAGCGCGTCGTCCGGCTCGCTCGACGGAGGAGGCGAGTCGCTGATCCCCTGGGGCGCGCTGGGCAAGGCGACGGGCGCCGCGATCCTCGTCGCCGCAGCCGTCTTCGGCGGTCGCGCCTACCTCAAGTCGCAGAGCGAGGTGCAGACCGTCCCCGTGGCTCCGGCCGAGACGCCGGAGCAGGCCAGTCGCCGCGTCGACACCGCGTGTCGCGCCGTCCGCGAGCGGATCTACAGCGGCGCCACGATTGGCCCCTTCGACACCAGCGGATGGGTCGTCGAGCTCTGGCTGGCGAGCCGCCCGGGCCCGGTCCCGGGCGCGGACGCGGGCGCTGTCCCGAGCAAGCCAGTCACCCGCGAAGCCCTGGCCGATACCGCCTTCGCCGGCCACCTCGCGCCGCGCCTCGACGAGGCCCTGGCCCGGCTCCCCGAGGGCACACTCACGCTCACCGACGGGGCCATTCCCGCGACCTCGGCGGCGTGGACCGGGACCACGCTACAATTCGGAGGAGCCTACTCGCGCGCGTTCTTCGAGCCCGAGCTGCGGGCTCGCTTCCTCGCCGTGGCCGATCGCCTGTTCGAGTCGTCCGGCGCCGACCTCGGCGCGCTCTACGCCCGTTGCTCCGGCGGCGCGGTGCACGACGTCGGCGCCTGGTTCCGCGGGCGCGATCCCGGCGCCGCCGCGACCGCGTTGCTCTGGGGAGTGGGCATGTTCGCCGAGCGCCCCCAGGTCAACCGCGCTGCGCTCGGCGCAGCCGAGATCGACGGCCTCCGCGCCGCCGCGACGACCGCGAAGCTCGACGCCTCCGGGCTCAAGGCCATGATCGGCGTACAAGGGGGCAGCCTCACCGCGGGTCCCGGCGCGGTGACGCTCACGTTCCCCGTGGGCGGCCCGGTCCGCGCCGTCGGCGCGAGCCGGACCGTGGCCAAGCAGCTCGGGATCGGGCGCGATTGACCGCTGTCAGGGAGCCACGGCCTTCGCCGCGTCGTCCAGGCACTCTTGCCCGTAAAGGATGGTGTTGCTCGCGACCAGCGACTTCTGCACGTAAGTGATGGCGCCGCTGGTGCCCTCGATGGCCCAGTACATCACGCAGTCCTTGTTGGTGCAGTGGCCCTCGTGCGTGGTGTCGTCGTGCGGGCTGGCCTGGGGGAGGCCGTTGTTGACGAGGCCGGCCGCGTGGCCGAACTCGTGGACGATCGTGGCCTGCTCGACGTAATGCTCCACGTTGAGGCCGGGAAAGCCGCTGCCGGTGCCGGCGATCACCGGCTTGAACATCGCCAGGATGCCGGTGGTCCCGAGCGAGACGCCGAGAACGTTCTTGTTCACGCCCGCCGCGTCGCGATAGTACCCGTCGAGCCACACGAAGTAGAACGTCGCGGTGTCGCCCGAGCTGAGCTGATTGCGGTGCTTGGAGGCGATCGTCAGGATCTGATCGACCGTGAAATCCGCGCCGACGACGTCGGTGAGCTTCTCCATCTTGTCGAGGGTCCGCGGGATGTCGACCACCTTGTTGCTGCCCTGGAACAGGCGCTCGACGTTGGTCTGGGTCACGTCCCAGACCTCCCCGAAGCCGAGGACCGCGCCGGTGTAGGGCTCGGCGCCGGGCACATAGTCAATCTCGAAGGTGAGGTTGTGGATCGCCGCCCCATAGAGCTGCTTCGCCGGCGGCTGCACCTCGCCGCTCCCGGTCGATCCGGTGGCGAGCACGCCCGTCGCCGTGGACGATTTGCCGCCGCCTCCAGCGGTGCTGGTCGTGTCGGCGCCGCCGGACCCCGGCCCCGTGCCCGTCGCGGCGCCCCCCGCGCCGCCCGTCGCCGCCGTCCCGCACGCGGCGCCCGCGAGCGTCACTGCCATGATGCCGATTCGAGAGATCCATCTGTTCATGAGGGTCACCTGGAGCCGGACCTCGGCAGAGTTTGTCGGGCCGGGCCGTTGCTGGAAGAAAGCCGAGATCGAGTCGCTGCGTCCGGTACACGGAACGTGCCGTGACGATTTTGCCTGAATTTACCGGTTCCGCGGGCCGCCGTCCGCCGTGGCGCTCTTGCGCGACGAGGCGTCTTTGCGTCGCTCACAGCCCGTACATTTTCCGGGTCTCCTTGCCGATGGTCCGGATCGCGACGCTCCTCGGGAAGAGCCGCTCCATCACGAACGCGGCGGCCCGGTTGCCGAGCCCGGGGACGAAGCTCGGCGTCTTGCCGAGGGCCCGCAGCGACTCTCGCACCACCGGCTCCGACTCCATCATGAACGGCGGGTTGCCCACGGGCTTCGAGGCCTCGTAGGTGGGAGTCCGGGTCGCGCCGGCGCAGCAGGCCAGGACGTCGACCCCCTCGGCGCCGAGCTCTTCCCACAGGCCCTCGGCCAGCACCCGATCAAAGGCCTTGGTGGCCCCGTAGGTGGCGACGATCGGCGCGCCCTGACTCCCGGCCATCGACGACATCAGGATGATCCCGCCGCGCTTGCGGGCGGCCATCGCTCCTCCGAGCTCGTGGGCGAGCACCACCGGACCACGGCAGTTGACGTCGATGATCCGGAGCTTGTCTTCCAGCGTCTGCCCGAGAAAAGGCCCGATCAGCGAGAGCGCGGCGTTGTAGACCAGGAGGCCGACCTCGAGGCCGGCGGCGGCGGCGCGGGCGCGATCGAGCAGATCCGGCGCCGCGAGATCGATTGACGCCGTGCGGACCTCGACGCCGTGCGCGCTGCGGAGGCTGCGGGCCAGGTCCTCGAGCGGCTCGGCGCGACGGGCCACGAGGATCACGTTCAGGCCCGCGGCGGCGATCTGGGTCGCGAACTCGGCGCCGATTCCGGCCGACGCGCCGGCGATGAAGGCCCAGGGGCCGTAGGCGGTTCGAAGGTCTCTCGGGCGGTGAAAGAGCGGCATCCGCCCCCTCTACTCCGGCTGCGTCCGCCGCGGGAGACGCATTCGATCCGCCGGGTTTTCGTCCAGGAAAACACTCCATGATAGGCTCGATCTGCACTCCGCCGGGGGACTCTCTCTCCCCGTTTTCACCTTCGCCATGCGATCGCTCTCGCCCTCCTCGCTCGCCCACCGCCTCGTCCCGCTCGCCCTCGGCGCGCTCGCGCTCACCGTCGGGACGCGCGCCGCGCACGCGCAGCAGGGCTTCTCGATCGCGCGCTTTTCCCCGTCTCCCGCGGGCGATCGGCTGCTCTCGATCCCCTCGCCGTACGCCGCCGGAGAGCCGCTGATCGAGGGCTTTCCGCTCCACGCCGCGCTCTACGTCGACTACGCCCACGATCCGCTGGTGCTCCGCGGAGCGACGTCGGGGCAAGACCGCGGGGCGATCGTCAGCGATCAAGCCATCTTCCACCTCGCCGCGGCGATGGCGCTCGCCGGGCGGGTGACCTTCGACATCGACGTTCCGCTGGCCTTTCAGGCGGGCAGCGCGCCCTCCGGCAAGGGCTACTCGTTCGCCGCGCCCGCCGGCGCGGCCGTCGGCGATGTCCGGCTCGGCGCGCGCTTCACCATCCTCGGCAAGTATTTCGATCGTTTCCAGCTCGCCGCCTCGATCTCGGTCCTGGTGCCGAGCGGCGATCCGGCGGCGTACGCGGGGGACGGCGGCGGCCGGGTGGCGCCGCAGATCATCGCCGGTGGCCGCTTCGATCGCCTGGTGTGGTCGTCGGCCGTCGGCGTAATCGCCGGTCCAAAGCACGTCTTCGCCAACATCACCCAGGGGACCACCCTGACCTGGGGCGCGGGCGCCGGCGTGCTCCTGGGCGAGAGTCGCCTGCTCCAGATCGGGCCCGAGCTCACCGGATCGGTAACCCTCGACGACGTGCAGTCGCGAACCACCTCGGTCGAGCTGCTCCTCGGCGCCCGTCGGCGCTTCGCTGGCAATTTCGAGGTCGGGCTCGGCGCCGGAGTCGGCCTCTCGCGCGGCGTCGGCACCCCGAATTTCCGCGCGGTCGGCCTGCTGGCGTACTCCCCCGAGGTCCTCGACAAGCGGCCGGATCGCGATCACGACGGGATCGCCGACGGCGACGATGCCTGTCCCGACGTGCCCGGCGACGTCGACGGCGATCCGGCGAAGAATGGCTGTCCCGATCGCAAGCGCGCCTTGCTGGGCGATCGCGATTTCGACGGAGTACCCGACGTCGAGGACGCCTGCCCGGCGTCGCCCGGCAACCCCTCTCCGGATCCCCGGCAGAATGGCTGTCCGCCCACGCCGCGCGACGCCGACGGCGACGGGGTCCGCGACGCGGAGGATGCCTGTCCGACGGTGGTCGGGCCGCCGGATCCCGATCCCTCGAAGAACGGCTGTCCGTTGCCCCCGAAAGACAGCGACGGCGACGGGATCCCCGATCTCCGCGACGCCTGCCCCGACAGCCCGGGCAAGGCCTCGCCCGATCCCGCGCAGAACGGGTGCCCCGGCGATCAGGACGGCGACGGGATCCGCGACGACAGGGACGCTTGTCCCGCCGAGAAGGGCCCCGTCACCGCCGATCCCACCACCACCGGATGCCCGAAGGAGGTCCGGGTCACCGGCGAGGCGATCGTGCTCTTGCATCAGGTGGAGTTCGACACCGGCACGGCGAAGATCCGGCGCGGGAGCGCGGGGATCCTCGACGAGGTCGCCGGCGTGCTCCGCCAGCACGCCGAGATCGCCGCCGCCGAGGTCCAGGGTCACACCGACAACCGCGGCGACGAGAAGCTGAACACGGCGCTCTCCCAGGCGCGCGCCGAGGCGGTGCAAAAGGCCTTGATCAAGCGCGGGATCGACGCCGCGCGCCTCTCGGCGAAGGGCTATGGCCCGACCCGGCCGGCGTTCGCCAACCTCACCACCGAAGGACGGCAAAAGAACCGTCGCGTCGAGATCAAGATCCTCGCCCGCACCCCGAAGCAAGAGGCCCAATGACGCGCTCTGGCAGGCTTCGACTCGCGGCGCCGACAGCGCTCCTCCTCGCGTGGGCCGGCCCTGCGCTCGGCGCGCCGATCCCGCGCGTGCAGGTGACCCAGGCCGGGGATTTCGTGCTCCTCGGCAACACCCAGGGACAGGATTGCGGGCCGGGCGTGCCGGCGCCGGTGGTCGGAAACGCCGGCCCGGGGTGCGGGTCAAAAACCGTCGACACCTCGCCCGACATTTCGTGGCAGTCCGATTTTCCGGCGGTCGGACAGGCGACCGCGGATCAGACGATCGGCGCCGGCAAGCAGACCACGGCGGTGCTCAACCTCCCCGCCGGCGCGGTGGTGACCCACGCCTTTCTCTACTGGGCGGCGACACGCTTCGTCCCGACCCTGGACACCAGCGTGGTCTTCGAGCGCCCGGGGACCTTCGTGGCCAACGCCAACGCCCTCACCACGTACACGGCCACGCAGGGGATGGCGACCCATTCGCAGTCGGTGGCCGACGTCACGGTGCTGGTGCAGGCCAACGGGCCAGGCGCCTACCGGGTGAGCGGCATCGAGTCGGCGAAGCTCGTGAACCTGGATCAAGACGTGATGTTCGCCGGCTGGTGGATGGTGGTCCTCTACCAGAAGGCCGGCGCCCCGCTGCGGCGACTCTCGCTCTTCGAGGGCCTGGATATCGTCTCTCCCGGCGCGCCGTCGGCGGTGACCGCGACCGGCTTCGTGATCCCGAGCGGCGGCGCGGCCGGCAAGCTCGGCGTGATCGGCTTCGACGGCGACGATCAGACCACCGGAGACTCGATCACGGTCAACGGGATCGGGCTCAGCAACGCCGTCAATCCCTCGAACAATTTCTTCAACAGCACCCGATCGACCCTCGGGCTCGCGGTCTCGGTCCCGGGCGATCTCCCCCAGCTCACCGGCGGCCCGCGGAGCATGAGCCAGATCGACCTCGACGTGGCCGACATCTCGATCGCCACGTTCGCGGGCCAGTCGACGGCGGCGATCCAGGCCAGCACCACCAACGATGTCTTCCTGCTCGGAGGCCTGGTGACCTCGATCGCCACGGTGGCCCCGGATCTCTCGAGCTCGACCAAGACGGTGACCGATCTCGACGGCGGGACGGCGATCCCCGGCGATGTGCTCCAGTACGCGATCACCGTCACCAACACCGGCCCGGACACCGCGACGGGAGTGACGCTCTCGGATCTGCTCCCCGGCGGGGTCACCTTCGTCCCGGGATCGCTGGTGGTCACTCTGGGCGCGAATCAGGGCCCCAAGACCGACAGCGCGGGCGACGATCAGGCCGAGTACGACGGCGCCGCGAACAAGGTGACGGCGCGCCTCGGCGCCGGCGCGGGCCTCGCCGGAGGCTCGCTCGCGCCCGGGGCGAGCACCACGTTGACCTTCGACGTGATCGTCGACGCGGGCGCCTCGGGGTCGATTGCCAATCAAGGATCGATCAGCGCCGCAGGCCTCCTGGGCGCGCCGGTGCAAGTCTATCCGACCGACGGTAACGGCGCCGCGGCCGGCGCGCCGCCGACGGTGATCGTGATCGCCGGATCGAGCACGAGCAGCAGCGCGGCGAGCAGCAGCGTGGCCAGCAGCAGCGTGGCCAGCAGCAGCGTGGCCAGCAGCAGCGCGGCTAGCAGCAGTGTCGCCGGCAGCAGCGCGGTGGCGAGCAGCAGTGTCGCCGGCAGCAGCGGCGCCGGCAGCAGCAGTGTCGGCGCCGGCGGCGGCAGCGCCGCCAGCGCCAGCGTCGGGAGCAGCGGCGGAAACGGCGGCGCGGCGACCACCGGCGGATCCGGCGGGCGGGGCGGCGCCGGCGGGCGGGGCGGCTCCGGCGGCGCCGACGAGGGCGTCAACGTTCAAGGAGGGTGCCTGTGCGACGCGCCGGGAACGACAGGTGATCTCCCCGGGGGAGGGGCCCTGTTGCTCGCGGCCGGCCTCTCCGGGCTGCTGCGAAGACGCCGCGATCGCGCCTGAAATCCGAGGCGATCGCGACGAAGCACGGGAGTGGCCGGGCTACTCGCCCGCGGCGAAATGCAGGAGCGAGTACACGCGGCTCCCTTTGCTGTGGCCCTCGACCCGCGCTCGCCCGGCGAGGAAATCGAGCTCGACCACGAAGGCCAGGGCGCTGACCTCGCCGCCTTGCAGCACCACCAGATCGGCCGCGGCGCACGCGGTCCCGCCGGTCGCGAGCACGTCGTCGACGATGAGCACCCGGGCTCCGCGGCGGATCGAGTCGGTGTGCATCTCCAGGACCGCCTCGCCGTACTCGAGCTTGTATGCCACCTTGTCGACCTTCGCGGGCAGCTTGCCGGGCTTGCGCACCGGGACGAACCCGGCGTTGAGCCGCGCCGCGAGCGCCCCGCCGAAGATGAAGCCGCGGGCCTCGATGCCGACCACGATCTCGATGTGCTCGCCGATGAAGCGCTCGGCGAGGAGATCGAGCGTGATGTGAAACGCTCGCGGATCCGCGAGGAGGGGCGTGATGTCCTTGAAGAGGATCCCCGGTTGGGGGAAATCCGGGACGTTGCGGAGCTTCGAGCAGAGGTAACGGACGGCGTGCTGGCCGGGGAGCTCGTCGTGATTGAACATTGGCGCGAGGCTAGCGAAGCCCCGGGCGCGCCGCCATCGCAGGATGTGTGCGGATCGAGATCAAGAACGCCCGCCCCGGCGC
Source organism: Byssovorax sp. (assembly GCA_040006075.1). Lineage (GTDB taxonomy): Bacteria > Myxococcota_A > Polyangia > Polyangiales > Polyangiaceae > JANYGI01. Next base: position 154 of record JBDTXR010000214.1, on the reverse strand, counting down.
GGGCGCGCTGGACGGCGCCGCGGTGGGCCGCCTACCATCCTCGAGTCGCGTCGAGCCGATCCGGTCTCGCCGCCGCTGCGGTCGGGCCTCTCTAGCTGGGTTTGGAGGATCGTGTGAGCGACGACTTCGTCATTGGCGAGAACGCGGACGGCAA
>JBDTXR010000213.1:0-14909 GCA_040006075.1 Byssovorax sp. | reverse complement strand
GTGCTGGGTTCGGTGGTGTGCAGCTCGGGAGGCGTGGCCTCCGCGAGCGTGGGGGTGTTTTCGTCGGTGTTCATCCGCGCCTCGCGCATTCTGCGCGTGCCGTATCGCGAGCTTTGATGATGCGAACGCTCGGGCTTCCAAGCTGGGCCGCTCGGTCGCTCGAACGCTGCCGCGTCCGGCCCTGGTTTCAGGGCGGCGAACCTTATCCTACCTGGACGAACTCCGCGAGGGAGTTCCCTACCGACTGATGGGGAGGTGCCGCTGCTTGCCTCCGCTGCGGTCGATCTTGAGGCCCGTTCCGCGGCCGAGATCCTGGATGGCCACGCGCCCCGCGAGGCGCTCCGCGACCTCCATAAACGCTTGTCCTATCGAGGAATCGGGCGTCGCCTGGACGACGGGCGTGCCCGCGTCGCCCCACTCGCGGATGGCGGCATCGATCGGGATTTGCCCGAGCAAAGGGGCCGCCGCAAAATCGGCGACCTTCTGTCCGCCGCCTGCTCCGAAGAGCTCGTGACGCTTCGAGCAGCCGTCGCAGATGAAATAGCTCTCGTTCTCGACCACGCCGAGCAGCGAAATCCCCACCTTCTGCGCCATCGAGACCGACTTGTAGACGTCTTGCAGCGCGACCTCTTGCGGCGTGGTCACCACGATCGCGCCGGTGGTCCGGAGCTTCTGCGAGATGGTCAGGATGATGTCGCCGGTGCCGGGCGGGAGGTCGAGGATCAGGTAGTCGAGGTCGCCCCACTCCACGTCGCGCAGGAACTGGAGCAGCGCGTTTTGCAGCATCGGCCCGCGCCAGACCACCGCGCTCTTCGCGTCTTCGAGGAGGAAGCCGATCGACATCAGCTTCACGCCGAAGCGCTCGAGCGGCAGGAACTTCGTGCCGTCGGTCGAGGTGGGCTTGCCCGCGACGCCGAGCATGGTGGGCACGCTCGGCCCGTACATGTCCGCGTCGAGCAGGCCGACCGACGCGCCCATGCGCTTGAGCGCGAGCGTGAGGTTGGCGGCCACGGTGCTCTTGCCCACGCCGCCCTTGCCGCTCATCACGAGCACGATGTTCTTCACGCCCGGGCACGGATCGTCCGAGAGGATGTTGCGCGTGGGGATCGCCACGCTGAACGCGATCTTCACGCGCTTCGCGCCCGCTCCGCGCAGCGCCGCGGTGATCGCCGCGTCGAGCGAGTCTTTGTAGGAAGCCGAGGGCGAGATCAGATCGACGGTGAGGGACGCGGCGTCTCCGTCGACCGCGAGATCGCGCACCATCCCAACATCGTTGAGGGAGCGCTGGAGCTCGGGATCGAGGACGGTCCCGAGCGCGGCGGAGGCGGATTCAATCGTGAGGGGCATGCTTGTGGCCGGGAAATAGAGCCGGGGGTCGGGCCCGTCAACAGCCGCATGTTCCGCAACGTCACGGCAACATGCAGCGGACGAACCCGACCCAGCGACACCCCGGCGGGCGCGCTCCGTCGACTACAGACCGACGGCGGTGAGCACGCTGCTGCTCGCCGTGACCGTGACCTGGAGGTTGGTCGCGGCGGTCGCGAGCGCCTCGCCGGCGGGGATGGCGCAGAGGCCGGCCTTGACGCTGAGGTCCTTGGCGTTGGTGACGAAGCCGCCGGTCACGTCGGCGAGGCCCTTCGCGTTCTCGAGCAGGATCTTCCCGCGGCCCTCGAAGGCCACGAGGATCTTCGGCAAGTTCAGCTTGAGCGACGCGACCGCGAGGTCGGTGTCGACGGTCGCGGTGCCGGTGAACTGCACCTCGATCGACGGCGCGGTGCACTCGGCCTTCGCGCTCGCGCTCGCCTTGCACGAGCCGCTGCACTCGGCCTTGCCCGAGCACATCGCCGAGGGGGGCTTGAGCTCGGCCTTGCACTTCGGCGCCACCACGTCGATCGAGCAGCCGCCGGTGCAGTCGCCCTGGCACGCGATCTTCGCGCCCGCGTCGACCTTGCACGAGCCGCGGCACTCGCCGGTGCAGGTGCCGTCGCACGCGCCGCGGCAGTTCGCGCCCATGCCCTTCGAGCAGGCGCCGCTGCACGAGCCTTCACACGTGCCGTCGCAGACGCCGGTGCAAGTCACCGCGAGGTTCGCCGAGCCCTCGCAGGTGCCGGTGCACTCCGCCTTGCACTTGCCCGAGAGCTGCCCCGCGTCGCAGCGCGCCTTGATGTCGCCGAGCTCGGCCTGGCACGAGGCCTCGGCGGTGCACTTGCCCTCGCAGCTCGCCTGCACGCTCGCGTTGAACGAGCAGCTCGGCGGCTGCGGGACGACGACGAGCTTGCCCGCGAGCTGCGCGTTGATCTGCGCGACCGCGAGGTTGCACCACGCCGTCGTGCGCTTGGCGTTGTCGGTCTCGGTGACGCCCATGGGGTCAGCGCCGAGATCCGTCGCGATCGACTGACAGGCCGCGCCCACCTCGGTCACCGAGGCCGTCGCCGTCCCGGCGAAGTCCGCCGTGGCCTGCATGAAGGCGCCGAACGTCGCCTTGCCGTCCCCCGTGATGCCCCAGTCGACGGCGCTGAGATCGGCGCCGACCTTGAAGTCCTTGCAACAGAGCGTGTCTGTCGCCCCCGCGAGCTGAGCGCATCCGAGCGCCGGGAGTCCCAGCATCATCAGCCCGACCGGAACGGCCGCGAGCCGCCACTTCACGTTGCTCTTCATCGAAAGCTCTCCTTGTTGGTGAGTAAGAATCTCGGGGCCGCGGCAGAACGCCGTGCCCCGATCACGTGGATGGGAGACGGCGACCGCCCTCTCCCATTCACCCTGAAGTCACATCGACGCGCGCGCCCCCGAAATCGAGGGCGCGCGCTTCATTTCCCGCAGGTGAACCCGTCGGTTTTGAAGGGGAGATAGCACTTGTGGTAGACGGCATCGCCCGGGTTCACGCCGTCGCCTTCGGCGAGGCAACGTCCGTGACGATTACCGGGGGAGAGCGGGCAGTCCACGTCCGTCATGCACGCCGTCGGAAACGAGGTATCGAAGCAGCCGCGCTCGTCGGTGAGGTCGTTGACGATCTTGCACTCTATCGACGTGCCCTTCTTGCCGCAGTCCTCGTCGTTGATGCACGGCGCGCAGAACTCGCCCTTGCCCTCGCAGCCGCCCGCGTAAAGGGGCTGACACGAGCCGGCCGTGCACTGCGTCCCGTCGGGGCAATCGCTGGTTTTCAAGCAGGTGCGCAGGCAGTGGGTGCCCGCGCCGGACTTCACGCAGGTCTGCCCGAGGCCGGTGCAATCGAGGTTGGTCTTGCACGCCGAGCAGCGATCGTTGCGCACGCACTCCTTGCGGAGCAGGCAGACCGAGCCCTCGAAATACGTGGCGCCGTTCATCCCGAAATTCGCGGGATCGATGCACGCCTCGCCCGTCGTGCCGCAGGTGGTGTTGTCTCCCTTCGCGGGCATCGACCCGCAGATCCCGTGCGGATCGCGCACGATGCCGCACGAGTAACCGCCCGGGCACTGCGTGTCGTCGGTGCAGTCGAGCTTCGTGCAGTACGCGAGCGCGTCGCCCAGGCCGTTGGTCTGGCAGGTGAGCGGCAAGCACGAGGCGGCCGGGCACGCGGGCACCACGCAGGCCGACTTGTCGGGGCACGTGCCGACGCGACAGCTCGCGTCGGCGCCGCAGGCCGCAGCGTCCTTCGTGCAGGCCGCGCCGCCGCACTGCGTGTAGTCGCAGGACTTGCCGTCGGGGCAACCCAGGACGGTGGCGCACTCGGTCTTGAACGGGCACGGCGTCCCCACGGGCGCGAGGCCGGTCGACGTGCAGACCGTGATGTCGGCCATGGTCCCGTCTTCTTTTGCGGGCTGGCAGGTCTGCTGTCCGGCGGTGCAGTCCTCGTGAATCGCGCACTTCAACACGCAGGCGTTGCCGACGCAGGTGTTGCCTGGGAGGCACTTGTCGGGAGTGCACTTGCCCTCGCACTTGCCGTCGACGATCACCCCGCCCTCGCAGCTGCCGCCGCCGGCGCCCGTCGCCGCGCTCCCCGTCCCGCCCGCGCCGTTGGTGCTGCTCGCGGTGGTGGTCGTCGTCCCCACGTTCCCACCGCTGCACGCGGTCGCGCCCATGCCCACCGACCCACCGAGCAGCCCGAGCGCGAGCAACGCGCGGAGCACCCTCGTCGAGCTGGATCGAGAGCTCGCGCGCGAATTGTCGGCGACATGAAGCGGAGAAAGCTGGTGCATGGTTACCTCGAAGCCTGGGGGTGGGATCGACTTCCCGCGCACCTTCTACTCGGCGCCTGACCGCGCGGGAATCGAGAAGTCGAAGGTCCAACCCCCGACACCTGAATATTTGCTCAGGTACGTCGCAGTTGCAAATTGTACGTGAGATCCCGGGAAACTGTGCTGGGTCCACACTGGACTACATTGGAAACGGCGCGAACCAGCGACGTTCTCTTGACGTAACCCGGCCGTCTCGAAAGAATTGGCTCGAACCTTCTCTCTCCAGGTGGTGGCGTATGCTCAAGAACGTGATCCTTCAAAGCTTCGGTCTGGGTGCGGCGCTGCTGCTCGGCGCCCTCGGTCTCGCATGCGGCGGAGTGGAAACGGGAGCGGGCGACAGCACCAACCCCACGCCCACGTCGACCACGCCCACGCCGGCGCCCGCGTTCCCCGAGGGCAGCGGTCAGGCGGCGAAGGCGGCCATCGAGTACCCCGCGGGCCCCTACGGCATCAACGTCGGATCGGTCGCGCCGAACTTCGAGTGGCTCGGCTTCCAGAACCCGTCGTTGAAGAACGACACGATGACGACGATCCACCTCGGCGACTTCTACAACCCGCACCACGGCGACCCCAGCTACGTGCCCACCGACGCCGCCCACGACGATCGCCTCTATCAGGTCGAGGGCTACGGCATCGGCACCCCCAAGCCCAACGTGCTCCTCATCGACATCGGCTCGGTCTGGTGCCCGCCCTGCAACGAAGAAGCGAAGACCGAGCTTCCCCCGCTGCACGCGAAGTACAAGCCGCGCGGCGGCGAGTTCCTTCTCCAGCTCGGCGACAGCGCCACGCAGGGCAAGCCCGCCACCCAGAAAGACCTCTTCAACTGGACCAAGAAGTACAAGGTCGATTTCCCGTCGACGATGGACCCGGACTACAAGCTGGGTGAGCTCTTCCCGGCCAACGCGTGGCCGGCCAACGTGATGATCGACACCCGCACCATGAAGATCGTGCGCACCGTCGCCGGCACCCCCGACCCCTCTTTCTGGGCCAAGTACGAGACGCTCCTCAATGCGCCCTGAGACTGCTTGCGGTCGTCGCGGCGGGCGCGTGCTCTCCGCTGTGGCCGCCCTCGTCGCGTCTCTCGGGGTCGTCGCCTGCGGCGGCCCCGAAGGCGGCGCAGGCCCCGGCCCCGCGGCCCCCTCGGCGATGGACTTCGCGCTCCAGTCGACCGAGGGAAAGACCGTTCATCTCTCGGATTATCTCGGGAAAGACGTGGTGCTCATCGACTTCTGGTCGACCACCTGCGACCCGTGCATGACCGAGATGCCCTACCTGGTGGATCTCTACAAAACCCACAAAGACAAGGGTTTCGTGGTGCTCGCGGTCTCGCTCGACGGGCCCGAGTCGCTCGGCGACGTGAACCGCGTCGTCCACGACAAGGACATGATCTTCCCGGTCCTCCTCGACCAGGAGACCACGGTCGTCTCGCGCTTCAACCCGAAGAAAGAGATGCCGTTCGCGGTGCTCATCGACCGCGCGGGCAAGGTCATCAAGAAGAAGCCGGGGTATCAGCCCGGCGACGAGAAGCTCCTCGCGGCCGAGGTCGAGCAAGCGCTCAAGTAGCCGCGTCGGGCAGGGGGAACGCCGCGCAGGAGCCAATTTGTGGCCCCCTGACGCGGCGGTTTACATGGTAAAAGCGCGGTGTGCGCCCTGCGTTTCGCCTCGCGGTCGTCCCGCTCTCCTTGCTCGCCTTGCTGGCTCCGGCGCGCGCCCTCGCCGTCGAGACCGAGCTCGCTGGCAAGCCGCTGGTCATCGACGTCACCAACACGTCGATCATCAATTACCACTTCAACAACCGCAACACGAAGGATGGGAACATCAGCACCCTCCTCGACGACGACTATGGCGAGTGGCTCGATCGCCTGAACGTGCAGGTGAGCTGGTGGAAGCTCCACGCCGGAGTCCGCATCGACGCGGCCACGTTCTTCGCCACGCCCAGCGCCGCTCGCCTCCGCGACTTTGCCACCGTCGCTCAGCCGACTGACCTGCAGAAGCGCATCGACTTCGAGAACCAGCTCTACGGCGATCTGCACACCCGGTTCCTCCGCGCTTATTACCCCTCCAAGCTCTTCGTCGGGTTCTCGCAGCCGGGAGTCGATATCACCGTCGGCGACTTCTATGCGCAGCTCGGGCGCGGCCTGGTCTTCAGCGCGCGCAAGATTGACGAGCTCGCCGTCGACACCACGGTGCGCGGCGTCAAGGTCGCCGCCGACCACAATTTCGGCGATTTCCGGCTCGCGGGCACCTTCTTCGTCGGGCAGATGAACCCGCTCCGCATCGACGAGACCAGCGGTCGACGCCTGCACGGCGACGGCTCACCGCTCTTCTTCGGCTTCCCCTCCGCGGGCGATCTCTCCACCTACAACTACGATATGACGACGGGCAAACCCGTCCTCAGCACCATCCCCGGGCGGCCCAGCTACCTGGAAGACACGGTGCTCGGCGCGCACGTCGAGGGGGGCACGAAGCGCTTCGTCCTCGGCGGCAACACCTCGGTCCTGGCCCGCACCTCGCACACCGAAGAATACCTGCGCTGCACCGGCGACAACCCCAAGGCGGTCTGCGCGCACCAGTCTCCCGAGTTCGACAGCAACAACAACCCTGCTCTCGCCCACAACACGATAGTCACCTACTCCGGATCGCTGTCGATCCCATCCATCGCCAAGCACGGTGATCTCTACGTGGAGGTCGCCGGGCAGAGCCTGCGCGATGGCCACCTCCGATCGCTCGCCGACGGCGGCACGCCCGCCAACAAGGATGCTGACTCGTCGGGGCACGCCATTTACGCCAGCGCCAGCTTCAACGCCGGCCCGGTCGCCGTCTCGCTCGAGGGCAAGAGCTACCGGAATTTCTTCCCGCTCTCCGCCAACATCGACACGGGCAACAAGGCCTTTGGCGCCCCCGAGTACAGCCTCATCGCCTACAACCAGGTCCCCATCGTCGATCCGACGTACACCGAGCCGGTCTCCGGCGGCTCACCCAACGTGTGCATCGACGGCGGCCGCGGGCGCGTCGACTACCGCTTCAACCGCGGCGCCTCGGTGTACGCCTGGCTCGGCCGCTCCACGAGCTGGACCGAGCAGCCCGGCCGCAACGACGCGATCTGCACCATCAACGAGATCACGCGGACCGACACCTGGGACACCGCGATCGGGACCGAGCTCGCGCTCGAAGGGGGCAAGTCCCACGTGCGCGCCTGGGTCGGCGCCCGCACCACCTCGCTCCCCGTCCCCACCGAGGCGGGCCCGCTCGGCGGCCTCACCTCCACGTTCTACCGTGAAGGCTACATTCGCTACGACCTCTCGAAGCACCTGACCGAGCGATTCTCCCTGCAAATGCAGGGGTTTCATCGCCGACGCTACGAGCCCTTCACCTACGGCGAGGCCTGGACCGAGGGCGAGAATTACACCGCGCTCCAGTGGTCACCGCACCTCTCGGCCGTCTTTGGCTACGAGTACGAATACAAGCCCACCACCGGCTGCCGGTCGAGCTACCACGACGCGCAGGGGTTCCACGCGGGCGCCGATCTCTGCCACTACCTCAACGGCGGAATCACCTTTCGCGCCAACGTCGGTGAGCAGGGCACGCCGACCGAGCGCGTCCTCGGCCACATCTTCGACACGGTCAACGTCTTCGTGGGCCAGCGCCGCGGGGCGACGCGCTGCGTGTCGGGCGTCTGCCGCCAGTTCCCCCCCTTCGAGGGCGCGAAGCTCGAGATCACCTCGCGTTTCTAGAGGTCGTGGCAACATGAAGACGAGCCTCGCGTGGATCCTCGTGAGTGGCTGTCTGGTGGTGGGTTGTGGCAAGAGAGAGGCGCCGCCGGCGGCCGATTCGGTGGGTGTCGCCGAGTGCGACGACTACCTGAAAAAGGTCGAGCTGTGCCCGACCACGCCGGCGCAGAAGGTCGTCCTCGACCAGACCAAGGTCCAGATGACGGCGATGTTCAAATCGATGGCGACGACGCCCGCCGGCCGGGAGAAGCTCCAGATCGACTGCCTCGATCACCTGAAGCGGCTGCCGCCGACCTGCTCCAGATAGGCTATCGCGCCGGCACCAGGCACGCCGCGTGGCCGAGGACCTTCGCCCCGCCCTGCAGCCCGGTCGCGATTGGCTCCCAGCCGCGCGCCGTCCGCGCCGAGAGCATCTCGTCGGCCGTCGGCAGGTGATCCCAGACGGCGACCGCCGTCACGCCGCCCAGTCAGGTGGTGTCGTACACGAGGAACACGCCGTCGGCCCACTGCAAGACCACGTCGTGCGTGTACTCGTCTTGCACCACGACCCGCACGATCAGCCGCGGCGGCGCCAGCGCGAGCGACCAGCGCACCACCTCTTCGAGCGTCCGGTGCCGCGAAGCGAGGGTGAGCAGGTCGTCGTGCATGATTCCTCGGGAGCTACGGCGCGCAGAACAGGAGCGCGCAGTTGTTGCTCAGGCAATCGCTGTTGATCAGGCACGCCTTGGTGAGAGGGCACTTCGAGCACATCGGGCCGCCGCAGTCGAGCGACGTCTCCATCCCGTTGTGGATCCCGTCGCTGCACTGGGTCGCGGCGCACATGGTGTTCACGCACGAGACGCTCAGGCAATCGCTGTTCATGGCGCAGGTCTTGGTGTTGCCGCACGGAGCGCAGGTGGGACCACCGCAGTCGATGTCCGTCTCCATCCCGTTCGTCGCACCGTCCATGCAGGTCGGCGCCGGCGCCGCGCACATGCCGCCGGTGCAAACGTTGCTCGCGCAGTCGGCGATGGTGTTGCACGTGTCGCCGATTGCGCACTTCTGCGGGCAAGAGCCGCCGCAGTCGGTGTCCGACTCGGTGCCGTTGGTGATGCCGTCGGAGCACGTGGGTCCCGGCGCCGCGCACTTCATGGAGGTGCAAATGCCGCTGATGCAGTCGTTCCCGCTCTTGCAGCCCTTGCCGTTGGCGCAGTTGGCCTGGCAGGCGCCGCCGCAGTCGACGTCGGTCTCGGTCCCGTCCTTCACGCCGGTGTTGCAGCTCGTCGCGCAGCTGTTGTTGATGCAGATCTTCGTGCCGCCGTTGCACATCCCGTCGTTCACGCACTCGACGCAGTTGCCGCTGCCGTCACAGACCTTGTTGCCGTTGCAGCTGGTGCCGGACGGATCGTCGACGTTCTTGCACACCATCATGTCGCAGGTGGCCGACTTGCAGAGCCCGGGATCGTTGCACTGGTTCGACATCACGCAGCCGACACAGGTGCCGCTGCCATCACAGACCTGGCTCGGCCCGCACTTCACGGAGGCGTCCTCGGGGGGATTCGAGGGAACACCGTTGGTGCAGATATCCTTCGTGCAGTTGTTGCCGTCGTCGGGCAAATCCGCCCCGTCGGGGATCTGCATCAAGGCTCCTCCCACGCAAACCGGAGCGAGGCAGTCCTTCGGCGTGTTGGGGGCGTCCTTCGTGGGGCCGTCGGGGACCGGCGCATGAGCACACTTGCCTTGATCGCACGAGTCGGCGGTGCACGGGTTCATGTCCGCGCAGGGATCGCCGAGCATGCACTCGGGGGCGCCGCCCGTCCCGCCGGAGGTGGACGACGCCGACGCCGAGGTCGACGTCGTGGTGCCTGTCGTGGTCGCCCCGCTGCCGCCGCTGCCGCCCATCCCGCTCGACGTGCTGCTCGACGACGTGGGATCGAAGATCCCGAAGTTCTGCGTGCACGCCACCGGGAGGAGCGCGCCGAGAGCGAGGACCGAGGCGAAAAAGACGGCTGAAGTTCGCATAGTGGGATCCGATGCTGCGCTTGGTGCGCAGCGGGCGCAAGGTTCCAGCGAAGCGTTCGACGATCCCCGTCCCGGAGCGAGCGGCCCGCGACCATCGCCGCGGCGCCGAGGCCGACCAGCGCCCGCGGGGGTTTCAGGCGATCGGGTCGGGAGGCGAGTCGACCTCCGTCGGCGGCTCGTTCGCGGGCGGCGCCTCGTCGTGCGCGGCGAGGTCCCGGCGGCGCTCCACCACGTCAATCACCACATCGACGGTGCTGCCCACGACGCGGGTCACCAGGCGGATCATCCCGTGGATGCCCGACACGGCGGTGTCGTGGATCTCCTGGATGCCCTTCACGGGAACCTCGCGCGGGACGAGCTTCGCGAGGATCTCGAAGGGCCGGCGCACGGTCTCCTTCTGCACGTGCTCCACGGCGCGAGAGCCGTGCTCCACCGCGTCGACCACCAGGGACTTCAGGCCTCGCCAGCGGTTCATCAGGGGCTCTCCTCGAACCAGGCGCGGAGCAAGCCATAAACCTCGGGCTCGTGCGCCAGGCTCAGATGATCGAGGCGCGAGAGCACCCGCACATGCTCTTGCGGAAACAAAGCGGCCCGATCCGGCGGCCGCGCGCGCCCCGTGGCGCTGCGCAGCGGCACGATGGCGTCGCCGAAGAGCAGCGCCAGCCGCGGATCGTCCGAGAGCGTGGCCGCCACCAGGTGATGACGAATGCTCGGCAGGAGCGGCACCGGGTGCCGTCGGTTCTGCAAGAGCGCGTCGGCGTCGCTGCCCTCCCAGTCCTCGCGGCGGAGGTTGGCGTAGCGGAGGTCTTTCACGCCGCTGCTGCGAAGATTCAGGATGTCGGCGATGAGCGGGGTGTACGGATCGCCGATCGTGTCGCCCACCTTGCGCAGCACCCAGGTGAGCACGTTGCCGAAGCGCTCGAGCGGCGCGCCCAGGTGCGGAGTGCCGAGGTAAAATGCGCGCTTCACCCGGGAAAGCCAGGGGCTCTCGCGCTCGGCGCCGGAGTGCGCCGCGCTGCGGATCACCAGCCCACCCATGCTGTGACCGACGAGGACCAGCTCCTCGATCGGAACCGGATACTCGACCAGGAGCTGCGAGAGCAGCGCGTCGAGGGCCTCGCCGTTCTCGGAGACGTGGAGGCCGCTGTTGAAGCGCACGTACATCGGCGTGATCCCGAAATCCTCCGCCAGCCGCGTGCCGTAGGTGGATCCGTCGTCGAGCTCCCACACCGTCTCGGTGCTCATCAGGCCGTGCACGAAGATCACGACGCGGGGCGACGGCGCGGGGTAGGCCGCGGCGATCGCCGCGCGATCGAGCAAGAGCGCCTTGCCGCCGAGCACGAGCGTCATCGCCGTCGCCAGGCCGTTGCCGGTGCGCTTCAGGTAATCGCCGATGGTCCCGTTGAGGACCCCGATCGCCAGCTCGAGATCGTACCGCATGGTGGCTCTGGGCCGGCATCTTGCGCTGGATCGCCGCCGGAGAGAAAGCCCTTCCTGCCGTCGCCGCGCCGACGCGCCCGCGAACAGTTGACGTCTCGCCGGAAATGCCCGACCAATTTGCCATGGCTTCCAAGGTCGATTGCGCTCGGTGCGGCGCGGCCGTGCCCATCCCCGACGACCTCGCGGTGTTCGTCCTCACGTGCGCCTACTGCGGCGCTCAGCAAGACGCGCCGGATCTCGTGGCCCGGCGCCGCGCGGTGAACGAGAAGGCCCGCTCCGACGATCAGCGGCGCTTCTCGAACCAGATCCAGCAAGACGTCCTCGCCAACACCCGCTCCGCGCAGAAATTCAGCCGCTGGATGATGATCCCCGGGCTCGTCATCGGCGGCATCGCGATGATCGCCGGCCTCGCGCCGGTGCTCCGGATGGCCATCGGATCGAGCCTGGCGTCGAGCTGGGATGGAATGGGCCCCTTCGAGTGCGGCGGCAACGACGAGCAGAAGATCTCCGGCGTCACGGCCACCCTCGGCGGGACGGCGATTTACGCCCGAGGCAACTGCCATTTGACGATCGAGAGCTGCCACATCAAGGCCCAGACTGGCATCGACGCCTCGGGCAACGCCCGGGTGATCATCAAGGGCGGCTCGGTGGAGGGGGCCATTGCCATCGACGCCAGCGGCAACGCGACCGTGGACAACAGCAGTGGCAAGGTGACGGGCAAGGCGAAGAAGAGCGCCAATGCGCGGATCACCGGAGTGCCCTGATCGCGGGCAGCTCAGTCGGCGACAAACCCCTTCCACCGGCGCATGTAGGTCACGAACAGATCCGTCAGCCCGCGCGCCTTCAGCTCCTCGGCCGTCAGCGGAGGCCGCTTCGGCTCCCACCCGGCCTCCTTCGCGCGGATCGGCCAGTCGGGATTGGCAATCGCCGCCCGCGCGAGCGCGATCATCGCCGCGCCCTTCTCCACCAGCGACTCGGCCTCCGCCAGGGTCCACACGTTGCCGGCCACCACGATCGGGACCTCGGGCGGGCAAATGGCTCTGAAGAGCGGGATCGGGTGCTCTTCGGGGCGCTTCTTGGTGTTCTGGAACGAGTCCCAGAGCGAGAGATGGATGAAGTCAGCGCCGTCGTCGCAAAGCCACTTCGCGGTGGTCAGGCTCTCGTCGAGGTCCATTCCGCGCGATTGACCGAAGTCCTCCGGCGAGAGGCGGACGCCGACCATGAACGATGCGGGGACGGCAGATCGCACGGCGCGCATCACCTCGCGGATCAGGCGGGCGCGGCTCTCCAGATCACCGCCCCAGCCGTCGGTGCGAGCGTTGGATCGGCTCAGGAACTGGCAGAGCAAGTAGCCGTGGGCGCCGTGGAGCTCGACGCCGTCGAAGCCGGCCTGATGCGCGCGGACGGCGGCGTCGCGAAAGGCCGTGATCGCGCCCTCGATGTCGGCGAGCGTCCCGGCGCGCGGCCTGGCCGGATCCGCAGCGACCTCGAATGCGCTCCAGGGCCGGTGCCCGGTGAGGGCGATCGGGGCGCGGGCGCCGCCGTGGAAGATCTGCACGAGGCCGAGCGCGCCGCGCTCGCGCAGCGCGGTCGCGAGCCGCGTGAGGCCCGGCAACAGGCTGTCGGCGAAGATCCCGAGCTCGCCTTCGAAGCCCTGACCATCGAGCGCGACATGCGAAGCGCACGTGGAAACAAGGCCAAAGCCGCCCTCGGCGCGCAGCGTGAGCCAGCGCTGCTCCTCGTCCGAGAGCGAGCCGTCGGCGTGGCTGAGGAGGTTGGTCATCGGCGCGAGCGCCAGCCGATTCGGCGCGCGGACACCGTTGCGGAACGAGATCGGAGAGAAGAGATCGAGCTTCGACATGGAGGGCGCGCACCCTACCATCGTCGAGGAATTTCCTCATCCCCGCGCCGCCGCAGCGGCCGGATCAATTGCGCAGCTTGCGCTCTGCTTCATCCATCCCCGCGAGGATCGCCGCCGGGTTGTGCTCGTCGTAGAAGTACGCGAACTTGTCGCGTTGCGCGTGGATCCCGTAGTCGGGCGTGCCGTCCGCGCCGAGGAAGAACGTGCGCGGGATGTACGTCCCGTCCTTCGCGAAGCGGCGCGCGAGATCGCCCTCGTCGTCGGCGTTGAGCCGGATCATCACGAAGTTGCGCGAGCGGGCGACGACCTTCGGATCGTCGAAGACCCGGCTGTACGTCTTGCAGTGCGGGCACCAGCCCGTGTAGAAAATCAGGCAAACAGGCTTGTTTTCGGCCTTGGCTTTCGCGAGACCCGCCTCGTACGGTTGCCAGTCGATCTGCGCGGCGTTCCACGTCTCGCCCGTCGTCGTCGCCGCGGCGACCTTCGCCGGCGGCGGGGGGACCGCGTCGCTCGTGGTGACCGGGGCGGCGTCGGCGCTCGGATCCGCGCGGCAAGCGCCCAGGAGCAGCGCGACGACGGGGAGGAGGCGGCGGATGGTGGACCTCATGCGCCTACAGCGAAGCCCGGCGGGGGCCTCTTGTCCACCTCTTTTCGGTGATCACCGCGGGGTCGACAGAGGGCTTGTCCCGCTTCTCCCCTCGTTGGCGGAGGATCCAGCGCGACCGGAAGAGCGATGTTCACGACGCCGAGGAGCCTTGTCGAACCAGCGCTGCCATGGCCGCACGGGGCCAGCAGCTCATTTCGCGGCGGCGACCGCTCTCTCCATCTGACAGGTCAAGTCGCAGACCGGGGCAGCAGGCCTGGTTTCCACCTTTGACGCCGGCTCCTTCGCCTCCGCTCTCGCCGCGGGCGCGGCCGCGGATTTTCGCGGCCAAGCGGCCTTCGCGACCGACGCTGGAGGCGCTGTCGACTCCAGCTTCGGCGCGCGCTCACCCGGCGTCACCGCGGCGATCGACGGCGTCGGCGCGGCGATTGGCGGGGCGGGCGGCGAAGGGGTCGGGGGAGACGGCGCGGGCTCCGCCGCAACGGCGATTGCGGCGGGCACGGGCGCCTCGGGCCAGCGCATCGACAGGAACACCACGATCGCCGCGACGACGAAGGCGCCTGTCCCCAGCGAGAGGAAGAGCTTGCGCCGGTTCGGCCCGAAATTCGGAGGCGGATCGCTCGCGACCTTCGCCACGAGGGCGACGACGAGCGGCGGAGTGAGACTGATCGCGCTCGTCGCGAACAGACCCGCTGACGCGGAGACGATCAGCGGCGCGCGGTCCGCGCGAGAGGGAGCGCTCCGGGAAAGCTCGGCGAGCGCCTGGAGATCGATGATCCCGGACTCCCCGACGGGCTCGGGCGGCGTGCGCACCGCCGCGGCCTCGGCGCGGCGGATCACGTCGAGCGAGAACAGGATCGCGCTGGCATCGCGCGCCCCCGTCAGCGTTGAACGGCGGGCAGGACGCTCGGAATCTCGACGTTGTGCGATGACCATCGACATCGAGGATCGGCGCGCCCGGCGCCCCCTTGAGCGCGAGCCGAAGGAACCCTGTCAGCCAGCGCTCAGAGTCTGGCCGGAATTCGGCCAGACTCTTCCGTCTCGTACGGGGAGGCAAC
>JBDTXR010000212.1:0-14915 GCA_040006075.1 Byssovorax sp. | reverse complement strand
AACCACGTGCTCATCCCGAGCACCAAGCCGGCGCGCGATCGGCTGCGCACGGGCCTGTTCGGGCCGCTGATCCGGCCGTTCGGCGCGTTCTACGACGGCCTCACCGACGAGGGGCGCGCGGTGTTCTTGCTGTCGTTCATCGTCGGCGGCTTCGGTATCGACGTGCACGGGAGCGAGGTCCACGTGCTCTGGTCGGCGCTGGCGGCGCTGCTCGCAGGGACCCTGCTGGCGACGCGGTTCCACGCGATCGCGCCGTTCCGGATCGAGGTCGTCGCCCCCCGCCGCGTCACCATCGGCGAGGTGATCACCTTCACGCTGCTGCTCCACAACGACGGCGCGAAGGACCGTCACGCGCTCCGGGTGCTCGGGCCGTTCCTGCCCTGGGACGGCCGCTGGATCGTGCCCTCGCCGCGCGTGGCGGGGCTCGCCGCGGGCGCGCAGATCCGCCTCGAGGCGCGGGCGCGGTTCCTCGAGCGCGGCGAGCACCACCTCGATCCATTCCAGGTCGCGGCGCTGGTCCCGCTCGGGCTCACGCTCGGGCCGAGCGTGCGATCGGCGGGCGTGCGCTTCCTCGTGGTGCCGAAGATCGCCGCCGTGGTGCGGCTGACGACGCCGGCCGGGCGCCGCCATCAACCCGGCGGCGTGGCGCTGGCGTCGAAGACCGGCGAGTCGATGGATCTGCTCGGCGTGCGGCCGTACCGCGCCGGCGATCCGGTGCGTCACCTCCACGCGCGGAGCTGGGCGCGCACCGGATCGCCGATGGTCCGCGAGTACCAGGAAGAGTATTTCAGCCGCATCGGCGTGGTGATCGACACCGCCGTGCCCGGCGTCGAGCACCTCGAGGCCATGCTCTCGCTCGCGGCCGGCGTCGTGGCGCACCTCGCGCGCGGCGAGGCGCTGATCGATCTGCTGGTGGCGGGCGATCGCGTCCACGATCTCACCCTGGGCCGGCACCTGGGCTTCCTCGAGCAGGCGCTGGATCTCCTCGCGTGCGTCGAGGCCCGCGGCAAACCCCTCGGCGCGGACGCGGTGCTGAGCGTGCTTTCGCCGCATTTGCCGCGCCTCTCGTGCGTGATCGTGGTGACGTCGACGGGGGACGACGGCGCGCTCGCCGAGCGGATCCGCGGCTCGGGCGTCGGCTGCACGACGCTGGTGGTGATCGACGACGGGCCCGAGGCGCGCGGCCGCGACGTGCGATCGATCCGCGCCTCGGCGATCGTCGCGGGCGAGGCGCTGTCGCTGTGATCGGCCCCAGCGTCGATCGTCGCCTGGCGGGCGCCTCGCTGCTGGTGGTCGCCGTGCTCCTCGCGGCGGTGAGCGGGCGCCCCGGCGCCTCGGCGATCGCCGCCGCGGTGATCGTCGCGGCGACGATCGCCGGAGGGCGGATCGACCTCGGAAACGGCCTGCAACGCGCGCTCACGGTGGTCGCCGCGGGCCTCGGGATCGCGCTCGGCGCGACCGGCACGGCGACGATGAGCCCGATCTCGCCCGGCCTCGATCGGGTCTGGGTGATCGCCGCGCTGGCGCTGCTCTTCGCGGCCGCCTCGCGCCTCGTCGCGCGCGCGCCCGAGCGCGGCCCGATCGTCACCACGGTGCTGGGGTTGCTCGCGTTGATGACCGCAGGCGAGACCGCGGCCGGGCCCGCCTACAAGCTCGCCGTCGCGCTCCACCTCGCCCTCGCGCTGCTCGCGCTGCGCGTCGCCGATCGCGGGAGGCCGGCGCTTTCGCGGCTCCCGCGGCGCACGCTGGCGATCGGGACGGCGCTGGTGCTGGCCGCGATCGCGCTGAGCGTGTCGGCCACGCGCGCGCTCTTTCCGATGTCGGACTGGACCACCGCGCACATCACCCTGCTCGGCGGGCCCGACGCCACCTCGGGCTTCAGCGATCGGCTCTGGCTCGGCTCGCTCGACGGCATGCTCCAGTCGGAAGAGGTGGTGATGCGGATCGAGGGCCCGCGCCCCGACTACCTCCGCGGCGCGGTCTACGATCGCTACGAGCTCGGCCGCTGGCGCACCTCGCAGCGCGGGCTGGCGCAAGATCTCGCGCCGAGCGTCACGCCGCCGAGCGGGCCCGCTCGGGTGGCGATCACCCTGGCCGGCGGCGCGCTCGATCGCTATTTCTTGCCGCTCGGCGCGCGCCGGATCGTCGCCGAGGGCGAGAGCGTCGTGGTCGAGCCCTTCGGGACCTTGCGCGTGCCGCGAGGCGCCGCGACGGCGATCCGCTTCGAGCTGGGCGCGCCGTCCGATCTCGCGATCGCCGATCCCACCGTCGAAGACCGGCTCCTCCCCGACGAGCTCCGCGCGACGGTGAAGCGCCTCGCCGCCGAGTGGACGCAGGGCGTCGACGATCCCGCCGAGAAAATCGCCGCGATTGCCCGGCATTTCCAGGACAACTTCACCTACTCGCTCGAGTTCCACCAGCGTCGCCGCGAGGCGCTGCTCGACTTCCTGCTCGACGAGCACCGCGGCCACTGCGAGTACTTCGCCTCGGCGATGACCCTCTTCGCGCGCGCCGTCGGCGTGCCCGCACGCGTGGTCGCCGGCTACCGCGTGACCGAGCACAGCCCCTTCGGCGGCTACTGGATCGTGCGCGAGAAGAACGCCCACGCGTGGACCGAGGTGTACCTCCCGGGGCGCGGGTTCGTCACCGTCGACGCGACGCCGGGCGGGCCCGCGCAGAACGCGGATCACCAGCTCGGCGTGCTCTCCGCGCTCCGCGATCTCGTCGCGAAGTGGGTGGCCACCGCCGACGCCGCGACCGGCGGGAACCTCGGCAAGATCACCCTCGGCGCGGCGGCGCTCGGCCTCGGCCTGGTCCTCGCGGTGCGACGCTTCCTGCGCCGCGCGAGGACCACGAAGAGCACGCGCCGGATCGAGCCCGCCGAGCGCCCGCACCCGAGCCTCGCGCGCCTGTTCGAGGCCCTGGCGCGGCGTGGTCTCGATCGATCCCCGTCGGAGCCGATCGAGCGCTTCGCCACGCGCCTCGACGCCGCCGATCATCCCGCGCCCGCGGCGCTGCTCCGGCGCTACGCGGCGCAGCGCTACGGCGGCGTCGGCGCGCTCGAGCCGCTGCTCGGCGAGCTCGACGCCTGCGCGGCGCAGCTCAAGGCGACGTCGCGCTGACCCCGCGCGGCGGATCGATCCCCGCGTCGCGACGGAACTCGCGGCACTGCGCGCTGCCCCGCTCGAACTCGCGGCACGTCGTCCCGCGGAGCTCGTAGATCGCGCACGCATTCCGGCTCGCCTCGGTCCCGAGGTGCACGCACGCGCCCTCCGCGGTGTGCGCGAACGCCGCCTCGCCGAAGTGTCCCGGGACGACGGCCTCCGCGATATCGTCGCGCCCGAGGCGCCGCCAGCGCACCAGATCGGCCTCGGGGATCAGGATCCGCCCGTCGCTGCCCTCGCGACAGCACGCCCCGCAGGTCAAACAGTCGAGCTCGTCGTCGGGGATCGCCGTCATTCACCGCGGATTCAAGCATCGAAGCGAGAAGATCACCACCGAGGAACCCACCTCGGCCCGGGGTGTCGCTGTCCCGATGTCCCGACCTCGCTCGCCGGCTCTCCTCGCGCTCACGGCCTGCGTCCTCGGATCGGCCTGCCTCCCCGGCCTCGTCGTACCGCCGCACGCGCCGGTGCATTCCAGCCTGGAAATCACGGCGCGGCGCACCGCTCCGGGGATCGCGGCGGGCCCGCTCCGCGTGGTCTTCGCGTCCCCCGAAGGCGAGGCCGAGAGCGACGCCGCGGTGACGCTGGTCTTCAACAAACCGATGCGCGCGCTCGGCATCGCGCCGAGCGCCGCCGACGCGCCCGCCTCGATCGCCCCCGCGATCGCCGGGAAATGGCGCTGGATCGGCGGCCTCGCGCTCCGCTTCGAGCCCGACGCGCCGCTGCCGGGCGCCACCACCTTTCGCGTCGAGATCCCCGCGGGCACGCGCTCGCTCGACGGATCGCAGCTCGACGCTGCCTCGGTCCTGGCGTTCACCACCCCGCGCCCCGCGCTCGGCGCGACGGATCCCAAAGACGGCGCGGAGCGCGTCGACGAGAAGAAGCCGATCCGGCTCTGGTTCAACCAGCCGATCGCCGACGCCGAGATCGCCCGCGCCGTGACGATCACCATCGGCACCTCGCCCCGTCGGCTCCCGTTCACGCTCGCGCACCACGAGGGCCTCGCCGTCGATCTAGCCTTGAAAACAAGCCTTCCCCGCGACGCCGAGGTCCACGTCCGCGTCGATCCTTCGCTCCGCGCCGAGGTCGGCGATCGCCTCGCCGACAGGGCCGCCGCGATCACCTTCCACACCGTCGGTCCGCTCCGGATCGCGTCGTTCGGCTGCGCGCTGCACCCGCTCGACGCGTCCCTGTGCGATCCCGCAGAGGGCACGATCACCCTGCATTTCTCGAACCCCGTCGACGGCGAGGACGTGCATCGCGCGCTCACAGTCACGCCGCGGATCCCGTTCCTGGTCGACGCCACCTACGAGCGCAGCGCCGACGTCGTCGTCCGCGCGAGCTTCGCCGCAGGCGGGACGTACCGCCTCCACGTCGGCCCGGTCGTCGACGCGCTGGGGCAAGCGCTCACCGGCACTGCCACGCGCGCGCTCCGCTTCGGCGATCTCGCGCCGTCGACCGAGGTCGGGCTCGCCGGAACCTACTGGGCGCCGCTGGGGAAGCACCCGTTCCCGATCGCGGCGGTCAACGTCACCGATTTCGCGGTGAGCGCCGCGCCGCTCGGCCGCGACGACGTGCTCCGCCGCCTCGCCGACGCCACGTTCGAAGGGCCGAAGGCCGCGTGGCATTCGCTCGAAGGCCCGCCGCACAACGAGCGCTCGTGGCGCGACGCCGCGATCGAAGATCTCCTTGGAAAGAAGGATCTCCGCGGCCCCTTCCTCCTCCGCAGCAGCGGGAGCCCCACGCCCGGTGGGGCCCCGACCACCGACGCGCGCGAGGTCCAGATCACCGATCTCGCCCTGAGCACGCGCGCCGCGCACGACGGCGTCCTGGTCTGGCTGACGCGGCTCTCGACCGGCGCGCCGATCGCGGGCGCGGCGGTCGAGCTCCTCCACCGCGACGCGCCGGGATCGCCGCCGATCGCCTCGGCGATCACCGGCGCGGACGGCCTGGCCTCGCTCCCGCGCGAGAGCCTCGCGAAGGCCGAGCAGGTCGTCGTCGTGGCGCGCTCGGGCGACGACTGGGCCTACCGCGCGATCCCGCTCCCGACCACGCCCGAGCCGGTGGGCCTGCTCTTCACCGAACGCGGGATTTACCGGCCCGGCGAGCGCGTCTCGCTCGAAGGAATGTTTCGCGTGCCCGACACCCGCGGCCTCCGCACGCCGCGCGGCCGCGTCGTCGAGGTCTGGGTCCTCGACGCCAACGACAAGGAGATCGCCCGCTCGAAGCAGACCCTCTCGACCTTCGGCACCTTCACCACCGAGATCCCGATCCGCCGCGACGCCCCGCTCGGCGACTACCTCGTCCATGCGGCCGTAGACGGCGTCGTGATCGGCCGCCGCGGCTTCACTGTCCACGAGTACCGGCCCGCCGAGTCGACGGCCCACGTCACCGCCGATCGCGCCGAGTACGTGCGCGGCGACGCGATCACCTGCACCGCGCGCGGCCGCTATCTGTACGGCGGGCCAATGACCGGCGCGCTGGCCTCGATCGTCGTCTCTCGCTCCACTACCTACGTCACCGTGCCCGGTCTCGAGGACTGGATCGTCGGTGACTCGCTCGACTACCGGACCTTCCCCGACCTCGGGACGAGCCATGGACAGCTCGACGGCGCGGGCGAGTGGAGCTCGCGCACGCCGCTCACGAACCCCGGCCAGGTTGGCCCCGAGCAGATCGGCTGCGCGATCGAGATCGCCGACAAAAACCGGCAAATAACCTCGGACTCGACCAGCGCGATCGTCCACCCCGGCGAGGTCTACATCGCGATCCGCCGGCCGCGCGACACCGCGGTGGAGCCGGGCGCGGAGATCCTCCCCGAGCTGCTCACCGTGACCCCGCGCGGCGAGCGCCGATCGCTCCCCGTTCACGTCGAGCTGATCCGACGGATCACCTCCAGCGCTGCGCCGCCGAAGGACGCTCACGTCGCGTCGTGCGACGTCACCACGGCCGACGATCCCGTGAGCTGCAAGCTCGCGTCGCCGCGGGCGAAGGTCGTCGAGAACGACTCCCTGATCCTGCGCGCCACGAGCAAGGACGCGCGGGGCAACCCGCTCACGACGGCGATCTCCTTCGACCGCATCGCGCCGCGAAAGCCCGTCGTGGAGGAGCCGACCGCGCCGTCGCCCCCGCCCGCGCCGACGCTCTCGCTCCAGCTCGGCCAGCGCCACTACCGCGTCGGCGAGACCGCGCACCTGACCTGGATCTCGCGCTATACCGGCCCGGTCTCGGCGCTGATCACCGCGGAGCGCGAGGGGATCCTGTGGCAGCGCGCTATCACCTTCAACGGCGCCGCTCCGTCCATCGACGTCCCGATCACCGCGGAGATGATCCCGAGCATCGATCTCATGGTGCGCGTGGTCGCCGGCGGCGCGACGGAGGAAGCCTCGTTCGAGGCCGACGTCGATCCCGAGCCGCGTCATCTCCACGTCGCCGTCCACGCGCCCGTGACCCGGGTCGAGCCCGGCGCCGAGATCGAGGTCGACGTCGAAGTGAACGACGCCCGCGGCAAGCCCGCCCGCGCCGAGGTCACCCTCTACGGCGCCGACGAGGGGTCGCTCCAGCTCACCTACTATCGAACGCCGGATCCCCTCCACGCGATGTACGACTCGCGCGGGAGCGCGGTGCTCGGCGCCGACGCCCGCGACGATCTCGTCCGCTCGACCCGCGGCGACCTCCACCACGGGGTCCCGCACGTGCGCATGGGCGCGACCCAATCGTCGCATCCACGCGGGGATTTCCGGCAAACCGTGATCTTCGCGCCCCACCTGATCACCGACGCCGCCGGCCACGTGCGCCGCCGCGTCCGGCTCCCCGACGGGCTCACGTCGTACCGCTTCATGGCCGTCGCCGCGACCGAAGGAGACGACTTCGGCGCCGCCGAGGCCAACGTGCGAACGAGCAAGCCGCTGATGCTCCGGCCCACGATCCCGCGGGTGATCCGCGCCGGCGATCGCTTCGAGGCCTCGCTCGTCGTCTCGACCATCGCCCTCCCCGCGACCACCGTGGAGATCACCGCCAAGGCCGACGGCTTCACCGTCGAGGCGCCGTCGACCCGCAGCGTGCACCTCGACGCCGGCACCACCGCCGAGGTCCGCTTCCCGCTCCGCGCCGATCACGCCGGCCCGGCCAGGATCGCCTTCCACGCAATCGCGTCAGGCCTCACTGCCACCGATGACGTCGAGCTCAAGGCCACGGTCGTCCCGCCGATCGCCCTCGAAACCACGGCGATTTACGGCGAAACCACCAGCGCTGTCGCCGAGCGCCTCGGCGATCTCACCGCGACGCGCGACGACGCCGGCGCCCTCACGCTCACCCTCGCGTCGACGCCGCTCGCGAGCCTCGCGCAGGGCGTCGAGCAGCTCCTCGACTACCCGCACGGCTGCACCGAGCAGACCGTGAGCCGGATGCTCCCGCTCCTCGCGCTCCGCGATCTCTCGACCGAGATCGGCGTGAAGCTGCCCGACGACATCCCGGCGACACTGAACGCAGCCGCCGCGCGCCTCGTCGCCAATCAGCGCCCCGACGGCGGCTTCGGCCTCTGGCCCGAGTCGACGACGAGCGAGCCGTGGATCACCGCCTGGGCGCTCTGGGGCCTGAGCGAAGCGCAGCGCCGCGGCGTCGCGGTCCCGGTGCCGGCGATCGGCCGCGCCGTCCTGTACCTGCGCGGCCTCACCGACGCGAAGGCGCTGAGCACCCCTGAAAACGAGGGCGAGCGCGCCCTCGCGGCCTTCGTCGTCGACGTCCTCGCCGCGACCGGCGAGGTCGACCGAACGCGCGTCGAGCTCCTCATCGACGCGCCCGATCGGCTCCCCACCTTCGCCCGCGCGCTGCTCCTCCACGCCCTCGCGATCGCCTGGCCAGGCGACGCGCGCGTGGCCACGCTCGCCCGCGATCTCGAGTCGCGCGTGCAGCTCGACGGCCCGGTCGCGCGCGCGCGCTCGTCCGATCGCGAGAGCCGCCCGGGCCTCCTCGACTCCCCGGTTCGCACCAGCGCCCTCGTGCTCCGCGCTCTCCTCGCCGTCGATCCCGCGCACCCGCTCGCATCTCGCCTCGCCGCAGGCCTGCTCGCCGATCGCCGCGGCGGCGCCTGGCGCACCACCCACGAGACGGCCTGGGCGCTGCTCGCGCTCGACGCCTTCCGCGCCGCGCACCCCACGCCCGCCGCGCGCTTCGACGGCCGGGTCTTCCTGGATCAAGCGCTCCTCGCCGAGGCCACCTTCGGCGCCCCTCCCGCGCCGCCCAGCGTCACGCTCACGCTGCCCACGGCGCGCCTCCGCGCGGCGGGCAGCGCGCCCCTCACCTTCGCCGTCGTGGGCTCGGGACAGCTCAGCTACGAGGCCCGCCTCACCTACGCGCGCGCCGAGCTCCCGAAGGATCCGATCGACGCCGGCTTCTTCGCGCAGCGCTCGCTCCGCGTCCTCGCCGGCGCCGGCGAGGTCCCCGGCGTCTCCGCGCCGACCCGGATCGAGCGCGCCCTCACCGCGGGCGATCTCGTCCTCGGCGAGATCGAGATCGTCACCGCCGCGCCCCGCGATTTCGTGGTGATCGACGATCCGCTCCCCGGCGGCGTCGAGGCCGTGGATCTCGATCTCGGCCTCGGCGGCGCCTGGCTCCGCCGGATCGATCCTGGCAGGTACACCCGCCGCGAATTCAGCGACGCGCGGGTGCTGTACTTCCTCGATCACGTCCCCGCCGGCGTGACCCGCCTCCGCTACCTCGCCCGCGCCACCGGCATTGGCCGCTTCGTTCGCCCGCCGCTCCACGTCGAGGAGATGTACGCGCCCGAGGTCTTCGGCCAGACGGCCGCCGAGGTGATCACCATCGTCCCCGCCCCCTGATCTGCGAAGCGCTCCGGTTTCCGTGTAGGCTCCGCGCGGAGCACCGGATCATGGCCACCGCGTTCTATCTCCTGATCATCGCCGGCACGCTGGGCGCCTTCGACGTGGTCTATTTCCACATCCACATCAGCCGCCTGGCGCAGCGCCCCGAGTGCCAGCGCGAGGTCCTCTGGCACACGATCCGGCACGCGGTCTACGCCACCCAGTTCCTCTGGGTCGCCAACCTGCGCTTCCACGGCGCGGCGCTGCTCTTCGTCGCCGCGCTCTACGGCCTCGACGTCTTCATCGCCTGGAGCGACGTGCTCGAGGAGACGGCGAGCCGCAAGGCCCAGGGCGGGCTCCCGCGCGGCGAGTATTTCATGCACGTCGTGCTCAGCCTCCTCGTCGGCGCCTACCTCCTCCAGGTGGCGCAGACCGTCTGGCCCGATCGACTCCTCCCCACGGCGATCGTCCTCGACCCTCCCCCCGTCCCCTTCATTCTCCGCGCGATGATGACCTTCATGGGGCTCACGGCGATCGGCGTCTTCCTCCACGATCTCCGCGCCTGGCTCCGCTTCCGCGCCCGCCCGGCCCCCTCGCAGGCCGAGGCCTGATCCATGACCGCCGCCCGTAAAATCGTGGTCGAAGCCTGGATCCCGTCGCCGGTCGAGCTGGTCTGGGAGCGCTCGCAAGACGCCGAGATGCACGCCTCGTGGGATCTCCGCTTCACCACGATTGGCTATCTCCCCGAGCAGGACGCGCGCGGCTATCACCTCATGGATTACCGCACGAAGATCGCGCTCGGGGTGGAGATCGTGGGCGTGGGGCGCTATCTCCACTCCACCCCTCTCCGCCACTCCACCTTCGAGTTCGACTCCGACGACTGGAAATCGATCATCCGCGACGGCCGCGGGATCTGGCAGTACGAGCCGCGCCCGGGCGGCACCCACTTCAAGACGGTCTACGACTACGACCACCGCCACGGCGTCCTCGGCCGGGCCCTCGATCGAATGCTGTTTCGCCGCCTCCTCCAGCTCGCGACCGAGTGGAGCTTCGAGACCTTGCGCCAGTGGTGCGCGGGCGACGACACAGCGCCGGATCGTCGGCGCAGCCGGCTCCGCTTCGGCCTCTTCTTCCTTCGCCGCTGGCTCGGCGGAGAGCCCGCGCCGGGCGCCGCGCGGAGCTGGCTCGGGACCGGCCGCGAGCCGACCGAGCTCACCGACCTGCCCGCCGCGTCCTGACAATCACAGCGCGCTCTCGCCCCGCCGAGCGCGGTAATGAATGCACCCCAGCTCCTCGGGCCGGCGCAGCACCTTGTACGCGAGGAAGCGGCCAAAGGCTCCATCGGGCTTCATCCGCAGGTGCCCGTCGATGTGCAGCTCCTCGGTCCCGTCGGGCAGCTCCTTCACGCTGCTCTCGAACTCCACCTTCAGCCACACCGGCGGTAGCCGCAGGCCGCGCCGGAAGACGTTGACCCCGCGGATCATCAGGCCTCGTCCGGGCAACGGCACCACGTCCATCTCGACCGAGACGCCCATGTCGACGAAGACCTCGTAGAGCTTGGCCTCGCGGACCACGAAGTCGGAGTCGAAGACGCGCAGGGCCCCACGACAGTAGAGCTCGCGGACGAAATGCATCGATCCATCGGCGCGCCGGAACACCCGGAAACGAGCGTCGACCTCGCCGACGTCGGCCTCGTAGAGGCCCTGTCCGACCAGCAGAGTCGCCACGCGCGACCACAGGCGCGCTGGCAAGGTGTGGAGCTCGAGAGCGGCCTTGACCGAGAACCGCGCGGGGTTCTCGTAGAAATCGCGGATCATCGGGTGGACCTCCACCGCGCGCGCCCCGAGGACCTCGTCGAGCAGAGGCCAGCTATCGCCCGTCCCGTCGCGCCCGCGCTGGCGCTGCCGCAACCCCCGCCGGACCACCCGCGCCGCGCCCCAGGCCGTGATGAAATAGAACGCCAGCCCCAGCGCCGCGCGCCGGTAGCTCGCGAGGCCGCGCTCGGGCTCGCGCGCGGGCGTGACGACGGCGCGCGCGGCCTCGGCGACGTAGCGCGCGATCAGCTGCCATCCGCTCCGCAAGAGGCGGCCCAGCGCCGCGCGCAGGCCGTCGGCGAGGATCGTCTCGTGCGCGACCAGGCCCACCAGCGCCGATCGATCGACCAGCCGCGCGCCCACGGTCACGTCCATGTGCTGCCGCAAGAGGGCCCAGATCGGCTCGTCCGGGTGCAGCTCGGCCTCGGCCGCGAAGGCCACATCGAGCTTCTTCTCGCGGAGCCGCTCGTTGTCGAGCACGTGCGCCGCGAGCCACAGCTCGTCGCGCACATCGACGGGCCGCTTCGCCGCGCCGGCCTCGGCGTAGGCGATCCACGCGGCGGATCGCGGCGCGCCGTCGTCGTCCACCGGCATCAGCTCGTCGCCGATCCCGTCGAACGAGGCCGAGACGCCGCAGAACCGCCCCAGCGTGATCGCGTGCGCGGCGAGCAAATGCACGTTGGCCATCCGGCACGGCGCGCCCGCGTAGAAGGTGATCAAGAGCTGGAGCCGGCGCCGCGATCGCACCTGCCGACGCGCAAAATCGAGGCGATCCGCGTCATCGACGAAGCGCGCCGCGTCGGCGAGATCGCACGGCAGCGGAGCGTCTCTTGGGGGCGAAGTCGAGGTCGCGAGCGAGGTCACGCGCCGGAGGTTACCATTCGCGGCCGCCCACCCCGCAGGATCAGCTCAATCGAACGATCGGTGAGCCTTCCCGAGCTGACGAGCCGCGCCGAGCCCGCTGCTCCTCAGCGAGGGCGAGGCGCCTTGCGAGGCTTCGCAGCGCGCTTTGCCGGAGAGGCCTTTGCCGGAGAGGCCTTTGCCGGAGCGGGCGCGGACAAAGCGGCCGAGTCGAACAGATCCGCCGACTCGGTCACGGTGGCTGCCCGGCGGATCCAGCGGTCGAGCTGCACCACGTCCGAGCACTGCAAGACGTGCCTCGAAGCCGTCTTGCTGATCCGGATCCCTCGCGCCTCGAGGACGGCGATCACCGACGCCGCGCGCCCCTCGGCGCGCCCCTCGTACCGCCCCTCGGTGAGCCCCTGGTCACGCCCCTCTTCGCGCCCTTCTTCGCGGCCTTCTTCGCGGCCTTCTTCGCGGCCTCGAGCCAGCACCGCTCCGAGATCCTCGTAGCCCCGGCGTTGAAGGAGGTTGGTGAGCGTGGCGCGCTCCGCCGCGTCGCGGTCGTACAGGGCCTCGACGAGCACTGGATTCCTGAGCACGCCCGGCGCCGTGAGGTAATGGCCGGGCTGGACGGTTCGCATCTTCTTTCCAGGCTCGTACACCTCGACCCGGCGCGGGCCGGAGAGGCGCACGACCCAGAGGAACCGCGTGCCGGCGCCGATCAAATCGGCGATTTTCTCGTCGAGGCCAGCCTCGTCCTGACCCACGTCGGCGTACTCGATCGCCAGGCCAGGCACCCCCGGCACCCAGCCCGGCCGGTTCGGGACGTTGCCGATGGCGACATCCGGCGCGCGGAGCGTCTCGGGCCGAGGCGCATAGCCGGTGTCGACGCCGGCCTCCTTGACGGCAGGATCCCAGCCGACCGCGGAGAAGCCGAGCCCGTTCGGCCCCGAGCCGCTGCCGCCGGTGGGGGCGCAGTTGATGACGTGCCCGTTGGAGAGCTCGTACGGATCGCCGGAGCGGATTTGCGCGGCGTAGAAGGGTCCGCGAGCCGCAGTGCGAGGCTTGGCGCTCATCTCCGCGACCGTAGCACGCCCTGCGCCGCTCGGGGCGCCGGTCCGCGCTCGTGCCCCGACCAGCGCGGTGGAGCGTCGTCGCCCCCTGGCGGCCGCCACCCCCTGAGCAGTCTCCGCCACCCGTTCTCCAATAAAATCGTCAATCATTTCGTGGAGTAATACCGCGGCACGACCCTCGCAATGAGGGTCTGCATGCAAGCCACGGCGCTCACCTTCACGCTCCTCGGACTCGATGCCTTCCCCATCCGCGTCGAGGTCGACTCCAGCCGCGGGATACCCTGCTTCCAGCTCGTCGGGTTGCCCGAGGCCAGCGTGCGCGAGAGTCGCGTCCGCGTCCGCGCCGCCCTCCAGCAGCTCGACGTCGACCTCAACGAGTATGTGATCACTGTCAATCTCGCCCCGGCGGATCTCAAGAAGAGCGGGGGCTCGTTCGATGTCGCCATCGCGGCGGCCACGCTCGCCGCCCTCGGCAAGATCCCTCCGGAGTCGCTCGACGGGATTGCCCTCCTCGGCGAGCTCTCGCTCACCGGCGCGATCCGCGCGGTGCGCGGGGTCCTCCCCTCGCTCCGGGGCGCCGTCGCCCGCGGGGTGACGCGGGCCATCGTCCCCGCGGCCAACGTCCGCGAGGCCGCCTGTGTCCCCGGGCTCGACGTCCGCCTCATTCGCCACCTCGGCGAGCTGATTGACCACCTCCGCGACGGCGCCCCGCTGGAGATCCCGGAGCCGCTGCCCCCGTTCTCGCCGGATCTCACGCCGCAAAGCCAGGATCTCGCCGACGTCCGCGGGCAGCACGGCGCCCGTCGCGCCCTCGAGATCGCCGCCGCCGGCGCTCACAACCTCTTGATGATTGGCCCACCAGGATCGGGAAAGACCATGCTCGCTCGCCGACTGCCCACCATCCTCCCGCCGCTCACGCTCGACGAAGCGCTGGAGATCACCGCCGTTCACTCCGTCGCTGGCATCCTCGGCGAGCCGCGCGGGGTGGTCACGTCGCGCCCCTTTCGCTCACCGCACCACACCGTCAGCGCCGCCGGGCTCGTCGGCGGCGGAGATCCGGTGCGGCCCGGCGAGGTGTCCCTCGCTCACCATGGTTGCCTGTTCCTGGACGAGCTGCTGGAGTTTCGCCGCAACGTCCTCGAGTCGCTGCGCCAGCCGCTCGAAGACGGGCAGATCACCATCTGTCGGGCCCGGGTCCGCGCCACGTTCCCGGCGCGTCCGCTGGTGGTCGCCGCGGTCAACCCCTGTCCTTGCGGGTACTCCGGCGAGAAATCGCGGCGCTGCACCTGCACCGCGGATCGCGTCCGCCAGTACCGCGCTCGCCTCAGCGGCCCTCTGCTCGATCGCATCGATCTCCACATCGTCCTCCCGCCAGTCGACGTCGCGCACCTGCAAGGCCACCAGCGCGGCGAGCCCTCGGACGCCGTCCGCAAGAGGACCATCGCCGCTCGCTCCGCCCAGACCGAGCGCTCGCGCCGCGACGTGGAGGCCACCAACAACGCCGCGCTCTCGCCGCGGGATCTCGAGCGCGTGGCCACCCCCGACGCGCCCGGGAAAGCGCTCCTCGCCGCGGCGATGGAGCGACTCGGCCTCTCGGCCAGGGCCTATGGCAAGGTGCTCCGGGTCGCGCGGACCATCGCCGATCTCGAGGGCGACGTCGCGGTGCGCTCGGTCCACGTCGCCGAGGCGATCCAGCTCCGCCTGCTCGATCGAGAGCCGCAATCAGGCCTCTGAACGCGAGGGCTCCTGTCCTCCAACCCACGAATTTCACGGCCACCCCGGCGGCCGTGCGGGCAGCTCGCTGCCCATCCATCGAACGAACACGCGCGCCGCCGGGGCGGCGCATTCCCATCACCGTACTGGAGAGATCATCATGAACACGACCCTCAGCGACAAGCTCCACACCCTCAAGAACGTCATTGGCTCGATCGAGAAGCAGTTTGGCAAAGGAGCCATCATGTCCCTCGGCGACGACGAAGCCTCCGATGTCAGCGTCATCTCCTCGGGCTCGCTGGCGATCGACGACGCCCTCGGGGTCGGCGGCTACCCCCGCGGCCGGATCGTCGAGATCTACGGCCCCGAGTCGAGCGGCAAGACCACGCTCACGCTCCACGCCATGCGCGAGGCCCAGCGCGCCGGCGGCATCGCCGCCTTCATCGACGCCGAGCACGCCTTCGACGCCAACTACGCTCGCTCGCTCGG
>JBDTXR010000211.1:0-14977 GCA_040006075.1 Byssovorax sp. | reverse complement strand
GGAATGCGTACCTTCGCCTGACGCTCGGGCGCGAGGTGGCCGCGTTGCAGAGCGAGATGTCGTTCATGAAGGGCGTGCTGGTCGCCGAGCTGCACCGCGAGGCGCCTCACGATCGGCGGATGGGAGAGCCCATGCGCGGGCTCCTGGTCGGCGCGGCAGCGGATCTCGCGCTCGATGTGGGAGTGGGCTTGCAGCAGCAGTCGGTGCCAATCGTGGCGGGCCACGATCGCAAGGGGCCTTTGCTTGGCCACGAGGTGATCCTGGAGCTTCATGGCGCCGTGATCTCGGCGGGGCTCAGTGGCAGTCGCGCGGCTCTGCTGGTGGGGATCGAGGCGAGCTTCGTGGCGATGCTCCGGATCGCGGAGAGTCCCGGAGAGCAGATATTATGTGACCTGGGGGAGCTCGACGCCGTGGGCAGCCTGGCGGGCCGGAGCGTGCCTCTCGGGATCTGGCTCGCGAATGCGGGATGTCTGGCTGCGGGGCGGAGGGAAGCGGCGGTGTTTCGCGCGGCGCGGGCGCGGATCGAGGGGGCGGAGAAGGTGTAGGCGGAGCGCGTCAGCTGGCTTCGTCGGTGTCGGCAGCGTGGCAGTCGAGGAAGGGTTTGCCGCTGCCACAGGGGCAGGGCGCAGCCAGAGCGGGAGCCCCGGCGCGGCGGTCGAACTCGGCGACGAGGGCATCGCGCTTCTGTTCCCAGATGGCTGTTTCGGTCGAGTTGTTGCGAGCTTCGGCGATCGCGACGAGGATGTTGTAGATCATGGGGGCGTTCTTCAGACCGAGGTGTTCACAGATTTCGCGGGCGCGATGGGCGTACGCTTCGGCTTGGTCGAGTTCGTCTAATACGAGGTGAATCTGCGCGAATTGGCAGTAAATGGCAGCCATCCCCGGCTCGTCCTGGTTCTCGACCTTGATGGCGAGGCTCTCGCAGGCAAAGCGGGCTGCATCGGCGAGGTACTCCCGGCCTCTTGCATCTTCGCCCCGCGCTTTGCTCGCTATGCCTTCGAGGCGGCAGACGTTGCCAAGGTTCTGCGTCGCGATTCCGACGGCCTCAATCGCCCCGCGGCGCTCTGCGATCTCGCGCGAGCGCTGGTACCAGGCGCGGGCCTCGATGAGCCGCCCGGCGTGTTGCTCGACCACGCCCAGCAGGTTGCACGTATGCATGACAGATTCTTCATGGTGCATGTCTTGGAAGATCTGAAGCGCGCGCCGATAGAGCGCCGTCGCGCGGCCATGGTGCTTCCTATCGTCGGCCAGCATGCCCTGATGCTGAAGCGTGGTCGCTTCGACCGCGCGATCTCCGGCGCGGCGGAGGATCTGAAGGACTTCTTCGTGCCGCGCATCCGCCTCAGCATAACGCCCCTGGTCGACAAGGATTGACGCGATCTGACCCAATCCGGCGGCGACATTGTGATCTTCATCGAGTTCACGGGCAATCGTGTTGGCTCGTTCGATATGCGCCAATGCTCGGTCAAGGTTGCCAGTCGAATGGAGAGCATTCGCCAGATGGCTTAAACTGAAAGCGAGGTGCCGACGTATTCGCTTCACGCTCTCCCCCTCCGCGCGCGTTCTCTCGGCCAACGCCTCGCACTGCTTCACTGCTTCTTCGAGCATCGGAATGGCCTTCTGCGACAAGCCGACGTCATGGTAGAGCTTGCCAAGGTTTCCGATTGCGTCAGCGAGCGCAGACGCCGCATCGAACTCCGTTGTCTTCTTGAGCCGATCGACCAGCGCCTCCAGTTTTGCAATCGCCTCCCGCCGCCGCCCCTGGCTCGCGAGCGCCCACGCCTCGTCTTTCTCTCCGTTGACGACGGCCTCGCTAAAGCCTCCCTTGCCTACCTCGAGGGACAGCCAGGCCGCCCACCAGTCACGCTCTCGCAGCCGTCCCGATCGTTCCAGGTAGAGACGCAACGTCGTGCCCATCCCGGACGCGCGACGGTGCGCTTTGGCATCGAGGGCCCATTGGACCGCGATTCGCACGTTCCACTCTTCCCGCACCATTACATCCATCCCCAGGTGAGGATCGGGGCCCATGAGCATCGTTGTCACCGTGCTCGTCACTGCGGCATAGACTTCCACATGTCTGTCCTTCATCCCCACGTCGTCTTTCCCGTTCCCCGCGGCGTGCGCCAGCGTGGGATGGAACTGCAGATAACGTCGACCGTTCATCAGGACGTCTCGGTGGGAGACCTTCACCAGCGCCGTCGCCTCCAGTTCCTCCCGCGCCGCGTGCCACGCCAACGGATCCATCTGGCTGACATGGAGCAGCACCGCTTCGAACACCCCACCTCGGAACAACCCCAGCCACCTCACTGCCTCCCGCGCCTCCTTGCTCAGCCTCTTCAGGGAGAATTCGATCGACGCACTCAACGACCGATTTCTCCCCTCCGCCGCCTCCCCCTCGAAGGTGCCCAGGAGCGTCCGGAAGTCTGCCAAAATCTCCTCCGGCCCGATGTCCTTCAGATGCGGCCCCACCAGCTCGATCGACAGCGGATGCCGCGTCAACGTCTCCAGCAACCCCACGATCGCCTCCCGCTCGTGAGCCACCGCCACCCCTGCCTTCTGCATCACGCCATGGAGCAGCGAGAGCGCATCCGCCCGCGCCAGGCCCGCCAGCTCCACCTTGCACGCGCCGAGAAGCCCGGTCGCTCCAGGTCGGCAGGTCACGAGCAATCTGCCCGAAGGTCTGTCGTCGTCCGTCCACTCCGTGAACAGCCTGTAAATCTCCTCGCGCTCCTCCTCCGGATAAGGCGCCACCGCCTCCCCCTCCTGAAACGCCGGCAGCACGCTCTCGAAATTGTCCCAGACCACCAGCACCCGCCTGGTTTGAAACAGCTCCTTGGCCCTCTTCCCCTGCTCCTCCTCGCTCCGCTTCTCGAACTCCGCCCCCTCGAAATAGGCTCCGATCACCTGCACCGCCCGCCGCGCACCCCCTGCCTGCTCGAAGCTCACGAAGCACGCGCCGTCCGGGAACAGCCCTGTTGGCCTCGTCCACCAGAACGCCGCCTCGCGCGCCAGACTGGTCTTCCCCATCCCGCCCATCGCGTGAAGCACCACCGCCCGATGCTTCAGGAAGCGCCTCTCCAGTCGATGAAGCTCATGCGCTCGTCCAAAGAACCCATACATCGGCTCTCCCGGAAACGCGCCCACTTCGTTGCCCTGCGCCGGCGCGCGCCGCACCTCGGGTGTCGTCGTCGATCGCAGCCCATTCTCCAGCTCACCCGGCACCAGCACCCTGTCGTCGCCAAGCTGATAGAGCTGCGGAAGAAACCAATCCGAGAGCGTCACTGTCGGCTCCCCCGGCCCGCGACGCAGCCACCTTTCGGGCTGGTCGACCAGCGCCGAGCGCCCTTGCTCCAGCGCTTCTCCAATGGTCGCGCCTACCGCCAGCTCCGCATAAAAGCGCGCCAGCAAGACCTTCGCCGCCTCCACATGCACGGCGTGGCTCATGGCGAGCACGCTCCCCACGCCCGCCTCGATCAGCGCTGGGGCCACGCCACGAAACGCAACACCATGGCCCACTTGCCCGCTGCGGCACGCCTCCAGGATCACCAGGGGCACCCGACGCTGCGCCATCAGCGCGCCAAAGCTGTCCGCGGGCACCTCGTCGCTGAGCGTCAGTCTGCTCCCGAGGCCGTCTCGCTCGAAGTAAAGAACGCTGGTTTGCGCCACGGGATCGAACGAACCGTGTCCGTCGAAGTGGACAATCTGATACGGCCGCTCGGCGCGATCGGCCTCACCCAGCATCCGCTCCATCTCGTCGAGCGACGCCGGCCGACAGAAATCGACGACCACCCCATCTCCGAGCGGCCCGAGCGCCTCCAGCATCGCCCGCGTCGTGTGCCGCGGATCGATGAACCCGCTATCGTCCGGCCGGCTCACCGCAAGCAGAATCCGCAAAGGCAGCTTCCCGGTCTCGTAAACCTCCGCCCGCCGCGCCGTCTCGAGCTGCCGCCGGATGGTCACTCCCCGCCGGGTGAGCGGCCCCCGGTCATTGGCCATCAGCTCCCAGGGCAACCGCAGCACGTCGATGTCTTTCGTGGCCACCGTCAGCAGCAACCGCGGTCCCTTGCCGTCGATGAGCGCGTCGAACAGCTCTCGCCGCTCTCCCGGATCGAAGACGGCATCAAAGAGCCTCCGACCCCACTCGGCCAGCGACTGCTCGATCCTCCGCGCCCGCACCAGCGCGCCGCCGATCGGGAGCTCCATGTACTCTTCCAGGTACCAGCGGAGATCCTCGTCGTCGTCGCGGCTCAGGAACGGCACGAAGGCCTGCGCCTCGCCGAGCTCGTCTCCCCAGGAGGTCGCGAGTCGATACGTGATGGCGCCGCCGTCGCGCGAAAAGATCAGACGTAGCTCGTTCAAAAGATCCTCCTTCAGAGCCATCTGGCCATTCCCGGCGCCCAGCAGCCCACGAGGCCCGCCCACACTACAACATCGCGCGACCGAGACGCGAGCGGCAAAAGCCTTCTTCGAGGCCGCGTAATAGCCCGAAATACCGCGCCCTCGCCGCGGCGAGCGTAATGGTCCGAAATAGCTCTCGGCGCGCAGGTGAGGTAAGAGTCCCCCTCCCATCAAGCCAAGGAACCCAATGAAAACCCTGCTCGCTACCCTCCTCGCGCTCTCCGTCTCTGCTCCAGCGCTCGCCCTGGCCGACGACTCGCCCGCTCCGGCGCCGCCGCCCCCTGCCGTCCAGTCGCTCCCACCGGCGCCGCCTCCTCCCGCGGGAGCGACGGCCCCCGAGTATCCGACAGACCTCGAGGTTGCGCCGAAGTCCTCGGGTGTCGGGTATCTCGCGGCAGGCGGCGTCTTCACCGGGATTGGCGCGCTGAACCTCTTGACGGCGCCGATTTGCAAGACCGATCTGATCCCGGATCACAGCACGCAAGACGCGTGTTTGATCGCGTCCCTCGTCGTCGGAGGGACGTTCGTCGTCATCGGCGTACCGTTGCTCATCGTCGGCGCCTCGAAGCGCAGCACGTTCAAGCAGTGGAAGGCCGCCCATCCCATCGCCTCTGGATTCGGATTCACGACGGCGAGCGGTGGTGGGATGCTCACGTTCGGCGGCCAGCTCTGACAGAGCCCGTCGTCGACGAGCTGCGAGTCGAGCACGGCGGCGCCACGCCTCGGCGTCCGGCGTCGTGCGCCGCGTCGCGCCGAGGTAGCGGCGCGGCGCCACGCGCGGTACGGAGAGCGCGAGGCCACGATGACGCGATTTTTCAACACGGCCGGCCCGTGCCGGCCGGACATTCACTTCGTGCTGTCGCCGATGCGCCGCCTGCCGGAGGTGAGCGAGCTCATCGATCGGCAGAGCTACTTCGTGCTCCATGCGCCGCGGCAGACGGGCAAGACCACGGCGCTGCTCACCCTGGCGGCCGAGCTCACGGCTCAGGGGCGCTACGCCGCCGCGCTCATCTCCGCCGAGCAGGGCGCGCCGTTTGGGGACGACCCCGGCGCCGCCGAGGCGGCCATTCTCGGAACGGTCCGGGATCACATCCGCGCGCAACTTCCGCCCGATCTCCAGCCGCCGCCATGGCCGGTCGCGGAGCCGGGAGGTCGTATTGCCGCCGCGCTGACGTCGTGGGCGCAGGCGTGCCCGCGCCCGATCGTTCTGTTCATCGACGAGATCGACGCGCTTCGCGACAACGCGCTCCTCTCGGTGCTTCGCCAGCTCCGCGCCGGGTTCCCGCAGCGCCCACGGGCGTTCCCGGCGTCGCTCGCGCTCATCGGCCTGCGCGACGTGCGCGACTACAAGATCGCCTCCGGCGGCTCGGGACGACTCGGCACCTCGAGCCCGTTCAACATCCTCACCAAATCGCTCACACTCCGCTCCTTCACCCGCGACGAGGTCGCCGAGCTGTACGCCCAGCACACCGCCGAGACGGGCCAACCCTTCGAGCTGTCGGCCATCGATCGCGCCTTCGATCTCACCCGCGGGCAACCGTGGCTCGTCAATGCGCTCGCGGCGACCGCGGTCGACGAGCTCTGCCGCGACCGGGGGGTCGCCGTGACCGCAGCGGATATCGACCAGGCGAAAGAGCGCCTGATCCTGGCGCGGGTCACCCACCTCGACTCGCTCGCTGACAAGCTCCAGGAGCCGCGCGTGCGTCGGGTCATCGAGCCGGTGCTCGCCGGCCTCGACGTCGGCGTCGAGATCCCCCGCGACGACATCGACTACGCGATCGATCTCGGCCTCATCGCGCGGGACGACGCGAGGAACCTGGTGATCGCCAACCCCATTTACCGCGAGGTGATCCCGCGCGAGCTTTCGTCGGTCACGGCCGATGTGATGGTGATGCCGGCGCGCTCGTGGGCGCTCCCCGACGGGCGACTCGATATCGACGCGCTCTTCAACTCCTTCGTTGCCTTCTGGCGCAGGAACGCAGAGCCGATGGTAAGGGGCCAGTCGTACCCTGAAATCGCCCCCCACATCGTGCTGATGGCGTATCTCCAGCGGGTGGTCAACGGCGGGGGGATGATCGAGCGGGAGTACGCGGCGGGCTCGGGGAGAATGGATCTCTGCATCCGCTGGCGCGTGCGCGGCGAGGAGCAGCTCGTGGCCATCGAGCTTACGGTGTGGCGGGACAAGCAAGGCGATCCGCTTCAAGAGGGGCTGGCGCAGCTCGAAGGCTATCTGGGGAGGCTCGGCCTGACCGAAGGGTTCCTGGTGATCTTCGACCGTCGGCGCGCGGCCGAGGAGGTGCCCTGGGACGAGCGGCCGCGCTGGGAGAACGAAGCTCTGACGGGCGGCAAGCGGGTGAAGATCCTGCGGCTGTGACACGCCGGCTCGCCGACCAGGTGTGATATGCAGAGCGCATGGGCTCGCTTCACCGCCTCCTCGCGCTCGCCGCGCCGCTCGCCCTCGCGCTGCAACCGGCCTGCACGCCGCCTGCCGCGCCGCCGCTCGCGGCGAAGGTCGCCTCGCCCGCGGTGGCCGCGAGCAGCGCCGCTCCAGAGTCCCTGCTCGTCGCCGGCGACTCCGGCACAGTAAGCACGACGGACGAGATCATCGTCGGGATCCAGAAGCTGGAGACGCTCGTCGCCGTGAGGCCGGCCGTGGAGTCCGAGCAACCCGCGCTCCTCCGCCGCCTCGCCGAAGCCTATGTCGACCTCGAGTCGACGGCGCTCCGCGACCAGCTCGATCGCGAGACCCGGACCGGGAGCGCGCGCGTGCACAACCCCTCCGAGGTCGCAGCGCGCAGCGCCGAGGCCGAGCGATCGGCCCGCATCGTCGCCGCCGCGCGCAAGAACGCTATCAAAAACTACGAGGCCCTCGCGACGCGCTACCCCACGTACTGCGCCGCCGCGGACCTCCATTGCGGCGACGAGGTGCTCTATTTCCTGGCCTACGAGCACCAGCAGAGCAAGCACGACGACGACGCCCGCCGCGTCTACCTGGACCTGATCAAGCGCTTCCCGCAGTCGAAGTACGTGCCCGACGCTTACCTCGCCTTCGCAGAGTGGCTGTTTCTGGAGGCTCAGAGCGATCCCGCCCGGCTCGTGCTCGCGGAGCAGGCCTATCGCAAGGCCGCCGAGCTCCCGCCGCCCGGCAACCGGATCTGGGGCTATGCCCACTACAAGCTCGCCTATGTGTACTGGAGCCAGGGCGACATGCCCCGCGCGCTCGCCGAGATCAAGCAGGTGATCGAGTTCGCGGCGAAATTCCCGGCTCTCCCGAACGCCGAGCGGCTCGGCGTCACGGCCCGCAAGGACCTCGTCCCCATCTTCGCGCTGGCCGGTGATCCGCTGAAGGCCTTCGCGTTCTTCAAGACCCTCTCCGGCGATCCTGCGGGCGAGACCCGCGGCGCCCTGGCCATGAGCGTCGAGCTCGGCCAGAGCTACCTCGACACGGGCCATTACGGGGAGTGCGTCGCGCTGGATCTCGATCTGCTCCAGCGCGCGCCGGGCGAGGCGACGTGCAAGCTGATAGCGCAGCTCGATCGGGCGATCCCGGGCGTCGGCCAGGCCGGCGCGACGGCCGTGAAGGCCGCGCTGGAGAAGCACAAGAAGCTCGTCGCGGCGGCGCGCGCCGGCTGCGGGGGCCCGGTCGACGAGGGACGCCCGGGAGCGATCCACAAGTGCGCTCCCACCGATCCTTGCAGCGGGCTCTGAAGGAGCTTGCACCGGCGCGCCGGCCTCGGGCGCAGCCCGGCGCGTGAAGCCACGGTGGCCGCACTCCCGCCCTGCCGGGTGGTATGCGAGCCTGTTCAACGCCCGCGACCGGGACGGTGTCCGCGCCTTGGTGAGCGACGATTGGCGGCTCGATCTCGCGTCGAAGTCGCGGCGCCGCGGCCGAGGAAGCGCCTCTTCGCGCCTCCCCGGCGCCTTTTCCCGTAAGCTCCGCCGAACCCCATGCGTCGATCTCGACTCGCCGTGCTCCTCGTCGCCGTGAGCAGCCTGGCCGCGTGTCACTCCGATCCACCGACCTCCGGCGGAGCTGCGGCGCTCTCGTCGGCGTCGACCGCGGTCGCGTCGTCCGCCGCTCCTGCGGCGAGCTTCGCTCCGGCACCCTCGACGGCGACTCCGCCGCCGCGCGAGGGCGGCGCGATCGTTCGCTCCACGCGCGGCGACGCGCTCTACATCGCCGACGAAGATCGCTCGGCGATCCGCCGCGTGGCGCTGCCGCTCGATGAGAGCGCGGTCGTCGTCACGCCGATGCCGGGGCGGCCCGCGCAGGTCCTCGCCGTCGGCGATCGCCTGCTCGTGACCATCCGTGATCCCGGGCTCTTGCTGGTGATGACGCCGGCCGCCGACGGGACCCTCGCCGAGGCCGCGCGCATCGCGCTCCCGGCCGACGCATGGGGCCTCGCGGTCAGCCCCGACGGCAAGACGGCCATGGTGACCTCCGCGTGGACGCATCAGGTCTCGATGATCGATCTCGACGCGAAGAGCGTGCGCTGGTCGCTCGACGTCGAGCGCGAGCCGCGCGGGGTCGTCGTGCGCGACGACAAGGTCGCGTACGTGAGCCACCTCGTCTCGTCGGCGCTGACGCGGATCGATCTCGCGGGCCCGGGAAAAGCGACGCGTGTCGAGCTGCCACCCGCGCCGCTGCGCA
The DNA here is from genome assembly GCA_040006075.1 of Byssovorax sp. Taxonomy (GTDB): domain Bacteria; phylum Myxococcota_A; class Polyangia; order Polyangiales; family Polyangiaceae; genus JANYGI01. The sequence goes on along the minus strand of JBDTXR010000211.1, from coordinate 5,928 downwards.
CGCCGCTCGACGCCCGGCTCGACGCCTCGTTCGGGTTCGCGCTGGCGATGTCGCCGGATGGAAAGCGCCTGTTCGCGGCGCGACACGCGCTCGGCGCGCCGGGCGAGGCCGCCTGGTTCGGCGCGCCGACGGTCGACGTGCTGATGCTCGCGGACGACAAACCGCTCGCGCCGCAGCGGGCCGGGAAGGCGCTCGGCGGCACGGCGCTCGACGACAAAAACCTCGGGGAGACCTGGCTCGACACGCCGCTCCCGACGATGGTGCAGCCGCGCGCGATGGTCTATCGCGCCACGACGAAGACGCTGCTCGTCGTGAGCGAAGGCGCGCACAAGCTCTACGAGCTCAACGCCGTGGCGATCGATCCCGGCGTGACGCCGATCTACGAGCAAGCCCTGGGATCCTCGCTCGATCCAACCGAGCCGGCGCCGACGCGCGGGGGCTCGCCCACCGGGATCGCGCTCTCGCCGGACGAGAAGCTCGCCTATGTCTGGTGTCGAACCACCGGCGATGTCGCGCTCGTGGATCTCACCACGGTGAGCGCGGCGAAGAACGTCCGCGTTCGCCACCTCGCCGACGATCCGCTCCCGCCCGCCGCCGCGCGTGGTCGCCGCGTCTTTCACGACGCCTCGGATCCAATCACCAGCGGCGGGCTCGCGTGTGGTGGCTGTCACCCGGAAGGGCGCGACGACGGTCACGTGTGGACCGAGGTCATGGGGCCGATCACCAAGGCGCCGATCTTCGTCGGCGGCGCCGGGGCGATGATCGGCGAGCCCAGGCCTTTTGAAAAGCTCGCCCGGCAAACACCGATGCTCGCTGGCCGGGTGGCGGCCGCCGGCCCGTACGGGTGGCACGCCCAGAACGACGATCTCGAGGCGCGGATCCTGGAAGGCACGCGACTCCATCGCTGGTTGAATCCACCGCAGCCGTGGGAGCGGCTCCAGACCGCCGCGAAGCAGCGGGCCGGGGCGCTGGCCGAGTATCTCCGCAAAGGCCTCGTCCCGCCGCCGCGCCCGGAGCGCCCGCTCACCCCGCAAGAGGAGCGCGGCAAAGCCGTGTTCGCGAGCGAGGAGACGCGCTGCGCCGGCTGCCACGTGCCCGCGACCGAGTACACCAATCGCGTCGCGGTCCCGATCAAGCAACCTGCGCTCCCGGCGAGCGCGGCGTTCTCGGAAGAGGCCAACGACGCCTTCAAGACCCCTTCGCTCCTGTTCGTCGGCGGGACGGCGCCGTACTACCACGATGGCCGGGCGAGCACGCTCGAGGCGCTGATCGCCGGCAACGAGGATCGCATGGGCAAGACGAGCCAGCTCTCGGAGGAGGATCGCGCGGCGCTCGTCGCCTTCCTGAGGACGCTTTGAAGACCTGGGCGACTCTGCTGCTGGTGGTCGGCCTCGCCGGGTGTGCGGATCCGAAAGGGCAGGCCGCGCCGGTCGCGTCGATCGCTGTCGCCTCGGCCTCGGTCGTCGACGAGGACGCGGGACCGGGCGACGCCGGCGCCGATGCGAGCGACGCGGGCGACGCCGCGGCTCCTCCGAGCCGTCCGCCGCCGCCCCCGCGGGTGCGCACGCTCGATATCCCCGAGGACACGAAGAGCAAGCTCCCGAAGGTCCCCGAGTGGACCGACACCGTGCGTCGCGACGTCGTGGTGCGGCCGGAGTACACCTGCACGCTCCAGCACGTCCGCGAGTGGAGCCGGATCACCTGCGACGCCTCGAACGCGACTGTCACTCTCGTGACGGGCACGCGCGACGGGTGCTCGCTCTGGGCGACGCGCGACACGGCGCAGATGCTGTTTCCGGTGCGCCGCGGCGACCGGCGGGTGATCGAGCTGCGCCCGCACCCGAAGCTCGTGACGTTCGAGGGGCCTTATGGCGCCGGTCAATCCGAGGAGTCGGGCGGCGAGCCCGTGGTGCTCACCGAGACGTGGTTGGAGGGGGAAGATGCGCCGACGCTCGTGGTCCAGTGAGATCGGGTCTCTCGCGATTGGCGTCCTCGGCGCGCTCTCGGGGTGCAAGAGCAAGAGCGCTCCGGCCGAAGCGGTCGCGCTGACCCCCTCGGCGAGCGCGCCCGCGGCGAGCGCCGAGGTGCCTTTGGCCGACGCCGCCGCGCCCGACGCCGCCGCGCCCACGGGCGTGGGCATGGACGCGGGCCGCAGCAGCGACGCGGGGCCCGATTTCGCGGGCGGCGAGTGCCCGAATTTCGATCCCGAAAGGTGGACTCCGTATACCCAGCTCCCGACCGAGAGCGCCTGCTGGATCTTCACGCCGTCGGCCAAAGAGAAGATGCCTGTCCTCGCCTGGGAGCCGTGTGGGCGCGAGGGCTTCGGCGCGAAATGCCGCAAGCTCAAGCTCGCCCCGGGCGAGACGATCGCGTTTCACGGGCGCGACAATCGCGCTGTCGACGTCGAGGGCAAGGGGCCCGGCCGCATCTCCATCGTCATGGGGTGCGCCGGGATGACGTCGCGTCAGATGATCGTGGCCGATCTCGACGGCCCGGTCACCGGCGCCGTCGCGTTCGATTCCGACTGGCGCTGCTCCATCACCCCTGGGCTCCGATCGAGCGGCTGGGGCGCAGATATCCAGTTCGAAGATCCCCACCCGACCCAGCCGCAGAACGAGTGGGAGGGCACGCCGCGCCTGTCGTTCTTCCTGACCGCGGCCAGGGCGCAGCTCGTGCCCACGAAGCACGAAGGCTCGCTCGACAGCCAGTCGAGCTCGGGGTCCCGGGATCTCGCCGCGTGGAGCAAGCTCCCGAAGTCCGCAAAAGAGGAGGCGGCGCTGGGCTTTCCGCCGGGGATCAAGCCCGAGATCCACGTGGCGACCGACGGCGAGGACGTGGTCTGGAGCGTGGGGGATCTGGCCCAGGGCGAGCGCGGTACCTGCGGCGTATTCACCGGCCACTGGACGTCGGATCCCGCCGAGGTCGTGGCGACGCACGTCGTGGATCTGAGCTGCGTCGAGACGGGCTGGTGGAACCTGCGCTGCGGCTACGCGGCGACGACGACCGGGGAAGAGCAAGGCCTCCTGGTCCGCCTCAAGGACGGGATGACGTTTCGCTTTCCCAAGCTGAGCGCGCCTCTCGATCGCGGGATGGCCGCCACGACGTCGCCGATGGATCTCACCTGCAAAGAGCTCTTCCTCCGCGTCGGGGGGCCGCACCCCAACGTGTTTCGCGTCCCGCTCGACGCGCTCCCGGAAGGTACTCCGCCGGGCCAGCCACCGAGCTTGATCGCCCGGGCCGACGCGGGCGCGCCGGTGCCGTCGAGCGATGGCGGGACGGACGCCGGCACCGACGCAGGCCCGCGCGACGCGGGTCGCTGAAGGGCAGCCGCGCACCGAAACGACCTCGAGTGCAGCGGTTGCGCCAGCTTGGGCCAGGCAGAAAAACGGCGGTTTGCGCGATTCCCAGCGGTTTTTCGCCGCTGACCGCTGGCACGCGCGGTGCTTGGTCAGCGCTGCACTCGGAGGCCCCACCATGAAGCTTACTCACGCCCTTCTCCTCGCCGTCCCCGTTGTCGCTCTCGCCCTCACCGATGCCCGCGACGCCGCCGCCTGCGGCGGGTGCTTCGTGCCTCCTGAAGAGAGCACGCAGGTCACCGGTCATCGCATGATGCTCTCGGTCTCTCCGACCGAGACGACGTTGTGGGATCAAATCACCTATACGGGTAACCCCTCCTCCTTCGCGTGGATCCTTCCCACGAAGGGGATCGTCGACGTCGGCCTCTCGTCCGACGTGCTCTTCGCCTTCGTCGAGCAGGCCACTGCGGTGAACGTCAGCCCCCCTCCGCTCAACTGCCCTGGACCGCCGGATGGATGCCAGTACCCCGGCCTCGACGACAGCTTTGGCGCCACGGGCAGCGCGGGCGTCGGCGGCAGCAGCTCGGGCGGGGTCACCGTCCTCGCCCAGTCCACCGTGGGCCCGTACGAGACGGTCCAGCTCAAATCCGACGATCCGACCGCGCTGAAGACCTGGCTCACGGACCACAACTTCGCCGTCCCCGCCGACGTGCAGCCGATCATCGATGGCTACGTCGCCGATCACTTCGACTTCCTCGCGCTCAAGCTCGTGCCCGGGAAAGGCATCGAGTCGATGCGCCCGGTGCGCGTCACCACGCCCGGCGCGAGCCCGACGTTGCCGCTGCGCATGGTCGCCGCGGGCACCGGCGCGCTCACGCCGATCACCCTGTGGGTCCTCGGCGAAGGGCGCTACGAGACGGCGAACTTCGACAACTTCACCATCGAGCCGGCCAGCGTGGTCTGGAACTGGGACACCCAGTCCAGCACCTACCCGCTGCTCAAGCAGGCCGGGTTCGCCAAGAGCGGCGGCAACGCCTGGCTGACGGAGGCCGCGCGGCCCACGTCGTCGTTCGAGCTCACCGACAACCTGATCCAGGTCGCGCAGAACAACGCCGCGCAGAGCGGCTACGGCGACGCGTCGGGCGCCGGCGCGATCGACGAAGCCACCGCCGACGCCGACAAGCTCCTCGGCAAGATCAACCCCAGCGCGCTGTGGATCACGCGCCTCCACGGCGAGCTCCCGCGGGCCGCGCTCGGCAAGGATCTCGAGGTCGGCGCGTCGGTCACGCAGACCAACGTGGCGAACTACATCCAGACGTCGATCGGCATCGGCACGCCGCCGGCTTGCCCGGTCTACGACTGCGGTGGCAGCACCATCGACGGATCGAGCGGCTTCTTCGGCAACGGCGTCGGCAGCGGATCCAGCGCGAAGTGCGGGATCAGCCTCGGCGGTGATCGCGAGAGCGGCGCGGCGTCGCTTGGCGGCCTCGGCGCGCTCGTGGCGCTGGCGATGATCCGGCGCCGCAAGTCGCGCTGAATCGCAGCGGCGGTGTCGGCGCGCGGCGGGCGGAGGCGCCCGCCGCGCGCGTTTTGTTCAGGTCCAATCGCGCTGCGAGGGCACGCCCGCGTCGTCGAGCACCTTCACGAGATCCTCGGGTAGCCCACGGAGCAGCGGCTGATCCTTCCACCACCAGGTCGCGTAGCGCGCGAGCTGGTGGCGCACCGAGTAGGCGTCGAGCGACTCGGCCGCGACGGCGCCGAGCAGGGCGTCGATGTGCTCGCGCGCGCAGCGGGCCGCGTCAGCGCGCGCGCTGTTCGTGAGCGGGAGGATCTGCGCGAGGACGTAGAGCTCGGCCAGCGTGCCGTGGGCGCCGATGACGAGGTGCGGCTCGCGTTCGGCGAGGGCGAAGCGCGCGAGGCCGTGCGCGGTGATCCACTGCGTCTCGTCGAGCGGCTCGCCCAGCGCCACGTCGAGCGCGAGGCGCTGCACCAGGGCCCACACCGCGCGCATGTCGAGGCGGAACGCGTCGAGGTAGTGCGCGCGCGACGACTCGAGCGTGGCGCGGACCTCGGCGACGAGCGCGGCGCGACGCGGCCCCTCGGCCAGGGCCTCGGCGCGGCGCACCAGGATGTTCGCGTAGCGCTTCTCGGCGCTCCCGAGCCGCCCCAGCGTCTCGCCGCGGAGCTTCTCGCGATCGGTCTCCTCGGGCGAGGGCATCGCCGCCTTCAGCCGATCCATGGCCTGTTTCAGGGCGCGATCGCTCGCGTTCTCCCGGTCGGCATTCGCGTCATCTGGAGCTGTCGCGAACGCGCCGCTCGCCGCAGCCTGCCCGAGATCGATGCGCGCCATGGCCGTGTCGACGGCGAAGCGGCGGCGCTCCAGCTTCACGCGATCGATCTGCCGATCGAAATCGGCGGGGAACGCCGCGTAGGCGACGAGGCTGGCCCAGTCGTGCGAGTCGGGGCAGCGGATCGCCAGCTCTTGCCGGAGCTGATGGATGATCGCCCGCGGATCCTCGCCCCAGAGGAGGCCGCTGTAGAGCGTCTCGGCGAGGATGGCCGCGCCGCGGAACGAGAGCGGGAGCTGCGAGGCGATCACCAGCGGGATCCCCGCCTCGTGGAGGTGGTGCGC
>JBDTXR010000210.1:0-15014 GCA_040006075.1 Byssovorax sp. | reverse complement strand
CGCGACATTGATCGTCGACGGGGCGAGCTGCTTCTCTTCCCGCAGGTAAAGGAAGTAGGCGCGGACATCCTTGTCGGTGGCCGTCTCGGGTCCGCGCTTGATCCATTCGATGAACTGCCGCGCGCCCGCCATGTAGCCCTCCTGCGTCCGAGGGCGGAAGTCGCGAAGTCGCATGCCCTCACTCATCTGTGCCTGCCACGTGTCGATCGTCACCATGATTTCCTCCGGGGAAGTGCACGGCGACACGGCGTCGCCGGGCGTGGAGGATCGTGCTCAATCGGCGTGAGGAAGGCCAAGCACCGGGGTGAGGGGCCGCGCTGCTGGTCGGGATTCTGGAGCTACCGCGCGCTGCGCGCGGTTTCGTTCAACAAGGCGATGCAGCTGACGACGCTTCGCGCCGCAGGTGATCGCCCAGCCGTTCGGCAGACACGACCCAGAGCTGTCGCTCCGGGTCACCGACCGACGATCGTCGAAGTCGGCGAGCGCTGCTCCCGGCATCTTCTACCACTCGAGTAGTATTCTACGTCGGACCTGGTTCACGGATAAATTTCGAGAAGGAGCACATCATGAATCCGCAGTGGTACGTTCGTGGGAACGAGGGTGAAGTCGAGACAGGGCCCTTCGAGCGCGCGGAGCTGGTCGAGTCCGTGCTGCGCGGGCAAACGAGCCGTGGGGTGCAGGTTCGGCGAGAGGACCAGCAAACGTGGGCGACGCTGGGGAATCACTCGGCGTTCCGCGCCGGTCTCGACGGCTGGCGCCCGGGGGCCCGGCCGATCGACAATATCCCTGGCCTGCCGGGGTCTCATTATCTTCACTACGATGCCGTTCCATTTTACAACAAGCAATGGTTCTTCTGGCTGATGTACTTCACAGTCACCCCCGTCGCCTTGGGGGTGCTGATCTTCGGAGATGTGTATTACCGGAAGAACGGCGATGTGAAGGTCTTCAGCATGGCCAACAAGGTGATCGCCGGATTGATTGGCGTCGCCTGGGTCGTGAAGCTCATCGCCGGACGCGTTCGGTAGCTCTTGCATGAGCGTGCTGCGGTCGAGCGCGGACGGTCGGCTCCGTCGGTGCTCGGCGTCCCGCCTGCGGTCGAACCCGTGGGCCTCGTAGCCCGGATCCGTGGTAGGCTGGCTGTATGTCGACCGAAGAACTTCTCGCGCAGGTGCTCCAGCTCCCTCGCCAGGACCGGGCGCGGGTCGCGGAAGAGTTGCTCTCGAGCCTGGACGAAGCCGACGACGAGGAGGTTGCGCGGGTATGGGCGCCCGAGCTGGAGCGCCGATCGCGCGACGTCGTCGAGGGCAAGGTTCAGACGATCGAGTGGGGGAGCGCACGGGCCGAGCTCAAGAACGAGCTCGAGGAGCGTCGTGCGCGTCGAACTGCATCCTGAAGCGCGGGCAGAGCTTCGCGGCACGGCAATCTGGTACGACGAGCAGCGCTTCGGGCTGGGTGACGAGCTCATCGACGAGGTGTCCTTGGCGTTGACTCGGATCGCGGCGATGCCAGCGTCTTTTCCGGTCTGGCCGGGCACGGCGGCTGCGACGGTGGGTATCCGTCGAGCGCTTATCAGTCGGTTTCCTTATGCGATCGCCTTTGAGGTGCATTCGGCGCATGTACTCGTCCTCGCGATCCCACACTCGAAGCGACGCCCACTGTATTGGCTCGCTCGTGAATTCTGAGGCACCTCGCCGAACAAGCCGCTGCACTCGATGGCCGGCTGCGCTGGCCGCGAGTGAGCGGCAGACCGTTGACGGCGTGAACAACCGCGTAGAAGCAGAACACCGTGCACCACTCGACGCTCCGCACACCGCTCGCAGCCGCGATGAGATCGGAGGCTTACTCTGCTGCGTGGGTCATGAGCGCAGGAAGATGGTCTCGTAACCCTGGATCTCACCCGCTCGGAACGGCGATGAGCGGCTTGAAGAGCTACCTCCTCGAGGAGATCGGGCGCTACGCGCTGCTCCTCGAATCGATCTGAACCTCTCGTTCGTCGACGCGCGCGAGATAACGACGCTCAGCACCGTGATGCACAAAATTTAGCAGCAATTCGAGCGGCACAATTTGTGCGACACCAATCCCTTCGAGGATTGACGAGAGGCAAAAAACGATGAGTGCTCCTGAATCGACTCTGCTCCGGCTGACCGCGATAGCCGGGATCTTCCTCCTGGGCGCCTGCGGCGCGCCGGCCGAGCTGACGTCCAGCACCAGCACCACCGGCGCGGCTCCTACGGACCCCGTCGCCGGATCGCCTGCTTCTTCTCCTGCCGCGCTGGTGGCTGCTTGCACGGAGTATCACGCGGCGCATCGTGAATGGTTTCAGCGGTGCGAGGGGTACGATCTCGGCCAGCCCACGGTCGACGCGCTCACGCAGCGGTGCGCGACGCGCGCGGTGCTGCCCGGCATGACGCTGAGCGCGGAGGTGCTGACCGAGTGCGCGGCGAGCTTCAGCGTGGCCACCTGCGGGTACGTGCCGCCCCGGTGCCTGACGGCCGAAGGCTTCTTCCGATCGAGGCGAACCTGGAGCATCCGGACCATTCCTCTGGGCGGGATTGGCCCTTACGACGACTACACGCTCTTTCCTCGTTCGAACGGCGCTGCACCGGCGGGTAGCCCCTGCGATTTCTTCGATCAATGCCAGTCGGGTTGGTGCTCCAGCTCCTATTCTCAGTGCGGAGTTTGCATGGAGCTGGTCACGGCGGGTGAGGCCTGCTCTCCCTCGGCGGTCTGCGCCTCCGGCAACTGCATCTCCGGCATCTGCGTCCCCGAGCTCTCGGCGGTGGGCCAGGCGTGCGGCTTTGTGGGCAAGGGCGGCGATAGATCGACCTGCCCGAGCGAAGACTACTGCGATGCGAACACGTCAGGCGACAAGAGCGGTGTCTGCCAGGCTCGGCTCGCGCCCGGCGATGCCTGCTTCGACCCTGGCTTCTCCTCCGAGAACCGGTGCATCGACGGCGCGCTCTGCCGCGTGGGGCACTGCGTCGCCATCCTGGTGGGCAAAGAGGGCCAGTCGTGCGACGGCGATGTGGTGGTCTGTGAAGAGGGGATGGTGTGCGACCAGTCGACGTGTCGAAAGCCCACGACCGAGGTCCACGAGGGCGGGAGCTGCGCGGTCAATCGCTGCGCGCCCCCGCTCTTTTGCGACTCGAGGTACTCCGTGTGCGCCGCGCGGCACGAGCCCGGCGGCGCGTGTGCGCCCAATCGCTTGTGCTCGCCCGACGCGACGTGCAGCGCGGAAGGCGTGTGCGTCGCCTTGCCGGGCGAAGGTGCACAATGCAATCCCGGGCCCGAGCGGTGTGCATCCGGCCTGATCTGCGGGGATTTCACCTGCGTCCGCCTCGTCGGAGACGGGGCGCCATGTCCCAAAGGCTTCGAGTGCGACACCCCCTTCGCGTGCCGTGAGGGCGTCTGTCGGACCGCGAGCTTCTGCTCGACGCCCCCGAAGCCTTAGAACCTCGTGCGCTGGTGCGGCCGACGCGGATCGCACGCCGAGCGGGGAGAGAATTCACAGGGAGGCGAGGAGACGGCGAGGTGCGTGCCCGCCGGGCGGCGGGAGAGCGCGGCGCGCGATGGCGCAGGCGCGGCGATTTCCGCGCGAGCTCACGCCCCGGCCGCATGCTCTGCTGCGGCCGATGCGAAGGGCTACCCAAGCCCATGGAGACCGACGGGCGCTTCTCGCCCGCGGCTCGCCAACATACACGCAGCTCCGCCTGGTCCTTGATCGGGCCGAAAACCTCCTCGAATCGATCTGACCCCTTCGTTCGTTGACCCGAGCGGCCGTCGGCGCGATAATCCTGACCCCGGCCGCCCGTCGATCACCACAACAGGAGCCCGTTCATGCACGTTCTGGAGAAGCCTTTGCCCCGACGACTGGCACTCTCCGCATGGCTGCTCGGAGCCTTCGTCGGCGCCGCGTGCCTCGGGTGCATGACCAGCGGCACCTTCGACAACATCCCGAACCACCCGATCATCGAGTCGACCAGCACGCGATTCGACGGGCCGACGCCCTCGGGAGGCGGCCAGTCGTCCCGCTGCCCGGAGCGCGCGGCCCCCGGCGCTTGCCCGGCCGATCGAGTCCAGTGCTTCTTCGACGACCACGGCTGCGAGCTCTGCACCTGCTCGCAGTGATGCGGGCGAGTCGCCGGCACGTGTCCGGCACGTGTCGGGCACGTGCCCGGACCTCGGGGTCGCTGCCAGGACGCCAGAGCACCGACATTTCCCTGGAGCTGAGCACATCCGAGCCCGCGCAAGTGTGGGCATACCCCTTGCTCAGCCACGCGAGTCCGTGCGCACGACGAGTCCGTCTCAGCGCTCCTCCACCGAGGTACCCATGGCCACCACGACTCCCTCTCTCCCGCAGACCGACTCCCCCGCCGAGCAAAAAGCCCGCGCCGAGCAGCTCCAGGCGGCCCAGCAGACGTACACCTACGCTTACGGCACCATCGTCCAGCCGCTCGCGGTCGCGACCACCGTGCCCAAGGCCGACGGGCCCGCGGTGATCTGGGCCGGATCCGCGGTCATTCTCACGCTCGATCTCCTCGGCAACGTGCTGGCGAAGGCGTCGAAGATCTTCGGCGCCGGCGCGAAAAAGCCCACGATCCCCCGGGAATCGCCCGAGGATTTCGTCAAGGCCGTCGAGACCATCGTGGAGCTCCGCGACCTGCACGAGGATCTCTCCAAGCTCCTCACGGAGCTGCACGCCAACCCGGTCAGGGCCGCGGCGCAGGAGGCCTCGCACGGCCCCGCGAAGGGGCTCCTCGGCTTCGCAGAGGGCCTGGTGGCGCGCGTCGAAGCCGCGATCGAGGGCGAGAGTCCGGCCGAGAAGGCGCTCCGCTTGATCCGCGAGATCGGGAAGAAGCTCTTGACGGACTTCGGCCAGAAGCTCCTCGCTTACCTCGAGTTCTTCGGCGAAGCCCCGGACATCGGCGTCTACGCCGAGCAATTCCAGACCATGCGTGTGCCCGAGATCGAGAGCGCCTGGGACGACGATCGCCTGTTCGCCTGGCTCCGGGTCGCGGGCCCGAACCCCGGCCTCATCAAGGGGATCCCGGCGCTGCCGCCCAGCTTTCCGGTGAGCGAAGCGCAGTACCGCGAGACGATGGGCGCGAACGACAGCCTCGCTGCCGCGGGCAAGGAAGGCCGGCTCTTCCTCCTCGACTACGCGGCGCTCGCCACCGTGAAAACTGGCACGTTCCCCGACCAGCAAAAGTACCTCGCCGTCCCGCTCGCGCTCTTCGCCATCGCTCCTCAGGGCGCCGCCGATCGCAGCCTGCGCGCCGTCGCTATCCAGCTCGGTCAGGCGCCCGACAACGAGACTCCGGTGATCACGCCGTCGAGCCCGGCCTGGTCCATCGCCAAGATCTGGGTGCAGATCGCCGACGGCAACTACCACGAGATGGTAGCCCACCTCGGCGAGACCCACCTCGTCGTCGAGGCCTTTGCGGTCGCGACGCCGCGCAACCTGGCGACGTCACACCCCCTCTACGTGCTCCTCGAGCCCCACGCGAGAGGCACGCTCTTCATCAACGACCTGGCGCTCAAGGTGCTGATCAACACCGGTGGCACGGTGGACGCGCTCCTCGCCGGCACCATCGGCTCTTCGATCCAGCTCGCGGTCGACCGCGTGGTGGGCTATTCGCTCCACGAGAGCTTCCTCCCCGAGGCGATCCAGCGTCGAAGCGTGGAGACGCTCCCCGTGTACCCCTTCCGCGACGACGCCATGCAGATCTGGGGCGCGATCCACCAGTGGGTCCAGAGCTACCTCGGGATCTACTACCGCAACGACGAAGACGTGCAGGGAGACTACGAGCTTCAAGCCTGGGTCCGCGACCTCGGCGGCAAGAACGGCGCGCGCCTCGGCGGCGTCGGCGAGCCCGGGATCCCGGGGGAGCCGACGATCCGCACGTTCCGCTACCTCGTGAACGTCGCGACGATGGCCATCTACACGGGCAGCGCGCAGCACGCCGCCGTCAACTTCACGCAAAGCTTCATTATGAAGTACACGCCGGCCGTGCCCCTCGCCGGCTACCTGCCGCCGCCGGCGTCCGCCGACGAGCAAGGCAATCTGCTCGGCACGCTGCCGCCCCTCCAGAAGTCCTTGCTCCAGCAAGCGCTCCTCACGTTGCTCGGCGGAGTCTACTACACGAAGCTCGGCGACTACGATCGCAACATCCCGGGCCAGTATTTCCAGGATGCGCGCGTCGCGGAGCCGCTGTCGACGTTCCAGGCGAGCCTCGCCAGGATCGAGTCCGACATCGGCCGCAAGAACCTCTCGCGCATCCCCTACATCGTGCTCCTCCCCTCGCAGATCCCGCAGAGCATCAATATCTGAGTCGACCCTTCGAGCCGTCGCGCTCGACGGGATTGCGTACCGCGGCGCGACGGGATAGCGTGCGGGGGTGAACAACTCCACGGCTGCGCCCGGCGACGACATCGATATGGCGTCCCTCATGACTCCCCCCGTCGCCCGCGCCGCGGGGAGCCTCAGCCTGCTCTCGGGGATCATCACCGCCCTCACGTCGCTGCAAACCATCTCGATCACCAGCATCCGCGGGGCGCTCGCCGCCGCTCCCTACGTCTTGCTCCTGCTGGGAAGCGCGACGGCCTTCGCGGGCGGCAAGCTGCTCGGCGGCCACGGGCGAGCAGCGATTGCCGCCACGGCGTTGAACGGGGTGATGTTCTTCGCCTGCGGGGCGTGGCTGGTGATCAGCCTGATGGGCGGCCTTTTCTCGCTCTTCGCGTTCATCGATCCCGGGCTCGCGCTGCTCGCCGGCGTGGTGGCCGCGGTCAGCATCGCTCCCTGTGGGAAGGTCACCGCCGCGCGCAAAGAAGGTGAGCAGGCCGGCTTCGGACTCGGCATCTGAAGCGCTTGTAGGGGGCCGCGCTCACGCCGATGCCCGACCAGCGGTGCGCCGCTCGGCCTCGCGCGCATCGGGGTGTTCCTCGGGCTCGGCGTCGCCGCCGACGACTTCATCAAGGCGATTTCGCCTGCGGAGAGCAAGGTCAAGGCAGCAGCGTCTCCACGTGCTCCCTGAGCTCCAGGGCGAGCGCCATCATCACGTCGTCGGGCGCGACGGCCTCGATGAAGGGCAGTCGCACGATGGGCAGCTTCGGGAGCGCCTTCTCGAGCTCGGCCGAGAACGCCGCAGCGGCCCTTCCCCGCGTGGCGCGCTCCTGCTCCAGGATGCCGATCGCGTCGAGCAGAGAGGGCGAAATTCCCGCCGTTTCACGCAGGATCCGGACGTAGCTCGCCGCCGCGACGTCGCCGCGATTCATGACGATGGCGTGGGGTTTGCGCCCCAATTTGTCGAGGCGGTCGTGCAGATACACCGCGTCGTCGCGGGCGGCGGCCGTCGGCGCGACGACGAGCACATAGGCTGTCCGATCGCCCAGGAGCAGATTGGCCGCGTGCTGCGTGAGCGCGACGAAGCGCTCGCGAACGCGCGCGAGATCGCCGAACAGGCTGGCTGTGTCGCCGAGCAGGTGCGGCCCGGTGACCCGCGCGAGGAGGCTCTCGATCCGCCCCACACCCCAGGAGAGAGCTCCAGTCGACGGCGCTCGGTCGGTGGCCCGCTCGGCGACGCCCGCGAGCCAGGCGATGGTGCGTCCGCCGAGCAAGGCCGCGAGCCTCCCCGGGTAGGTGACGAAGTCGATGGCGTGGCGCGAAGGTGCGGTGTCGATCACCACGACCTCGAACCGACCTCCCGCCGCGGCGCCGGCGATCAGGTTCATGGCCACCAGCTCGTGCACGCCGGCGGCCGCGTCGGAGAGCTCGACGAAGAGCCGATTGGCGAGCAAATGAGCCTTCGCCGCGGGCTGATCCACGAAGAGCTCGTCGACGAAGGTGCGCATCGAGGTGCGGGGATCGGGCATGAGGGCGAACAGGCGTCCTCCGGTGTCGGGCAACGCCACCTGCGTGACCACGTCGCCGATCGGGACGCCCATCGCCCCGGCCAGCCGCCGCGCCGGATCGATGGTCACGATCAGGGTGGTGCGTCCCTGTCGCGCCAGCGCCAGCGCCAGCGCCGCCGAGGTCGTGGTCTTGCCGACGCCGCCGCCGCCCGCACAGACCACCACGAGCGGCGTCTTCGCCGGGCCGCTCGCGCTCGATCGGCTCTTGCCGGCTCGCGGGGTCACAGGGCACCTTCCGCGCGGAGCCAGCTCGCCACGGCCTTCGCCGAGGGATCGGCCGGCGCGAGCGGGATCCGCCAGATCGCCGGGTTCGAGAGGTGGAGCGCCTCGAGCGCGGTCTCCCCCTCGCGCCGCGCCACGCGGCGGGCGGTGAGGATCTGCGCGAGCGCCCGCGCCGCGTCGCCCACCGGACCTCGACGCGCAGAGAGGCTGTCTGCCTCGGCGAGCGCCGCCTCCGGCAAGGCGACCTGCATGCGATTGACCACGATGTGATCGACCGGCATCCCGGTCTCCCCGGTGATCGCCAGGCAGAGCTCCACCGTCTCGGCGATGACGAGGCGCTCGGGCAAGGTCACGATCACGATCGAGGATTTGCCGGGCGTCATCAGCTCTCGCCCCACGCGCTCGCACATGTCGAAGAGCGGCCCGGCGCCGAGCAGCCGCCGTCCTTGCTTGGGTACGCGGAGCCACGCCACGCTGTGGCCGGTCGCCGGCATATCGACGACGACGCGCGTGCCTGGCCGCTCCGCCACCAGCTGCCGCACCGACTCGAGCATCGCCAGCTCGCGGATCGCCGGCGCCGCGCGGAGCAGCGGGCGCATCGCGAAATTCCCGAGCGCGAGCTTGGCCAGGATCGAGGACCCGAACAGCGGAGTCGCCCCGCGCTGGAGCGCCTCGGCGGGGCGAATGACGATGTGCTCGATGCTCTTGTGGCTGCCCGCGAGAGCCCGTCTCCCGGCTTCGCCGTCGCTGAACTCGACGAAGGCCGCCTTGCCGAGCGTCTCCGCGCCGAGCACGGCCAGCCCGGCGGCGACCGTGGTCTTGCCGACACCGCCCTTGCCCATCACGAGCACCGCGGGCGCGAGCGCTGCCGCCATCACTCGTCGGGCCTCTGGATCATCGCCTGGGTGACCTCGTGCATCATCAACACATACGCCGAGCGGACGAAGCGAACATAGTGAGGTGACGTGAGCCCCGCCTCGCGAACCAGCGCTTCAATGCCGGAGAGGGTCTTTTGCCACGAGCTCTCCACGTCGGCGAACGTCCAGCGCCCCGTCGTCACCGGCGTGGGGCGGCTCGAGGCGCAATCTGCCTCGTAATCGAGCCAATCGTCCATGATTTGCACGAACATCGAGACGTCGACCATCCAGGGGCGCGCGCCCTTTCCGGCGAAGCGGGCGACCGGGAAGAGAAGCCCGTCGATGGTCCCCTCCACGCCGGCCAGGCGGTGCCCGAGGCCGAGCGGATCGGGCTCGCCGAGCATGGCCTGAACCTCGGCGCGGATCCATTCGCGGACCTTGATCATCGCGCCTTCAAAGGCGGCTCGCTCGCTGTTCGAGAGGCTCTCTCCCATCGCCACGGCGAGGGCGCGCACGAGCGAGAGCTCCGGTCCTTCGGGGCGGATCTGCCCGTCGATGACGGCGAGGAGCCGCTCGCCTCGCTCTCGCGGTGGATCGGTCATGCAGTGATCGAGCACGTGATCGACGACCACGATGAACGCCGAGATCAGGATGATCCGCCGATGGACCGGGAGGTAGGCGACGCGCCCCAGGATCTCCATCGCGCCTCGCCCCAGCAGCGCCAGCGCCGGGAACGAGAGTGGCCATCGATTGCCAGCGTCGGTGACGGCGCGGATCAGGAGCGGCCGATCCGGCGCGCACAGGAGCACGGTGTACGGCGCGGAGGCGTAGAGATCGCACGCGCCGATCCGGAGCTTTTGATCGAACGCTTGGCCCTTCAAGGCGGGCCAGCACGCTTCCACGAGCGGGACGACGTGCTCGTCGAACTGGCGATGGGTGGTCGCGCGGATCCCGAGCGCGAGCTGGCGGACCGATCGATCGGGCGTCCCCATCAGGCGCAGGAGCGCGCGCACCCGCGCTGGGCGTGGCTCCAGGGCCGCGCCGGGCCGCTCCACGAGAGGCGCGATCGGCTGGGCTGGGACGGACATCGCCGACATCCTCGGCGCGAGGGTCGTGGCGGTCAAACCCAACCGCAAATCAAAGGGCGGCGGGCCCTCTGGTCACCGTCGTGCCGTCGGGTCCGCCGATGACGTCGGTGCGAACGCAGTGATCGATCGCGCGCGACAGGGCGAGCACGTGCGGCTCGGCGGTCGCCCCGATCAGCGCGAGCTGGCGCATGGTGGTGAGCTTGTCGCGCACGCAGAGCACGCCCACGAGATCGTTGCGGCGAGCGGCCTCGTCCATGTCGTTCGCGGCGCGGCAGAGGGCGCGCGGCGTGGGCAACAGGGGATCGCAGCGATCGGCCTGCGTTTCGGGGGCCGCGGCGCCGAGCTCGGCCGCCATGTGGCCTCCGCGCATCCGGAGATCGACCGCGATGCGACCGTCGCCTCCCAGCTCGGGGCGGCTGCGCACCGCGATGCCGATCGACGCGGCCGCCGCGGCGACGTGGAACGTTTGCACGGCCGCCACCACCGCGCGATCGTCGCCCGCGCCGTGGGTCGCCGCGCGGACCGAGATGGTGTGCGCCCCGGGCGCGAGGCGCAGCGCGGTGAGCGCCGCCGGCTCTTCACCGCGCGACGGGAGCATCGAGAGCGGGACCACCGCGTCGTCGATGCTGACCACGACCCGGTCGAGCTCGTCGGGCGACGCGACCTGATTTTCGATGAGGATCGTCGTGGTTCCCGGCTCGCCCGCGCCGACGACGTGCCGCCTCGCGCTGCACCCCACGACGAGCAGGCTCGCCGCGGCCACCAGGACCCATGAAGACATTCGTTCGCGCACGGACCCTGAGTTGCCGCGGGCGCAGGCGTCATTCAGCCGGTGACACATGTGGGCTCCATGTCCAGCGCCTCTCGCGATAGGCTGGCGCGTCCTCTCACCCTACCCCTCTGGATGGCGCGATGAAACCTCTCCTGATCGTGAACCCGCGGGCCGGCGGCGGGCGCACCGGCTCGCTGTTCGCAAAGATGCAGGATCCGATCGAGCGCAGCCTCGGCAGCTTCGACGTGACCTTCACCGAGCGGGGCCGTCACGCGGTGGAGATCGCCAGGGACGCCGCGCTCGCCGGGCGCGAGACGGTGATCGCCGTGGGCGGCGACGGATCGATCCACGAGGTCGTCGCGGGCCTGATGACCGCGCGCGAGCAAGGCGCGAAGAGCACCCGACTCGGGATCATCGGCCAGGGCACCGGCGGCGATTTTCGCAAGACGCTCGGGATCGAGCACCGCCTCGATCAGTACTGCGCGGCGATCGCCGGCGGGAAGACGCGCGCCGTCGACGTGGGCCGCTTCTCGTACCTCGATCACCGGGAAGAGTCGTCGACCAGCTACTTCATCAACATCCTCTCGATCGGCATGGGCGGCCTGGTCGATCAGTACGTCGCCGACGCCAGCCGCGCCCTCGGCGGCACCGTCGCCTACTTCGCCGCGAGCCTGAAAGGCTTGATTCACAGCGAAATTGGCGTGCTCAACTGCACCATCCACGAGGGGGCGACCTCGCGCCAGGAAGAGATCCACTCGCGGATGCTCGCCATCTGCAACGGCCGCTATTTCGGGAGCGGGATGTTCGTCGCGCCGATGGCCAAGCTCGACGACGGGATCTTCGAGGTCGTCGACATGGGCGCGGCGTCGCGCCTCAGCTTCGCCATGGGCTCGTCGAAGATCTACACGGGCGCACACCTGAAGAGCCCTGAAACGAAGCACTTTCGCTGCGACAAGATCACCATCGAGCTGGTGAACCGGTCGATCCGCGACAAGTACTTGCTCGACGTCGACGGCGAGCCGCTGGGCAAGCTGCCGCTCTCTGTCGAGGTGATGCCGGGCGCGCTCTCTGTCTTCGCGCCCGCCGAGTGACCGCGCGATCTACCCGCCGAGGTAGGCCTTCTTGATCTCTTCGTTCTGCGCGAGCTCCTTCGAGGGCCCGCTCATGGCGATCTCGCCGGTGCGCAAGACATAGGCTCGCATCGAGTATTTGAGGGCCAGGCGCGTGTTCTGCTCGACGAGCAAGATCGTGGTCCCGGCCTCGGCGATGCGGGCGATGGCCTCGAAGATGTCGGCGACGAGGCGCGGCGCGATCCCGAGCGAGGGCTCGTCGAGGAGCAGCATCGCGGGGCGGGCCATCATCGCGCGACCGATCGCGAGCATCTGCTGCTCGCCGCCGGAGAGCGTGCCGCCCTCTTGCTTCATGCGCTCGCCGATGCGCGGGAAGAGCTTGATCACGTCGTCGAGCGTCTCGTTCATCGTCGCGAGGTGCTTGTGGTTCCACGCGCCGAGCTCGAGGTTCTCGCGCACGGTGAGGTTCGGGAAGATCGCGCGGCCCTCGGGGACCAGGGAGATTCCCGTGTTGGTCACCTGTTCGGTCGCGAGCCCGCCGAGGTCGGCGCCATCGTAGGCGATCTTCCCGGCCGAGATCGGGAGCAGGCGGACGATGGTCTTCAGCGTGGTGGTCTTGCCCGCGCCGTTGGCGCCGATCATCGCCACGATCTCGCCGCGGTTGACCTGGAGCGAGACGCTCTTCAGCGCCTTGATCCCGCCGTAGGCGACGGCGAGGTTCTCAACGACGAGGAGCGGAGAGCCCACGGCTGCCTTTGGCATCGAGCGGATCGGGTGCGCGGTCTTCACGTGAGCTCCGTGGTCTCGGGGGCGGCGCTCTGGCCCTCTTCGGCGCCCTGGCCCGCGTGCGCAGGGGGCTGCGCTTCCGCCTCGGCGACCTCTTCGGCGTCTTCCCCGAGGTAGGCAGCGAGCACCTTCGGGTGCTTGCGCACCACCTCCGGCGGACCGTGGGCGATGGTCTCGCCGTGATCGAGGACGTGGAGATCTTCGCAGACGCCCATGACCACTTGCATGTTGTGCTCGACCAGCACGACGGTGAGCGCGAAGCGGTCGCGCAGCCAGCGGATCTGGGTCTTCAGCCCCTCGGCCTCGCCGTAGTTCATCCCGGCCGCGGGCTCGTCGAGCAGGAGCAATTTGGGATCGAGCATCATCGCCCGGGCGATCTCCAATCGCCTTTGATTGCCGTACGAGAGCGAGGTCGAGACCTCGTCGGCCATCTTGTCGAGATCGAAGATCGCCAGCAGCTCGAGAGCCCGCTCCTTCATCTCTTCCTCGTCGCGATAGAAGAGCTCGGTCCGGAGCAGCGCCGAGAGCAGGTGCGCCTTGCGCTTGTGCTCGCAGGCGATGAGCACGTTCTCGAGCACCGTGAGCTGGCCGAAGAGGCGGATGTTCTGGAAGGTGCGCGCCACGCCGACGCGGGCGATCTCCGCGGGCTTGAGCGGCCCGAGATCGGTCGAGCGAAAGCGGATGCTCCCGGTGTCGCACTTGTAGACGCCGGTGATCAGGTTGAAGAGCGTCGTTTTCCCGGCGCCGTTGGGGCCGATCAGGCCGAAGATCGAGCGCTCGGGGACCGAGAACGTCACGTCGCTCACGGCGCGGAGGCCGCCGAAGGTCTTGGTCACGCCGCGCAGATCGAGCAGCGGCACGCCCGCGCTCGACCGGGGCGACCCGTCGTCGTTGCGGCCTTCGCTCACGCGGCCTCCGTCGTCTTCGCGGGCTCGGTCTCGGGAGCGGGACCAGGCTGGTCGGGCTTGTCGTTCGAGGGCGTGGTCTTCTTGCTCCTGACCTTCTTGAAGAGCTCGCGCTCGCCGAACAGGCCCTCGGGGCGGAGGATCATCAGCGTGATGAGCACCGCGGCATAGACGACCATGCGGAGCGCGTTGAGGTCGAGGCTGGGGAACTCGGCCTTGAGCGCTTGCACGCTCGCGAGGCCCTGGAGCTGCTCGATCATCTTCACGGTGAACGTCACGAACACGGCGCCGAAGATGGAGCCCGTCACGCTCCCCGAGCCGCCGAGGATCACCATCGTGATGATGTCGAACGAGGCGTTGAAGTCGAACTGAGCGGGCGCGATCGTGGGGTTTCCGTCGCGCAGCGAGGCGAGCAGACCGCCGGCGACGCCCGCGCCGATGGCGGCGATCACGAACGAGGTGACCTTGTAGCGCGTGGGATCGACGCCGACCGCGGCCGAGGCGATCTCGTCCTCACGCAGCGCGCGGAGGGCGCGGCCCCAGCCCGAGAACTTGAGCCGCCAGGCGACGAGCGCGACGATCACCACGGCGCCGAAGATCCAGAACGGGCCCGCGTACTGCGGCACGCCGCCGTTCTCGTACGTGGACAGGCGCGCGGCCACCTCCGGATCGGTCACCGTGGCGAGCATGCGGTGCACGTCGGGCCCGCCGTACCCGTTCTGCCCGCCGAGCGTCGCCAGCGCGCCGGAGATGCCGCCGACCACGTCGTCGCCGGTGGGCGCGGTGGCGATGACGAGGCGGAAAATCTCGGCGAACCCGAGCGTGACGATGGCCAGGTAGTCGCCCTTGAGCCGCAGGCTCGGCAGGCCGACGAAGAAGCCGAAGACGCCGGCCATCGCCCCCGAGCAGAGCAGCACGATCGGCATCACCAGAAACGAGTTCTGGAAGAGCGGCGCGCTCTCGCTGTGGTGGTGGGCGAAGAGCCAGATGTGGAGGTTGGAGGCGACGACGGCGCCCGTGTACGCCCCGACACCGACGAACCCGGCGTGGCCGATGGAGAACTGCCCCGCCATCCCGTTGATGACGTTGAGCGAGAGCGCGACGATGACGTTGACCATCGACAGCAGCGCGAGCTGTCGCCACGCGGCGTCGGTGATGACGTGCTCGAAGCCAAATTCGAGGCCGATCATCAACCCGATCAGGGCAATCGTGACGATCGCGCGCCTTAGCGTCCGAGGCATCGACGCGAACTTACGCGAAAAAGGGCGCGCCTGGGAGCCCGGGGAAGCGTCCGAAGCCTGCGGGCGCGGGGGAAGACCCCGACGTGAGCGCGAAGGCGCCGCAAATACGCTTCATTTGCAGGCTATTTGATGACGCGAAGGTAGGGCGGCAGCTCGCGCTTC
>JBDTXR010000209.1:0-15048 GCA_040006075.1 Byssovorax sp. | reverse complement strand
GGGCCCCACCCCACCCCGCATCGAGTCTGGCCGATAAACGGCCAGCCTCTCAGCCCGCCTCGGCGACGGTCTCGACCTGGCCGGGGCGCGGCATCAGGAGCGATCGCTCGATCTTGCACACGCCGGCCGCCTCGAGCGTGAGGCACGCGCCGTAGCCGAGATCGATCTCGTGGGGCAGGTACGAGAAGCGCGCCGAGGCCGGGTAGCGGTGGTGGTTGTTCTGGAAGCCCTCGCCGAGGATCAGCCAGGCCGCGAGGTGGTTGTTGCGCGAGTTGTCGTCGATGTCGAAGTTGCGGCCGCCGACGGCGTGGCCGAGCGCGTTGACCATCCCGCCCTGCACCGGGTGGCTCATCATCCCGGCGAAGTACGCCGCGCCGAGCAGCCAGCCCACCGAGACGCCGAGCCCGATCCCGATGGCGAGGTGGGTCAGGTACGGCACGAACCACAGGCCGCTCGTGTTGAGCTTGTTGAGCGGGAAGTCGAGATCCTGGGCGTAGCGCGTGTACTTCTCTTTGCCCTTCGCCAGGCCGCCGATCACCCGCTTGTAGCTGCGGAGCTGCTCGCCACCGATGCCGAAGATGCCCACGTTCACCGGCGAGTGCGGGTCCTGCGGCGTGTCGGAGTGATCGTGGTGGAGGCGGTGCATGACGACCCAGGCCTTGGGATCGAGGCCGGTGACCCAGTTGCCGCAGGCGACGAGGCCGCGCCGGGCCCACGGGCTGAGCTTCACCGCGCGGTGGGCCAGGCCACGGTGATAGCCCACGGTGATCGTCACGATGTTGAGCAGGTAAGCCGTGAAGAAGACGGCGACGCACAGCGCGATGTACATGAGAGCCTCCAGGGCCGTGGAGTTTGTGTTACGAAGGAGTAACCTACCGAGACGTAAGTTACTCAATCGTAACTTACTGGGCAAGCATGAAATCGAAAAAACGCCTCTCCGCTCCGGAGCGCCGCCAGCAGCTGATGGAGGTCGCTCGCGCCGTCTTCGCCGTCAGCGGCTACGAGTCGGCGTCGATCGAGGAGATCGCACGGCAGGCCGGCGTCTCCAAGCCCATCGTGTACGAGCACTTCGGCAGCAAGGAGGGGCTCCACGCCGCGGTCGTCGATCGCGAGCTCGATACGCTGGTCGCGCGGGTGATCAAGCCGATCTCCGAGGGCGCCCCGCGCGAGCGCTTCGAGGGCGCGGTGCTGGCGTTCCTGGCCTACGTGAAGGATGAGCCCGACGGCTTCGCGGTGCTCACGCGCGACTCGCCCACGGCGCACGGGCGGCGGGGCCTCACCCGGGTGATCGGCGCCACGGCCGAGCGGGTCGGCGACGTCTTCGCGGCCTCGTTCAAGCACGCCGGCTTCAACCCCAGGGCCGCGCCGATCTACGCCAACGCGCTCGTGGGGATGGTGACGCAGGTCGGTCAATGGTGGGCCGCGGGTGGCCACGGCGTCTCGATCGAGCTCGCCGCGAAGCACGTCGCGGCGCTCGGGTGGATGGGGATGCGCCACCTGCCGAAGGATCCGGAGATGCTGCCGACGAAGAAGGTCAAGGCTGCGCGCGGCTCGGCGCGTTGAAGCGGGATCCTCCCCGTGGCGCTGGGGATTTGCGTATCCTGCTCCGATGAAACGAGCCTTGGTTCCCTTCGTCTTTGGCCTCTTCGTCACGGCGTGCGGGTCGGATCCGGGGGCGCCTTCGGGGACCGGGGGATCGACCACCGGGAGCGGGACGAGCACCGGTGACGGCGGCTCGGGTGTCGGTGGAGGGCCGGGCGGTACAGGCGGGAGCGCGGCGCCGACGGGGCCGATCAGCGGGAGCGTGAAGCGCTACGAGTACGCCTTCGATCTCGCGACGCGGCACGCGAAGTCGCGGCTGGAGGTCGACGTCGCGGCGCCCGGCGGCGATTGCTTCGAGACCGGCAGCGAGCTGACCACGGTGGCCAGCGCGACCTGGAACGAGGCGCCCGCGAAGAGCGCCGCGGTGATGAGCAAGAAGATCACCGTGTGCGGGAACGAGGGCGTGGCGGCCGGGAAACCGCTGATCGTCGGCGGCGAGGTCGACGTGCCGCTCAAGAAATTCTTCAACCTCGACGTGGGCTTCTCGGTCCAGAAAGACAAGGCCGGCGGCGATTTCACCTACCTGCTGAGCTGGGTCGGCGGCTGCGACCGGTTCGGTCCGTGCGACGACGATCCCTCGCGCCTCGCGTCGTTTCACTTCGACATCACCCACCCGGCGGGCTCTGTGGTCCTCTGTCCCGGGACGTTGACACCCGGGGACACCGTGACCTCGTGTGACCTCTCGGGGACGCTGGCGCCCACGTACTCGGCCTTTGGCTTCGCGTCGGATCCGCTCTGGAAGCGCACCGCGTTCACCACGGTCGCAGGGATCGACGTGGCGCTCTACGAGGTCCCGGGCGGGGACATCGGGACCACGTTGGAGAAGGCCAGCGTCGACGCCTACCTCACGTGGATCACCACGCTGCTCGGGCCGTTCCCGTACGGGAAGGAGCTCCGCGTCGCGGGCGGCCCGACGGCCTGGCTCGGCTTCGAGCACCCGGCCAACATCCTCCTCCAGGAAGACCTGCCGAGCCTCGCGCAGGCCTACGCCGACGCGACGATGCACGTGTTCATGCACGAGACCGCGCACCAGTGGGCCGGCGATCGATCGACGATCGCCACCACCTCGGACTTCGCGTGGAAAGAGGCGACGGCCGAGTACCTGTCCTACGTCTTCGAGGACGAGCAGCGCCCGCCGGCCGAGGCCGCGGCGTCGCTCGCGTACTGGGCCTCGATCTCGCTCCAGTCGCTGTTCTACCCGCGCCCCACCGACGTTCCGGCGCCGCCGGTGCAGAACTTCTACGGCGACGTCTACGGCCCCGGGCCGATGGTGTTCTACGTGCAGCTCGAGAGCTTGCTCGGCCGCAAGGTCGTGCTCGACGGGATCAAGAAGTTCCTCGCGCAGCCCGGGGCGCTCTCCGTGGCCGATCTGGAGAAGGCGCTCGAGGCGAGCTCGGGCCTGGATTTGAAGCCTTATTTCGATGTGTGGGCCTTCGGCTCGGGGAAGCCCGAGTGGCCGACGCTCGCGGTGAGCACGGCCCAGACGGGCACCACCGTGACCGTGACCGTGACGCAGAAGAACGCGTCGAAGAAGCTCTACGGCTGCAAGGTCGAGGTCGAGGTCGTCGGCGCGACGACGAGCGCAATGGCGACGATCGACTTCGGCGCGGCCCCCAAGAGCGACACCGCGACCGCCACGGTGACCCTCGCCGAGCCCGTCCTGAGCACCACGCTCGAGCCGCGCCACCGCCTGGTCGCGCGCCTCGCGAAGCCGGGCGTCCCCGCCGTTGCCGAGCCGCTCTTGCCGGTATGGCCCCTGTGATTCTCTCTCTGGACTAGAGCGGCTGGTGCTCCTGGGGCAGCGCCTTGTACGGCGTGAGGCCCGGGGGGACCGGCGTGGATTTGTTCTTCTCGATCGCGCGCGAGAGGACGCCGGCGAGGCGGTCGCCGTCCTCGGGCAAGGCGCGGCGGGCCGAGTAGAAGATGGCGTACGGGCCCGTGGTCGCGGGCGGGGTTGGGCCTTCGTCGGAGGTCGCCGTGACGAAGAGATCGACCACGCCGCGGCCCTTCTCCTCGACGAAGCGCACGGTGATCGCGCCCCCGTGGACGGCGGAGATCGCCTCGATTTTCCAGCCTTTCGAGGTGCTGCCGACGACGATGGGGGCGAAGATCGCGAGCTCGGCTGCGCCCGCCGGGGGCGGCGGCGCGGCGGGCGGCGGGGTGCCGGCGCTCGGGGCGCCGATCAGCGCGACGGAGGCGGCGGGCGCGGGCTGGTTCATCCGGCGCACGGCGATGGTGGAGCCGACCGCGGCCGCGAGGAGGATCGGGATCACGAGGGCGCGAGCGACGCGGGTCCTCGCGTTGATCGGCGGCGGCGATGCTTCGTTGTCGAGGGCCACGCGCCTTCGAGTGTATCACCCGCGGCAACCGGCTAGGCTCGGGGCGATGGCGTCACCGCTCGCGCTCCCGCGGGATCTGACGATCCCCGAGCCGGGATCGACCACCGCCCGCGAGGTGCTCTCGCGATCGCTCGGGCGCTTGCTCCCCGATCTCGCGGCGATCCCGCGCGCGCTGCCGGGCGCGACGCGCGGCCGCGCCGAGCTCGAGGCCACGATCGCGGCAGCACAACATGCCACGAAAGATCGCGCGGGCGCCGCGGCCGTGATGAGCGCGCTGCGTTCGCCGACGGTGGGCGCGCTCCTGCGATCGCTGCGCAACGAGCTGCGTCGCGCGGCGGTCTCGCGCGAGCGCGCCGAGGCGATGCTCGCCGATCTCTCGGCGACGCTGGCCTTCGAGCTGGCGCTCGCGGGCGCGCTCTCCGGCGAGCTCCGGCTCACGCGCTTGCCGCCGCGGATCCTCTCGCTCACGGCCCGCGCGGCGATCGCGATCCCGGCCGACGCGAAGGGGATGATCTTCGCGGCGGGACGCGCGACGCTCGCTCTCGAAGGGGAGCGGATCGAGCTGGATTTACCGGCGATCGCCGCCGGCGAGGATCCCGCGCGCGCCGGGATCGCCACGCGCCCGTACCACCCTGTCGCCGGCGCGGTCGTCCTCGCCACCGTCGACAACAACCCGCGCGCCGCGTTCGGCGCCGAGCCGTGGGAGCCGGGAAATCCAGTCGATCTCGGCGGTCACGCGCCCGACGCGTGGGCCGCGGCGCTGCGCCCCGCGCTGGAGATCATCGCCGCGCACCTGCCGGATCTGTCGCGCGAGATCGAGCTCTACATCCGCGAATTCGTGCCCACCGGGCACCACCCCGAGACCCACCGATCGGCCTCGTACCGCGAGTCGATCGGCGCCATCTACCTCACGCTCCACCCCAACGTGATGACCCTGGCCGAGGCGATCCTCCACGAGTTCTCGCACAACAAGCTCCACGCGCTCTTCGAGCTCGATCCGGTGATCGAGAACGACGCCGCGGCGCGCTTCTCCTCGCCGGTGCGGCCGGATCCGCGCCCGCTCCGCGGCGTGCTCCTCGCCGTCCACGCGTTCCTCCCGGTCGCGCGCCTCTACGAGAAGATGACCGAGGCCGGCCACCCGCTCGCGCTCGGACACTACTTTCCCGAGCGCTTCGCGCAGATCCGCGGGCTCAACCGCGAGGGGGCGCAGACGGTGTTCGCGCACGCCAGGCCCACGCCGGTCGGCGGCGCGTTGATCGACGAGATGCGCCGGTGGATCGCGCATTTCGGCGACTGATTTCGAGTCATGCGCAGCCGCCCCGAAATCGACGTCGAGCTCCCGAGCAGCGTCCTGCCCGGCGAGACGTTCCGGGTGACGCTCACGGTCACCGGGCGGTCGGTGACGCCGATCGACTTCATCCGCGTGGAGTTTCACGTGGATCCGGCCGAGCGCGAGGCGTCGTCCGAGGGCCGCCGGAGGTCTCTCCAGACCGTCAACGTCGCTGGCCGGGGCGAGCTTCGCGAGAAGACCTACCGCTATCGCGCCTCGTTCAAGGTCCCGGACGACGCGCCGCCGACCTACCTCGGTCGCGCGATCGAGCGGCGCGCGTGGATCGAGGTCCACGTCGCGATCCCGCGGTGGCTCGACGTGCGCGAGCGCCACGACGTGACGATCGTCCCGGCCCCGATCGCGCGCCCCGAGCCCGAAGCCGTCACCGGATCGAGCCGGCTCGGCGACGAGCCGTTCGTGGAAATTTCGCTCGGCGCGCAGTGCTTCGCGCCGGGCGAGACGATCCAGGGCGCGATCACCTTCGGCCACCTCGGCGGCGCCCACGTGAGCGATCTCGAGGCGGCGCTGGTCGGCATCGAGGCGCTCGTCGGCCGCGGCGGAGGTCCGGATCGCGCCAAGCGTCAGGCGCACCGCTACCCCGCGCTCCTCGTCGCGTCGAACGCCGAGGAGGGCCGCGCGATCCCCTTCCGCCTCGCGGTGCCGGCCTCCGCGGCGCCGTCGCTCTCGCTCCCGCAGGGCAAGCTGTTCTGGATGCTGGAAGCGCGCCTCGGCCTGCACGGCGGATCGACGGTGACCCACGCGATCCCGGTGAGCATCGCGTTCTTCGAATGGCCCGCGGGCGTCCCGTCGGCCGATCCGACGGCGATCGACGCGGCCCGGTGGCGCGCGATCTGGGACGAGGCCGCGGCGACGGTCGGTCTCACGCTCGATCCGAGGAAGCTGCGGCTCACGGGCGAGCTCTCGGGCTGCGACGTGAGCGTGCGAGTCGGCCAGAGCGCGGCGGACCGCTCCTCGCTGGCGGCGCGCCTGCGCTGGCGGACGTGGGGGCTCGGCCTCTCGCTCTCCGGGGTGGGACCGGCCACGCGCCAGACCTACTTCCCCGCCGAGACGTTCAAGCGGCGCTTCCAGCTCACGGGCCGCGATCCCGAGCAGGTGCGCGCGGCGTTGCTCCCGGCGGTGCACACGGCGCTGCTCGTCTTCGACGAGGTCACCTTCAGCGACGACGAAGCCGAGGTCCACTCCGAGGCGCCGGGCCACGAGCCGCCGTCGATCCAGACGTTTCTCGGCGACGTCGTCGGTCTGGCGCGAGCGATCGAGGCCGCGTCGCAGGCGATCCCCGCGCCTCGGCCGATGGGGGGCTTCGTGCCGGCGTGGCGTCAATTTGCGAGCGATCTCGAGGGCGAGCTCACGGTCGGCAACATGGCGATCGCCGGCGGAGAGTTCGAGGGCGCGGTCTTCGAGATCCGGACCGAGATCGAGGGCACGACGCCGATCGCCACGACGATCGAGCTGGTAATCGATCCGCCGATCGATCCGTCCGTCGATCTCGCCACCGTCGCGCGAAGCCAGCAAGCGGTGGTGATCCGTGAGCGCCAGGCCTCGATCGTCGCCCTGTGCCAGCCCTGGCTCGGCGTCGACGCCGCGCGGCTCGCGTCGCCCGACCTCCGCGCGGGGCTGATCTCGCTTCGCCTCCCGCTGATGTTCCCCGATCCCGCCAGGCTACGCGATCTGATGAGCGCCCTGCTCTCGCTCGCCTCGGCCGTGCGCGGCGATCACCACGCCGGCCCCTACCGTTGACGATGGATGACGACGTCGTCCGTGCCAGGATCGCCGCCGTGAAGCTCCTCGACGTCCTGCTCTCGACCGATCCCGCCGTCGCCGAAGTCCCGTCCATCGGCGCGTGGTGGCGCGGCCAGCAGCGCGTGGTCGCCGGCGGCGGGGCGACGATCGATCACGCGATCCTCGGCGGCTACCGCGCCGATCGCGTGGCCTACGCCTTCGCCGCGGGCTACCAGGCCGCGCTGCGGCTCCTCGCGCCGGATCTGCCGGCCGATCGGCTGGCGTCGCTCTGCGTGACCGAGCGCGGGGGAGGGCACCCGCGGGCGATCGAGACGCGGCTCACCCCGGAAAACGAAGGCTTTCTCGTTCGCGGGAGCAAGCGCTGGGCGACGCTCTCCGGGGGGGACGACGTGGCGGGCGTGCTCCTCGTCGCCGCGGTCACGGGCGAGCTCGACGCGCTCGGGCGCCCGCAGATCCGCGTCGCGCGCGTGAACGCCGACGCCCCCGGCGTGCAGGTGACGCCGATGCCGCCGACGCCGTTCACGCCGGAGATCCTCCACGGCGAGGTGCGCCTCGACGACGCCCGTGTCGCCGCGGACGCGCTGCTCGCGGGCGACGGGTATCGGCTCTACATCAAGCCGTTTCGCACCATCGAAGATCTGCACATCCAGGGCGCGATCACCGGGTACCTGATCGGTGAAGCGCGCCGCGGCGGCTTCCCGCGGGCGATCGTCGAGCGCCTCGCCGCGCAGGTCGTGACGCTCCGTGGGCTCGCCGCGGGCGATCCGGGCGACGCCGCGGGGCACGTCGCGCTCGCCGGCGCGCTCCGCACCATGGCGCCGCTCGTGACCGACCTCGAGGCGGCCTGGGCCGTCGCCGGCGGCCCGGCGTACGCGCGCTGGCAGCGCGATCGGCTGCTGGTCGGCATCGCCGAGAGCGCGCGCGTGAAGCGCCTGGAGCGCGCCTGGGCGCGCCTCGCCGGCGAGGGCGAGGTCGCGGATTGAAGGGGTTTACGAGCTGAGCTGGGTGCCGCCGCGCAACGCCGCGGCGCAGGACTCGGCGAGGATCTGGCGGGTCACCAGCTCGTCGTTGACGACGTGGCGGACCATGCGCTGGGCGCCGCTGCGCTCCCAGCACTCGAGGGTGACGACGCCGTCGCTGAGGCGCGCGACGGCGACGAAGCCCATGTCTTCCAGGGTCTGGGCCGCCTGGCCGGCTACTTTGAGGCGCTCGCTCGAGTTCATTGGGTTGGCTCCCGGTAGCGCAGATCGCTGACGGCGAGGAGCGGGAAGAAGAGCTCCCCCTCCGGACCTCGGGCCGCGCTCGATCGGCGGCTCACGGAGCGAAGAACTCCATCAGATCCGTGGCCGCCCCGGCGTCGCCGAGCTTGGTGAGCCCGAAGATCTCCTCGACGGTCGCGAGGTAGCTCGCGTGCGACAGCGGGGTGGCCACCTTCATCCCGGCCGACTTCAGCTTGGGCGAGATCACGATCATCGCCACGCTGCTGGCCCCGAAGAGGCCAGTGCCCTCGTCCCAGGTGATGAAGAGCACGCCGTTGTTCTTGTAGGCGTCGCTCGCCAGGATCTTGGGGACTTCGTGGCTCAACCAGAGATCGCTCTGCTTGAGCGCGACGACGGGATCGCCGGTCGGATCGTGCCCGTTGTTCGTCATGTTCGGCGTGATCCACATGTATTTGTAGCTGCCCGCGGCGAGATCCGCGGGGAAGAGCGAGTAATCGACGTTGCGGTTGGCGCAGACCGCGGCGTTGCTCTGGATATTCGTGAAGTAGAGAAATGGATCGTGCTTGGGTTGATAGAGCGCGTCCGCGGTCGGATCGAGATTGCAGGGCGTCACCATGTCTTCCTGGTAGGAACGCCAGTTGACGCCCGCGACCTCGAGCTGGTTGCCGAGGTTGTCCTCGTCCTTGGGAAACTGGAGCTGGGTCGGCTGGACATCGACACCCACAGGGAAGGGGAACTGCGTGTCCCCGCTGATCAGGTAAAGGTAGTTGGGCAACGAGGGGTGAGAGCCCGAGTCCTCGTAGCTGGTCGCGAGCCCGTACTTCCCGATCAGCGAGTTGATGTATGGCGCGTCCATGGAATCGACGACCTGGCTGGCGTCGTGGTTCTCCAGGATGATCGTGAAAATGGTGCCGAATCCGCCCGAGCCGCCGGTCCCCGTCGATCCGCTGCTGCTCGTGGTGCTCCCGGCGGTGCTCGTCGCCGCCGCGCCGCCTGGGCCCGAGGCCGTCGTCATCGAAGCGCCGCCCGCGCCGCCTGCGCCGCCTGCGCCTGCGGTCGATCCGCCGGATCCGCCCGCGCCCGTGGTGACGCCGACGCTGTTCGAGCCGCTGCCCGTGGTGGCTCCGTTGGGGCCGCACGCGCTGACGAAGAGCGCCGCGAGGGCGCCGAGGAC
Source organism: Byssovorax sp. (assembly GCA_040006075.1). GTDB lineage: Bacteria > Myxococcota_A > Polyangia > Polyangiales > Polyangiaceae > JANYGI01. The sequence goes on along the minus strand of JBDTXR010000209.1, from coordinate 5,622 downwards.
CAGGGAGGTTTGAAGCGATTTCACCTCCGGAGGCTACGTCTGCCGGCGCCGCGGGCGCAACCGGGTACAGCGACGATTTCCGGCGATTTGAACCTATTTCGCGCCGCCGGGGCTGGATGTTTCGATCTCGGCGAGATGAAAAACTCCTGCATTCATGGGCAATTCGCTTGCCCGTCACCGCGACTTGCGGGAGCCTCGGCCGGATCGATGACCCCTTATCGCGCGCCGGCTCGCGAGCCTCATGTCCCGAAGAGCGCCGTCACCCGCGCTCCGACCGAGACCCGCTCGCTCATCGTCGTCGCCGGGATCCTGGCCCTGTCGTGCGCCGTTCTCGCGGTAGCGGCAGTCCTCGGGTGGACGCACGACGCGTTCCTCCCCGGAATGGGCGCCTTGCTCTGCGGTTGCGGCGCGGCAGGGGTCTTCTTCGGCAAGGTGCTCGGTGGCTCGGGCTCGGCGCCGTGCCCCGTTTGCGGAGCGCCGATCGTCGATATCGAGCGCAGAGCGCGCGTGCAGGGCATCCTCTGTGCTGGCTGCAATCGATTCCTGAAGAGTAAATCCGGGGTGATACGTCCCATGGCCCGTCAGACGGTCGCCGCGGATCCGCTCTTCGGCGCCGCCCTGCCGATGAGCCTGGCGTGGCCGCCCGGGTGCGTTGTCTGCGGCGCGGAGGCGACGCGGAGCTTGCCTGTCCATTTCATGAAGACCGACAGTGACAGCCTCGCCGCCGGCGCTCTCGGCCTCGCCGTCGTGGCGACGACCGGTGTTCGCTCGTTGCTGCCGGAAAAGTCGCGCGTCGCGCTGGACGCGCCCCACTGCGCCGACCACGACGACGGCGTGATCGTCACCGAAGGCGGCCCGTCGGACCTCTTCTTGCTGTTCCGCTCTTACCCTTACCAGCGCGCGTTCTGCGCGTTGAACGCGACCCAGGCGGTGGAGTCGCCCGCGACGGGGCGAGACGTGGAGTACCCGGAAGACGTGCTGGCCTCGGATCCCGCTGACGTCGTCGCGGGGCGCGAGGGGGTGAGAGCCCGTGAGAGTGATTGAGAGCGCCTCACAAAACGTCCCGTCACCGGGACGCAGGCGATATCCGCTGATCGGGGTGCAGCGCTCGTGACCGGAGCGCTGCTTGGCGCCGTCGTCGGCGACGCGTTTGGGGGGCCCCTCGAAGGCGCCTCTGCGAGCGAAATGCCACGCTTGGTCGCGGCGCGGATCGCGCGGCCCTCTCCGTGGTCGTATACGGACGACGGTGCCATGAACATCGCCGTGGCCGAGTCGCTGGTGGCCGCTGGCACGGTGGATCCCGAGCACTTGCTCCATCGCTTCGCCGCCCACTACGAGCCAGCGCGCGGATTCGGTCGTGGGATGAAGCTCGCGCTGCGGGCCTTCGCAAGCGGTACGCGCTGGGATCGCTGCGCCTTCGCCGCGTGGCCTGAAGGCTCCCGCGGCAACGGAGGGGCGGTTCGGATCACGCCGGTCGCCTGTGTCGCCTGGAGCTCTCCAGCGATGTTCGCTCGCGCGGTCGAGCTGACCACGCGGGTCACCCATACGCACGAAGAGGCCGTCTCGGCGGCGCTCGTCCAGGCGAACGCGATCTCGCTCGCGCTCCCGATTGACGCGGGCGATCTCGATCCGCAGGCGTTCCTGACGCAGCTGAGGGGTCGAGTCCGCGATCTGCCCTCGTGGGTGAATGACGCGCTCCTCGAGGTCGGCGCTCTCCTTCGAGGCAACGCGAGCCCAACGGAAGCGGGGCGCGTTCTCGGCTGTAGCCCGCTCGCGAGAGAGTCTGTCTTCACGGCGCTGTGGGCGTTTCTGGCTGCGAGCGAGACCTACGCTTCGGCGATCACCACGGCGGCGCTGATCGGTGGAGACGTCGACTCCATCTGCGCGATGGCCGGCGCGCTCGCAGGCGCTCTTCACGGGGCGAGCGGAATTCCCGAGGACTGGTTGCAGAACCTCGCCCACGAGTCTCCAACAGTGAAGGCGCTGCGGGCTCTCGGCGAGAGGTTGGGCCAGCTTATTCCCCAGGATCTCGCAGTGGTGTGACGCTATGTGGAAGACGTCCACCATCGCCGCGAGCGTCCTCGCCGCTGCTCACATAGTCCTCCTCGGCGCGTGTACTGGGCTCTTCCGCAGTCGTGAGTGGGGCGAGATCCACGTGTTCATCAAACATCGTCCCTCGTTGATCCTCTATTTCTCATCGCCGATGGGCGAGTCCGACCCACCTCCGGGCGGCCTTCCACCGCGCGAGGCCGAGTATGTTGAGTTTGTGGAGGCAGGAGGCGGCTTTCGGCGATCCGTGGTGATCCGACCCGGAGCGCGAATAGCCTCGCCCTGGATACTTCTCCGCGCGGTGCGCGGGGCCAAGGGAAGGAAACACGTCTCGGGTCAGGGCTCTTTCGCCGCGATTTTTCTTGCAACCCTGACTCGACCTGCGGTCACCTGCGCTGGTGAGCGCGCGAACCGCGCGCCGGGAGGCTTGAACATGGCGAAGGCGGGCACGAAGAAGGCGACCCAGGGCAAGGGCTCCTTGCTGAAGAGTCTGGCGCTGGCAGTGGAGAAGGCTCGGGCGGCGGTGCGCGCGGCGGAGGCGGCGCTCGAAGCCTACGAGCTCGCCGCCTACACCTCCGAGGAGCGCGCGCACAGCGCGGGCAAGCTGCGCGACGGCGAAGAGGTCGTCCTCGAAGGCATCCTCGACACCGTCGATGCTCACCCCGAGCAGTTCGCTTCTCTGGCGCCGCACGATCACGGGACGGACGATCGCAAGGTGGAGACCGGCCCCGCGCGAGAGGCCCTGGCGCGGCGGAGTCTCCTCGTGCCTCTGGCGCAGGAGCTCGTGGCGTTGACCCAGCGCGTGAGCGATGACGTGCTGTCCTCGGGCGCGTTCGCGCGTGACGTGACGACGCCCGCTTATGCGATCATCAAGGCGAACGAGCCGATCAACCCCGCGCTGCGAAAGTCCGCGTCGGTGCCGCTGAATTTCTATGCGAAGCAGGCGCAGAAGAAGGGGTCGAAGAAGTCGAAGTAGGCCGCCGCAGCCGCGGCGTGATCCGGCGAAATCGCCGGGTTTGAATCCTCTTTGTGAGCCTGGAGGTCTCCGCGGTGACCTCCAGGCTCTGCATCGAGAGCTTCCTGGTCACCGGCAAGAGACGGGAGATGTCTCGCTGGAGCTCATGGGCCTCCGGGAAGAGCTCGCAGCTCACCGTCCTCGACCTATCTGCTCACGGCGCCCGCCGAGCGGGTGCTCGCGAGCGACACCGGGCTACTGCTGGTCGGCGGGAAGAAGGGGGGAATCCGAAGACCGAGGTCGAGGTCGTGCCTTACAACGGGCTATGACCTGATTGCCTCGGGAACGGTCTCTGCGACGAAAAGGGCCTCTCTTGTCGTATCGGCGAGGGCACTACGCGGCGCGACGCGCGGATGGACGACATGCCCTTCTGGAGGCGCGCGAATTGCTCGCTGAACATCGGCCACTCGCCCAAAGAAACCGCGATTGTCGGGCGCGAATTCACCAAATATCATAGTTTTTCCCAGAATGCAGCGCGCTCCCGGATCGACTCAATGCCTTCAGAAAGGAGGCGGCACTCGTAGCCACGCGCCAGGCAAGACAGCTCGCAGTCTTTTCCACGAAGAATAAAGTGCTGGAAGGTGGACCACCACGATTCGTCGTAGTTGAACAAATCCTGCGATCTGGCGGCAAGCATCTCGCGCCGCCAAGTTGAATTTTGGACGACGTACAACCCATAAACCCCGAGCCCGTTTCCCCCGTACGAGAACACTCCAGAATCGTTGCCCGGCGCGCTGACGCGGAACAACTCGGTATAGTTAAAATAGAACAAGACCGAGGTCTCGCGGCCGACATCACCGCAGAGAACAACTGTATGCCGAGCATTATTCGACACGATGTGCCATTCGTATCCGATGACGTGATCGAGCGGCAATTCCTCGGCGTACTCCTCCCCGGTCGCAGCCGCGAGCTCTCGCTCCAGTTGCAGACGGCGCGTGACTCTCGATAATCGAATGTGAGGCTCGCGGAGAACTCGATTCCGCAGATCCGCCTCCTCGTCCGCTAAAATGGCGGCGAGCTCTGCACGCTTCATGTCAAGCATAGTCTGCTCCATCACGGACACTTGAAAACCGGCTGCAATATTCACCCACCGCCGCCCCGGACACCGAGACGATTGATCCCGTGCTGACGTATGGCCTTGAGGTACGCCATCGAACGCATCTCAGGACACGCTTCCACCGCTCGGCGAAAAGCATCCGGAGGCGCGTACTCGTGAGCATCTATGTAGTGCAGCACGAGCGATGGGGCGACGTAGACACCTTCGGCTGTGGGAACGAAGACGTTCGCGGCTCCGACCGAGACGCTGATGTCGCCGACTTGAACCTCCGACGGACCTCCGGTGAAGATGCAAAACTCACACGGATGTCGCCCTGCGAGGACGAACGGCTGCCACACGTTCGCGACGAGCCGCGCAAGCGACTCGAAGAACTGAGGCGTGACCTGGCCCTTCGAGATGGCGTGCTCACGGTCGAGCCAGCCGACCGCCAGAAGCTGCCCGTTGATTGGCCCAAAGTAATCGCACGGCCCAAGATCTTCGTAGTAAGCCATATGTGCCTACGGTCCAGGGGTGAACACCGGCCATGATCCCGCCGTCCACCACCCCACGTCCTCAAGGAGAAAGGCGGCCCAGGGCCGCCCTTATCCGCGGCCAAGGCCAGCTGTTTTTCGAACTCGGCATATGCTCTGAAAAACGGTTGACCAGCTCCGCGCCTCTCCCCGGCGATGTGGTAGATCTCAGACTATTCTCGGAACCCCTGCTTGCCGTTCCTCTGGCACCTCGTCCGCGAGGATCATGCGAAAGCAAGATTCGACCTTGTCCGCCATACCTTCAAGCACTTGCCTCTTGGCCCCGAGATAGGGCGCCTCAGCTCTCAGTACCGAATAGGTACCAAGCAATTCCACCAGCAAAGCCTTCGGAACATCGGGCCGTCCCTTGCACATGCGAACCGCACCAATCGCCCGCTCGTATAGAATTTGGAACGCGTCCACATCCACCGCACGGGTCGTCTGAACCGGGATCAAAAACTTGGACACAGCCTCTCGGAGATCCTCCACAGGCTGCGACAAATCATTATTGTTGCTCACTCTACAACTCCTAGAATAGCCTTTGCAGGAATTGGTGAAAACCGGTAACCTCTTGAGCCCATATCGAACGAGAGTACGGCAACCCAGCTACACCATTTACACGTGAGCTTGGGTGATTCAACTGAAATCATATCCTCTGTTGGGTGTGGCTCTTCTGCGACAAGGACAGCTCCTCGCAACATTGATTTCCGAGCCTCGATCGCGGCCCGATGGCCTCCCCGTCCCCGCCCGGGGAATTTTCTTTTGCCCCGCGAAGACGCGCCCATCTGGAACCTCCGGCGGATCCGTGGTTCATAGAGGACCCCGATGCTCCCTGCGCCCGTGAAGTCCTCGCCCGCTCGCGCTCGCTGGTCGGCTGCGCTCGTGTCGCTCCTCCTCGTCGCGATGGCGTTCACCGGGCCCGCGGGCGCGCAGTCGCCGCCGCCTTCGATCCAGCAGGGGCAGGTGCTCCACGAGTTCGTGCCCGAGAGTCC
>JBDTXR010000208.1:0-15090 GCA_040006075.1 Byssovorax sp. | reverse complement strand
CGCACCGCGCGTGCGGCGCCTGCGGCTTCTACAAGGGCCGCAAGGTGAAGGCGACGAAGGCGGCCCAGTAAGCGGTGCTCCTCGGGGCGCCAGCCCTCGATGCTGGCCCCCGCTCCTTGCTTTCTCGATCGTTTCTCGTCGTAGGCCCCCTCCGCCGGAGGGGGCGCGGGGGAGCACACCATGACCGCCGTCCCCAAGAGCCGCATCCTCGGCACCGGGCACTACACGCCCGCGCGCGTCGTCTCGAACTTCGATCTCGAGAAGGTGGTCGACACCTCCGACGCGTGGATCGCCGAGCGCACCGGGATCCGTCGCCGGCACTACGCCGCGGACGACGAGGTGACGAGCGACATGGCCGCCGCCGCCGGGCGAAAGGCCCTCGAAGCGGCCGGCCTCAACGTCGCCGACCTCGACATGATCATCGTCGGGACCATCAGCGGCGACACGCCGATGCCGGCCTGCGCCGTCCACGTGCAGCAGAAGCTCGGCGCCGACGGCATCCCCGCGTTCGACATCTCCGCGGCCTGCGCGGGCTTCGTCTACGGCCTGACCATCGCCGATCAGTTCATCGCCACCGGCGCCGCGAGCTGCGTGCTGATCATCGGCGTGGAGCTGCTCTCGCGCCTGATGAACTGGCAAGATCGCACCACCTGCGTGCTCTTCGGCGACGGCGCCGGCGCGGTGGTGCTCGGCCCGGCGAAGGGCGACGGCCGCGGGATCCTCTCGACCCGGATCTTCACCGATGGATCGCTCGCGGGAGCCTTGCAAATCCCCGGCGGCGGATCGGCCGAGCCCCTCACCGCCGAGGGCCTCGAGCGCAAGCGCAACAAGGTCCACATGTCGGGCTCCGAGGTCTTCAAGGTCGCGATCAAGAACCTGACGAGCGCCTCGACGCTGGCCCTCAAGGCCGCGGGCCTCACCAGCAAAGAGCTCGACTGGGTCGTGGCCCATCAGGCCAACCTGCGGATCATCACCCAGGTGTCGGATCGCCTTGGTTTCCCGCTCGAAAAGTTCATTCTCAACATCGAGGAGTACGGCAACACCTCCAGCGCGTCGATCCCGATCGCGCTCGACGAGGGGGTGCGCGACGGGCGGATTCAGCCGGGCCAGAGCGTGCTGCTCTGCGCGCTGGGCGCCGGCATCTCCTGGGGTGCGGCCATCGTCCGGATGTAGACCGCACGCGGCTGATTTTCGCGCGGGCTTCATTTCTCTCCCTTTTCCGCGGGCGATTTGCGACTATTTCGCGATCCCCCGCGCGGGGGCTGGAGGGATTTCATGAAGCGGTACGTCGTCTACGCGCTGGCGCTGCTCGTCCCCGGGGCTTCGATCTGGAGCTGCGCGTCGCCGACGCAGGCCACGAGCGCGGGGGATGGAGGCGCGGGCGGCTTCGCGGCCGGGTCGACGAGCGCGCAGGGCACGGGCGGCATGGGCTTCGGCGGCGCGACGGCGAGCGCGAGCGTCGGCGTGACCAGCGCGGCCGAGACGACGAGCGACTCGTCGAGCGCGGCGACGGCGGCGGTGTCGGCCGGCGTCACCGGCAGCACCGGCAGCGGGCCGCCGCCGTGCAACCCGATCGCCTGCGTTTTCCAGTGTGTGTCGATGACCGGTAATTTCGGCACGTGCGTCGGTGGCCAGTGCGTCTGCGACAGCGCGAGCGGCGTCGGCGGTGGGTTCGGCGTGGGCGGCGCGTTCGGCGTGGGCGGCGCCATCGGGATCGGCGGCGCGTTTGCCGCGAGCAGCGGCGGCAGCGGCGGCGCGTCGTCGAGCAGCGCCGGCGGCCAGTCGTCGTCGAGCTCGGCGACCGCGAGCACCTCGGCGAGCACGGGGCCCTGAAGCAGCGCGGCCGCGCGACGTATTTGGTTATCCATCGCCCCCGAGCGACGTGGTAATCGCCACGCCCGAGGACCCGGATCCCCGAGGGTTCTGGAGGTGCGTACGCCGTGAAAGTCGCGTGGCTGTTCCCCGGTCAAGGATCACAGGAGGTCGGCATGGGCAAGGCGCTCGCGGAGGCCTCGCCGGCCGCCCGCGCGGTGTTCGCCCGCGCCGACGCCGCGCTGCTCGCGGCGGGGCTCCAGCGGCCGATCTCGGAGCTGTGCTTCGAGGGCCCGCTCGAAGAGCTGACGCTCACCGCGAACACCCAGCCCGCGCTCGTGACGGTGAGCGCGGCGCTCGTCGCGGCCCTGCGCGAGCGCGTTCCCGAGCTCGCGGCGCCGGCCTTCGCCGCCGGCCACTCGCTCGGCGAGTACAGCGCCCTCGTGGCCGCAGGCGCGCTCGCGCTCGAGGACGCGGTCTGCCTCTGCCGCCTCCGCGGCCAGGCGATGCAGGACGCCGTGCCGGCCGGGCAAGGGGGCATGGCCGCGGTGATGGGCCTCGACGCCGCGGGCGTCGTCGCGCTCTGCGCCGACGCGGCCGAGGGCGAGGTGCTCGGCCCGGCGAACTTCAACGGGCCGGGGCAGACGGTGATCGCCGGCCACGCGTCCGCGGTCGAGCGCGCGCGGGTGCTCGCCGGCACCCGCGGCGGTAAGGCCGTGCTGCTCAAGGTCAGCGCGCCCTTCCACTGCGCGCTGATGCGCCCCGCGGCCGAGCGCCTCGCGCCCCAGCTCGCGCGCGTCAACATCGGCGCCCCGGCGTTCCCGGTGGTCGCCAACGTGGACGGTGTTGCCAACGTGGACGCCGCGCGGATCCCGGACCTCCTCGTGCGCCAGATCGACGGCCCGGTGCAGTGGTTGAAATCGATCGAGCTCCTCGCCGCCGAGGGCGTGACCCACGCCCTGGAGATCGGGCCGCAGAAGGTGCTCGCGGGCCTGGTCAAGCGCATCACCAAGCAGATCACGGTGATCGGCGTCAGCGACGTCGAGAGCCTCGACCGCGCCGCCGCCGTGCTCGGCAGCGCGCCGTCGACGTGAACGTGGAGAGAGAACGGAGACCAAGATGTTCAGCTTGAGCGGCAAGGTGGCGATCGTGACGGGCGGCTCGCGCGGGATCGGGCGCGCGGTCGCGGAGGCGCTCGCGGCGCAGGGCGCGCGGGTGGTGGTGACGTACGTGAAGGGCGAGTCCGAGGCGCAGAAGGTCGCCGACGGCATCACCTCACGCGGCGGCGGCGCCGAGATCCTCGGCTTCGACGTCGCCGACATGAAGGCCTCCGAGGCGGCGATCGCCGAGGCCGCGAAGCGCCTGGGGCGGCTCGACATCCTGGTGGCCAACGCCGGGATCGCCGTCGACGGGCTCCTCCTCCGCGTGAAGGAAGAAGAGTTCGATCGGGTGTTCGCCGTCAACGTCAAGGGCGCGCTCGCCTCCGCCCGCGCCGCGACCAAGGTGATGATGCGCGCGCGCACCGGCCGCATCGTGTTCCTGTCGAGCGTGGTCGGCGAGATGGGCAACGCTGGACAGGCCGTGTACTCCGCGTCGAAGGCCGCGCTGCTCGGCCTGACGAAGACGCTGGCGCGCGAGTACGCGTCGCGCGGGATCACCGTCAACGCCGTCACGCCGGGCTTCATCGACACCGACATGACGACGGGCCTCACCGACGAGCTCAAGGCGAAGATGCTCGAGGCGGTGCCGCTCGGGCGCACCGGGCGCGCCGACGAGGTCGCCGCGTCGATCGCCTTCCTGTGCTCGGACGAGGCCGGCTACATCACCGGGCAGACGCTGCGGGTGAACGGCGGGATGTACGTTTGAGCTGCGCATGATCTTGCGCGGCCGGATGCGTCATGCGGCATATGCGGCGCGCATCGAACGGCCTCGTCGAAAAAGCGACGAAGCGCAAAGTTTGGGGGCTGCAAAGGCGAGATGGATTTGCTACTAGGGGGTCGCTTTTTTCCCGGAGGGAATGCCATGGCTGAGGCTCGCGACATCACGGCCGAAGTGAAGCGGATCATCAAGGAACAGCTCGACGTCGACGAGAAGGACATCAAGCCCGAGGCGACGTTCATCGACGATCTCGGGGCTGATTCGCTCGGCTTGGTGGAGCTGGTCCTCGCCTTCGAAGAGGCGTTCGAGATCGACATCCCGGACGAGGACACGGAGAAGATCCGCTCGGTTCAGGACGCGATCGACTACATCGAGGCGAACATCAAGAAGTGAGCAGGCGCTCTCGAGGCGAAAGCCTCGGGCGCGCGCTGCGCAGCGTGAAGATCGTCGGCGAACGGGGTTGTCCCGGTCGTCGGCGATCCTCATGTCCACCGCCATGTTCAGCGTTTCGATCGGGAGAGAGGCAGCTCGGCCTCGGCGCACAGCGCGTGAGCTCGCGTCTTGCGCGGGTCAGATCGTCCCGACAAAAAAGGCATCATGGAACGCGTAGTCATCACCGGGATGGGGCTCGTGACCCCGAGCGGGATCGGCACCGAAGAGACCTGGCGCAGCGTCCTCGCCGCCGAGTCGGGCATCGCGCCGATCACGCTGTTCGACGCGTCCGGATTCTCGACGCGCTTCGCCGGCGAGGTCAAAGGCTTCAACGCCGAGGACTGGATCCCGAAGAAGAAGATCAAGGAGATGGGGCGCTTCGCGCACCTGTCCGTCGCCGCCTCCACGCTCTGCCTGAAGGACTCGGGCATCGAGCTGACCGACGAGGATCGCGACGAGTGCGGGACGTTCATCGGCGTGGGCCTGGGCGGGCTCGAGCAGCTCTACCAGCAGGCGATCACCCTTCATACCAAGGGTCCGTCGAAGATCAGCCCGTACTTCATCCCCACGGTGATCGCCAACCTCGCGGCCGGCCAGGTGGCGATGGCGCTGAACCTCCGCGGCGTGAGCTACTGCAACACCAGCGCGTGCTCGTCGAGCGCGCACTCGCTCGGCGAAGCCTTCGAGTGGATCCGCCGCGGCCGCACCCGCCTGATGATCGCGGGCGGCGCCGAGGCGACGATCAGCGGCCTCGGCATCGGCGGCTTCGGCGCCATGTTCGCGCTCTCGCGGCGCAACGAGGAGCCCACGCGCGCCAGCCGCCCGTGGGACAAAGGCCGCGACGGCTTCGTCTGCGGCGAGGGCGCGGGCTCGATGCTGCTCGAGTCGCTCACCCACGCGAAGGCGCGCGGCGCGAAGATCTACGCCGAGGTCACCGGCTACGGGGCCTCGTGCGACGCGTACCACATCACCAAGCCGGCCCCCGGCGGCGAGGGCGCGCTGCGGGCGATGCGAATGGCCGTGAAAGACGCGGCGCTCGACGCGAGCTCCATCGACTACGTCAACGCGCACGGGACCTCGACGCCGCACGGCGATCTCGAGGAAGCCAAGGCCATCGCGACGATGTTCGGCGATCACGCCACCTCGAAGAAGCTCTGGGTCAGCTCGACCAAGTCGGTGATGGGTCACCTGCTCGGCGGCGCCGGCGCGGTCGAGGCGGCGCTCTGCGCGCTGGCGCTGCGCGACGGTCGCGTGCCGCCCACGGCCAACCTCGAGGAGCAAGATCCCGAGTGCCAGCTCGACTGCGTGCCGCTCACCGCGCGCGAGCGGCCGATCAAGCACGCCATGAGCAACTCGTTCGGCTTCGGCGGGACGAACGTGGCGCTGGTGCTCTCGCGCTTCGAAGGCTGAGCGCCGCCTCCCATGAAATGCCCCTTCTGCGGTCACCCCGAAGACAAGGTGATCGACTCGCGCGCCGCCGAGAAGGGCGACGTGATCCGCCGTCGTCGCGAGTGCGAGTCGTGCACGCGGCGCTTCACCACCTACGAGCGCGTGGAGGACGTGCTCCCGACCGTGGTGAAAAAAGACGGCCGGCGCGAGCCGTTCGATCGGCAGAAGCTGGTGCGCGGGCTGCGGATTGCCTGCAACAAACGCCCGGTATCCATCGAGCGGATCGAGCTCGCGGCCGACGCGATCGAGCGCGAGGCGCAGGAGTCCGAGCGCCGCGAGATCGCCGCGAGCGAGCTCGGCGATCGGGTGATGAACCACCTGCGCGAGCTCGACGAGGTCGCGTATGTCCGCTTCGCGAGCGTGTACCGATCCTTCCGGGACATCGATCAGTTCCTCACCGAGCTCGGCAAGCTCGTGAAGAGCAAGGGCCCGTAGCGAGCGCGGCTCGTCGCGTCGACGTCGCTCGCGCACGCGCGACCGATCAAGCGTTTCACCGTGTCAAGACGCGCGCGTGGGGGAACCGCCTCCCTCGCAACGGCATTTCAAACCGTTCCGCGCTCTAGTAGATCTTCGGCTGTCCATGACCACGAGCCCCGACCCGGATTTCGACGTCTCGATGATGCGACGCGCGCTGGACGAAGCGCGTCGCTCCGTGCCCTCGCCCAACCCGCCGGTGGGCGCGGTGGTCGTCGGACCGAACGGTGACGTCGCCGCGCAGTCGTTCCACGAGCGCGCGGGCGAGCCCCACGCCGAGATCGCCGCGCTCGCCGCCGCCGGCGCGCAGGCGCAGGGCGGGACGCTCTACGTGACGCTCGAGCCGTGCAACCACACCGGCCGTACGCCCCCGTGCGTCGACGCCATCCTCCAGGCGGGCATCGCGCGCGTGGTCATCGGCTCGCTCGATCCGAACCCGGGCGTGGCCGGCGGCGGGGCGCAGCGCTTGGTGGACGCCGGCGTGAAGGTCGACGTTGGTGTGGCCGGGGCCGAGGCCCGCACGCTGATCGCCCCGTGGACCAAGTACATCACCGAGGGCCTGCCGCACGTGGCGCTGAAGCTGGCGCTGTCGCTCGACGGCCGGATCGCGACCCGGAGCGGCGCCTCGAAATGGGTCACGGGCCCCGAGGCGCGCGCCAAGGTGCAAGAGCTGCGAGCCCGCCACGACGCGGTCGCGGTGGGGATCGGGACGGCGCTCGCCGACGATCCGCGCCTCACGGTGCGCGACACGGCGCTCTTGCCCGGCGGTCGCCACCCGGTGCGCGTGGTCTTCGATTCGCGGCTGCGCGTGCCCTTGAACAGCCGCCTCGTGCAGACCTCGCGCGACATCGCGACCTGGGTCCTCGCCGGCAACGACGCGCCCGAGTCGGCAGAGCAAGCCCTGGTCGACGCCGGCTGCGCGGTGGTCCGCGTCCCGAACTCGGCCGAGGGCCGCGTCGACGTCGGGGCGGCGCTGCGTTTGCTCGCGTCGCAAGGCATCGTGTCGCTGCTCGTGGAGGGCGGCGCAGAGCTGGCCGGCAGCCTCCTCGCGACGCGCCTGGCGGACGAGCTGCACGCGTTCATCGCGCCGATCTTGCTGGGGCCGCGCGGTCGGCCCGGCGCTGTGGATTGGGCGGGACCCGATACGCCGGTGGAGGCGCCGCGCATCGTCGATCCGCGCTGGGAGCTGTGCGGCCGCGACGCGTATGTGAGCGGGCCGCTGGCGTTTCCTTCGAAGCAATAAGCGCGAGGGCGCGGTCCGCGCTCGCGCTAGTCCATGCGGCGGGCACGGAGGCCCGCCCTACACGGACCTGTCAGGCGTCGTCGTTGTTGCTGGCGCTGCGCTTCTGCATTTTGCGGGTGACGATGCGCTTCTTCAGGAGGCCCATCCGGTCGATCATCAGCACGCCGTCGAGGTGATCGTTCTCGTGCTGCACGGCGACGGCGAGCAGGCCGTCGGCCTGGATCTCGAAGGTCTTTCCGTGGCGATCGGTGGCGCGCACCGTGATCTTGGCGGCGCGCTTCACGTCCTCGGTGACGCCGGGGAACGAGAGGCAGCCCTCGGGGCCGCACTGCTCGCCTTCCTTCACCGTGATCTCCGGGTTGATGAAGACGAGGAGGTTGCTCGGCTCGTCCTCGGCCGCGACGTCGATGAGAAAGAGCCGGTGTTGCTCGCCGATTTGCGTCGCGGCGAGGCCCACGCCGGGCGCCGCGTACATGGTCTCGGCCATGTCGTCGATGAGCCGGTCGAGCTCGGGTGTGACCCGCTCGATCGGGACGCCCTTCTGGCGGAGGCGGGGATCGGGATAGTGGAGGATCGTGCGAATCATGGGTGACCGTCGGTTCCTGGAGCCCCGGCCTGCGCGGGCGCGGCTCAGCGGCTGTTGTGACGCTTGAAGATGGACGCGTCGATCTGGATCCCACGGGCGGCCAGATCTTCCACGATGCCAGGGACGACGCCCGTGGGGTGGAAGCTGCCCTCGACGGCGCCGCCCGCGGCGGTGCGCTCGACCGCAAAGGTGAAAATATCCCGGACCGTGACGCGGTTTCCATCCATCTCGAGCTCGGCCACGCGGAGGACGCGGTGGCGACCGTCGCGCAGACGGGCGATCTCGATCACCAGATCGAAGGCCGAGGTGAGCCACTCGCGGGCGATGTCGGGCGTGAGGCCGGGCTTGGTGGCCGCGAGGTCGGCGGTGAGGCGCGCCGCCGCCTGGCGCAGCGTGGGGGCGCGCGCCGCGGCCAGGACGCCGTCGACGCCGTCGCCCATCGCGTCGACGACCTCGGCCGCGACGGTGCCGGCGAAGGCGCCGACCACCAGCCGATCCGGCCGGATCCGCGCGGCGGCGTGCACGGCGCGCGCGCCTTCTTCGGGCGTTTCGCCGAGCAAGATCGAGATGGTGTGCGGCTGGTTGAAGATCAGCTCGTCGTCTTCCTGGAGCACGACGACGCGATCGTTGGTGCTGCCCGCCGCCGCGAGCGCGCCCAGCAGCGAGGTGGCGCCGGCGCCGAGCGCGCCCGTGACCAGGATGTTCGCCCGCGCCTCGACGCACTGAGCGAAGAGGCCGGCCATCGCCCGCGAGATCGTGCCGCTGCGGACCAGATCCTCGAGGGTGAGATCGGCGCGCTGCGGCTTGCGGATCACCACCATGTGGCCTTGATCCGAGGCCGGCGGGAGCACCGCGAACATCCTCGCGCCGCGGGGGAGGCGGCGCTCGACGAAGACCTCGCCCGGCTGGAGCGGCTTGCCGGCGGAGACGCAGAGCCGGCGAATGGCGCGCGCCACGGCGGCCTCGCTGCTGAAGCAGAGATCGGACGGGATCTGCCGGCGGCCGTGCATTGCCACGACGTAGTCGCTGCGCACGACCTGGATTTCGCTCACGTCCTCGTCGTCGAAGAGCGGCCCGAGCGGGCCGAGATCGAGCAGCTCGCGGCGGGCCTCGACGATCAGGGTGTCGACGTCGATCTCGGCGCGAATTTCCCCCTGGGCGCGCATGGCTGCGGCCCGCTCGGCCAGGGCGCGATCGATGCGCGCCGCGAGCGCCTCGTCGGCCGCGCCGCCGCCGTCGAGAGCGCGAAGATCGAGCATTTCGCTCACGGCGTCGATGAGCGTGACGATCGCGCTGCGGTGGGCGGCGATGCGCGAGGGCGGGGCCGCGTCGGGCGGATCGAAGGCCCCGGGCGGCAACGCGCGGCGCCCCGGCAGCGAGCTGGGCAGGACGCTCGGGCCCGTGGCGGGCGGCGCCGAGCTCTGCACGGCGCCGTAGAGCAGGTTCTGGGCGAGGCCCATGCTCGGCGACGTCGATCGCTCGATCGGCGCGACGCTGGGCGATCCGGGCCGCTCCGGGCTCGGCGCGGGCGTCGTGGGCGTGGGGCCGGAGAGCGGCCGGGGCTGCGGCGCGCGGCTGATCGGGCGCGGCCCACCCCCTGCGAACGGGGAGCTCGGCGTCTGCGGCCCGGTGGCCAGTGGCACGCGCGGCGGGCCGGGCACGTACATCGCCGCGTCGTCCGGGTCGTGCTCGAGGGGGAAATGGCTGATGACGTCTTGCCGGCTCGGCACGTCGGCCGACTTCGGCTCGATCCGCGGAGAGGGCGCGCGCCCGAGCGATTTCTCGACCGACGAGGGCTGCGACGACGAGCTCGGCACCTCGATGCTCGGCGGGAGCCCCGAGCCGCCGGCGGCGATGGGCGCGGCGCTCGGGTACCCCGGCGCGCTGAGCGAGGGCCCGCGCTGTGCGGGAGGGCCGCCGAAGTCCGGGACCGAGCCGCGCGCGTCGTGGACCAGGCTCGCGACCGGGATCTGCGCGGAGGTCTGCGGCCCGGCCGGCGGGGGCCCCGAGGGCGGCGTCGCGTCGTTCGGTACCTCTTCGTGGAGGGGCAGCGGCGTCGCGGCGGGCTGGCCGCCGGCGGACGCCGCGGACTCGATCCGCAGCACGAAGTCGCCGATGTAGATCTTGTCGCCCTCGCGGACGATGGTCGCCTGGGCGATCTTGCGGCCGTTGACGTAGGTGCCGTTGGTGCTCTTCAGGTCGGTGACGATGAAGCGACCGTCGCGATACAGAAGGCGGGCGTGGCGCTTCGAAACGTTGCCCTTGGGCAACATGAGCTCGTTGCCCTGGACCCGGCCGACGTTGATCTCGGTCCGGTCGAACGCCTCGCGGCGCTCGGCGCCGCCCTTCTCGCTGATGATGACCGAGAACATTACTCGCCCTGTGCGGCGATGCGTGGGAGCCCGCCCGTCGCGGGACTGCGCCGGGGCGGCCTACCGCGACCGCGGCGCCTCTGCTGGACCCGCAAATTCCCGAGTCCTTCCCAGGAGCAATACGAGATCGCTCGAACCCGTGTCAACGAGATGGGACGGATTGCGGATCGCGCTCGAAAACCGACGCTGGGATCAGCCGTCGTCGCGCGTGGTGCGGCGAGCCTTCACTTCGCCCGCGACGAGGCTGAGCAGCTCGCCGGCGACGGCCATCACGTCGGGCTCGGCGAGGCCGCTCTGGCGCAGCTCGCGGTAAATGGTCTTCGCCAGGATGCGGAGGGCGCGCGGATCGTGGGAAGCCAGGCCGAAGCCATCGTCGAACGCGGGGAAGGCTTCGGTGACCGTGGGCTGAATCTCGATGGAAGGCATCGAGCGCTGACCATGCGATGAGCATGCCGCCGCCGCGAGTGACGGAAATTCGGCGTTTCCCGTCGTTCAGCCTTCAGAGCTGCGTCGACGGCTTCGCGGTTGCGCCCGGTGGCTGCGTCGGCTGCTTCGCAGATCCCCTGGGATCCACTGGCTCGTCGCGGGCGGGCGCGGCCCTTCATCGGCGAAGGCACACCGGGTGATCCGGAGCACGCTCATCGCGTCTTGACCTTCGCAATGCCGGGCGTCTACCTTGGCGCGGCTCGGACCGGGCGCTCGCAGTTTTCAGAAGATCTCCGGGGAGGTTGCACCGAAGGACGCCGCTCCACCGCCATGGCTCGAGGCCCCGCGCGAACGCACGGGGGGAGCCCGGCGAGAGCTCACGGATGGCGAAGCCAGCGCGCTGGTCGTCGCCTCCGGACACGCCTTCTTTCGAGGCATCTCCCTGCCGCATCACGCCGCCCCTTGGCTATCCGGGGCGGGCGGCGATCCCTCGAAAGAGGACCGATTTCGCGGTCCTCATGGCGTCCCGGGTATTGGCGAGCGTGGAAGTGGAGGAATCATGGCAGTCGGTAAAGTCAAGTGGTTCAACGACGAGAAGGGCTGGGGCTTCATCAAGCAGGACACGGGCCCGGACGTGTTCGTGCATTACTCGCAAATTAGCGGGGAAGGTCGTCGCCGCTTGTTCGAAGACGAGACGGTCGAGTTCGAGCTGAAGGAAGGCCCGAAGGGTCTCCAGGCCGTGAACGTCCTCCGCCTTCAGGCGGCTCCCGCCGCGAGCTGAAGCTCGCTTCGCCGAGACGCGGGCGCCGCACCATCCCGTCGGCGCCCGCTGCTCTCGCGACCTTCATCCCTCCCGATCAGATCGGCTTCGGCACTCCGACCTCGCGAAAGGTCGAGCCGTCGGCCTCGAGGCGCTGCGAGCCAATCGACTCGATGCGGCCGTCGGTGCCGACGTCGTAGACGTTGAAGCCTGCCATGCGCTCGTCGCTCGCGTGCAGCAGCGAGGTGCTCGTGGCGCCCACCGCGTCGAGGTGGCCGCCTTCAGTCACCAGGGTGCGGTGAATGCGGCGGTGCAGGTGCCCGTGCAGCAGCAGCCCGCGTCGGAGGCGGCGCAGAACGTGGGCTTCGTGGTCGGCGTCGGTGAGGCCTTCGAGGGCCGTCTTGGCGCGGCTCGCCGGGTTGTGGATCGGGTGGTGCTGGAGGATGACGGGGGTGCGCGCGCGGACGTCGGGGTGCTCGAGGATCCGCGCGAGCGCGGCGAGCTGCTCGCGCCCCACCGCGCCCGAGGCCACCAGCGGCATCCGTGGCAGCGCCGTGGAGAGCCCGATGATCGCGGTCGGGCCGCGGAGGTGCACGTACGGGAACACCTCGCCCGGGGCCGTGAGCTCGGGCAAATCCGAGGTGAGGTAGCGAGCGAACGTGGTGGCGAAGCGGCGCGCGCGGTGCGCGCCCGAGGTGTATGCGTCGTGGTTGCCGGGGATGATGCTCACCCGATCGGGTGGCAAGCCGAGCTCTTCGTCGAGGAAGCGGCGGACCAGCTCGAACTCGCCCTCGAGCGCGAGGTTCGAGAGATCGCCGGTGATCACGACGTGGTCGATGCCGAGCCGGACAATCTCCCGGGCCGCGGCGTGGACGGCGAAGGGTTTGTGCACCGATTTGCGGTGAAACCGCAGGTTCAGGTAGCCCGTCAGCCGCTTGTTGAAGAGCCGGAACGGGACCGCGCCGTCGAGGGACAGCAGGTGCAAATCGGACAGGTGGGCGATCCTCACGGGCGCCAGTATGCTTCGGTCGCTCGAGCCCGTCGATGAGGGAAGCGGCCAAGGGGAAGCGAGCCATGCGGACCGCGCTACTCGAGGCAGGGCGGGAGCGGATCGGGCAACGGCGAGCCTTCGGGGAGCACGTACCACTCGGCGTCGGGCGATCGGAGCTGCAGCGCGAGCGTGCCGTCGCCGAGCAGATCGAGCGCGCGGGCGCGGGCGCGCGAGTCGACGAAGCGACCGCTGGCCGTGGTGACCGTGCGCGGGCGATCGCGCCAGAGCACGTGGCCGTCGCCGCGGAGCAGGATCCAGCGCGAGGTGCCCTCGGCGACGCTGATGCCCGCCGCGGCGTGGAGATCCGACTCGCGCACGAGGATCTCGTGGACGCCGTCGCCGTCGAGATCGAGCAGCTCGGCCGACGCGCCGCCCTCGCCGGTGACGCTCCCGCGGCCGATGATTCGACCTTGCCCGAGGCCGGGCGGCGCGCGCACCACGAGCTCGTACGCGCCGCCGTCGTTGACGAAGCCCGAGAGGCTGCCGCGACGCACCGTGCGCACGCCGACGAGGCTCGGCGGCCCGCCGACGAGCACCCGGACCGGGCCGAGCTGCTCGACCGCGGGATCGGCCGGCGTCGCGAGATCGAGGTCGAGCTTGATCTGGTAAGGGCCGGCGCGCGGGCGTAGATCGCCCACGAACGAAGCCGCTCCGGACTCGGTGCGCAGGCCGAGGACGTGGTGCACGGGCAGGCTCGCCGGTCGCGCCCCGAACGGCGTCACCGCGCTCAGCAGCGCCGAGCTGGGCGAGGCGGCGAGCGCGAGGACCGAGCCGTCGCCGGCCGGATCGAGGCGCGCGAACGGGGCCGCGTAGCGGAGCTCGGGGAGGCGCGCGAGCACGGTGTGATCGGCGTCGGCCGCGAGGATCTCCGCGCCGGTCTCGGTGCGCACGAAGATCGCCGGGCGCCCCGCGTAGCGGAGGATCGTGGCCGTGGTGGCCGCGCGCGAGAACGTGGTGTGGAAGCCCGGGAGCGCCAGGATCCGCGCCTCGCCGTCCTCGACCGCGAGCACGTCGGGGTAGCCGTCGCCGTCGAGATCGACCGGCTCTTCGCGGCCGAACGCGGTGGGGAGGCCGTGGATTGATCGCGCCGAGCGCACCCCCGGGATCGGATCGAGCGCGCCGTCGCGCAGCGCCGAGGCCCCGCCGACGATCGGATCGACGCGGCCGTCGCCGTCGAGATCGAGGCGCAGGCTCGGCGCCGAGCGGGGCCCCGAGGCGCGCCAGATCGCGTCGAGCTGATCGTGCTCGAGGTGGAAGAGCACCTGCGCGGCGGGGCGATCGCGCAGGGCGACGATCCACAGATCGCCGAGCGGACCCTGGCCGCGGCGGGTCACCGCGACCTCGACGCGATCGCCCTCGACGTGGAAGGCGCGGGTCTCGCGCAGCGACGGCGCCTGGTGCAGATGCACGGTGAATCCGCCGGCGTCGCGCGTGACGGCGACGCGATCGAGGTGGCCGTCCCCGTCGACGTCGGCGAGCGCCATCGGCCCGTCGAGATCCCGCGTCGGGCAGGCGACGGCGATCGCGCGGGTGACGCGGACCTCGGGCCGCGACGCGAGCGGCTGCGGCGCGCGCGCAGGAGGCTCGATCGGGGCGCCGCGGGCCGCGCTGCAGGCCAGAAGCGCGAGCGGGCCGGCGAGCGCCGCGAGGGGAACCGCGATCGTCGCGCGCCACAGGGACGGGCGGTCGCGGGGATCGGGCATCGGCCTCCGACCCGCGACGGCGCGATGGATTGGGTCGCCGCCCGGATCGAGCCTACGCGTCGCGCGCGCAGCGGAACCCCACCCACGCGCGTCGCGCCCACGGCGGAGCGCGGAGCCGCGCCGCGCTGCGCAGGAACGGCCGCGGGCTGCCGTAGCCGCCGCCGCGCACCACCCGCTCGTCGCCCGCGTCGGGCCCATGGGGGTTGACGAAGCTGGCTTTGCTGTACTCGGGAGCGAACCAGTCGGCGACCCACTCTTCGACGTTGCCGGCGAGATCCTCGACGCCGTCGGGCGTGCGACCGTCGGGGAACGAGCCTACCGGCGCGATCTCCAGGAAGCCGTCGGCGCCGTCGAGCTCGTTGTTGCCAAAGCGACCGTGGTTGGCGAGGAAGGGATTGTAGACATTGCCCCACGGGTACACCCGGCCCGAGGTGCCTCGGGCCGCGCGCTCCCACTCGGCCTCGGTCGGGAGCCGCCCGCCGGCCCACGCGCAGAACGTGGTGGCCTCGGTCCAGGTCACCATGGTGATCGGGAAATCGAGCGGCGCCGGCCGCTCGGCCCCGCCCGGCGGCGTCGCGCAATGCCCGGTGGCGACGCACTGCTGATACCGAGCCACGGTGACCTCGGTGCGATCGATCCAGAAGGCGTTGAGATCGACCTCGTGCGGCGCGTACTCGACGGCGAACATCTCCTCCTGGCAGTCGTCGCGGCGCGGCTCGTAGCGGCAGAGGGCCAGAGCGTGGGCGATTTCGCGCTCGTTCGAGCCCATCTGGAACGCTCCGGCGCGGAGGAGGACGGCGTCCGGGCCGGGAGCGCGAAGGACGGCAATCGAGGCGGTGGTGCGCGCCGCGGCCGCCGGCGGCGCGGGGCGCGGCGGCGGGCGCCGCGGGCGGGGCGCGGCGGC
>JBDTXR010000207.1:0-15094 GCA_040006075.1 Byssovorax sp. | reverse complement strand
TCACGTGGTCGCACCCCGAGCTCCACCCCACGCTCTGGAGCAACGCCCTCGGCGCTCCGATGCCCGCGCCCGAGGGCGACGTCACCCTCGGGATCGCCGCGGTGGTGCTGCCCGCGCGCGACGGCGTGGTCGTCGAGGTCCGGCTCTCGCCCGACGAGGTCGAGCACGCCGCGCGCCTCGGCGCCAAGGCCATCCTCACGGCCTCGTTCTCCGAGGACGGCGCGCCGGGCCAGGTCGTGAAGCTGCCCGTGGGCTTCGCGTCAGGCGATCCTGCCGTGAAACGGTTCAGCATCGAGATCGCGAAGGGCGCCGTCCGGGCGCTGTGACCAGGGTCGGCGGCGTGGTCGCGGCCGTGAGCGTCAGCGCGACGCACGGCTTCAGCAAGCCGCCCTGCGCGCGCGTTCGCCTCCTCGCCGGGCTCGGCGTCGAGGGGGACGCGCACCTCGGCGCCACGGTCCAGCACCGCTCGCGCGTGAAGATCGATCCCACCCGGCCCAACCTCCGCCAGGTCCACCTGATCGCCGCCGAGCTCCACGACGAGCTCCGCGCCGACGGCTTCGTCGTGACCGCCGGGCAGCTCGGCGAGAACGTCACCACGCGCGGCCTCGATCTGCTCGCGCTCCCGGTCGCTGCGCGGCTGTATCTGGGCGACGAGGCCGTGGTCGAGGTCACCGGGCTGCGCAACCCGTGCGCTCAGCTCGACGCGTTTCAACCCGGGTTGATGGCCCGGTTGCTCGGCCGCGACGAGCGCGGAGGCCTGGTTCGCAGGGCCGGGATCATGGGGATCGTCGTCGCGAGCGGCGAGGTGCGCGCCGGCGATTCGATCCGGATCGAGCTGCCCGCGGAGCCGCACCGGCGGCTCGATCGGGTCTGAGCGTCACATCGATGTTGACATGCAACCCACGGGTTGCATATTGTCGCCCGCGTTCGATGAGCATGGACAGGGTCTTCAAGGCGCTCGCGGATCCCAGCCGCAGGCGCCTCCTCGACCTCCTGCACGCGGAGAACGGGCGCGCGCTCGGCGAGCTGTGTGAGCACCTCGCCATGTCGCGCCAGGCGGCGACCAAGCACCTGAACGCCCTCGAAGAGGCCAACCTCGTCGCGGTCGTCTGGCGCGGTCGCGAGAAGCAATATTTCCTCAACGCCGTCCCGCTCCACCAGATCTACGAGCGCTGGATTGGCAAGTTCGAGCGGCAGCGCCTGCGCGCGCTGCACGACTTCAAGAAGAAGCTGGAGGACGACTCATGATCCACAAGACCGAGTTCGTGTACGTGACCTATATCTCCACCACGCCCGAGAAGGTGTGGAGCGCGCTCCAGGACGCCGAGATGACCAAGCTCTTCTGGGGCCGCGCGCGCAACGTGTCGGACTGGCAAGTGGGCTCGACCTGGACCCACGGGAGCTACGATGATCCGGCGGTCATCGACGTCACGGGGACCATCGTCGAGTCCGATCCTCCGAAGCGCCTCGTCGTCACGTGGCAGTCGGCCAAGGCTCCTGCGGGCGAGCCGGCCTCGCGCGTGACTTACCTGATCGAGTCGGTGTTCGGCGCCGTGCGGCTCACGGTGACCCACGACGAGCTCGTGCCCGACTCGCCGATGGCCCAGGGGGTCTCGTCGGGCTGGCCGGCCATCCTCTCCAGCCTGAAGACGCTGCTCGAGACCGGCGCGCCGATGCCGATGACCACGCGCCGCTGGGGCGCGCCGCCCGCCTGACGGCGTGGATCCTCGCGGCGCCTCCGCCACCGCGCGGGGATCGCCCGGGTTCACGCTCTCGACGCCGCGCGCGTACGGGCTCCGCTTCACCCGCGTCGATCGAAAGAAATCGCCTTGATTGAAGGACTAGCGCACGAGGCCGCGGAACCAGCCGGCCACGCCCGAGTCCTCGGTCGGGAGCGGATCGTCGGGGCCTTCGAGCGCGTCGGCGAGGCCGCCGAGCTCGGTCGCGTCGGAGGGCTGGACGCGATCGCTCATGGGCGCGGGGAAGATGCTCAGGCCCGGCGCGGTGTCGCCGCCGTCTTTCGTGAGCGACTTGAACTCGAGCAGCATCAGATCGATGAGGTCGGAGATCTTCTGCGTCCCGTCGACGGCGTGGTGCGGCACGCCCATCGCGGCGCGCACCGTCTTCGCGACGTCGTCCTCGTTGACGGCGCGGCCGAGCTTGAAGAGATACCGCGTGAGATCGCGGCCGAAATCGCGGGCCGACGTGTAGCGCGCGCCCTGATCGCGGGCGAGGGCCTTGGCGATCAGCCGCTCGAGCTCGGGCGCGACGGAGGGGTTGATCTTCGAGAGCGGGGGGATGTTGGCCTCGCGCACCAGCTTCACGGTGGCGAAGTCGGTGTCGCCGAGGAAGAGCCGCTTCCCGGCGAGCATCTCCCAGAGAATGATCCCGAGGGCGAAGATGTCGACGCGATGATCGACGCCCTGCTCGAGCACCGTCTCGGGCGCGAGGTAGCCGAACTTGCCCTTGATCACCCCGGCGTCGCTCTCGGCGAGCTGGCTCGAGGCCTTGGCGAGGCCGAAGTCCACGATCTTCACCTCGCCGTACTTGGTGATCAGCACGTTGGCCGGGGTGATGTCGCGGTGGACGATCTTGAGCGGCTCGCCCTCCAGGTTCTCGAGCTCGTGCGCGTAGGCCAGGCCCTGGCAGATTTTCGCGGCGATGAAGACCGCGATCTCCACCGGGACGGGGCGATCGATCTTCTTGTGGTGCTCCATCACCGCCTTGAGATCGGCGCCGTCGACGAACTCCATGACGATGAAATAGGTGCCGTCGCCGACGCCGATGTCGAAGACGCTGACGACGTTGGAGTGCGAGAGGTGCGCGGAGAGGCGCGCCTCGTCGAGGAACATCTCGATGAACTGCTGCTTCTTGCTCAGCTGCGGGAGGACGCGCTTGATCGCGACCTGCTTCTTGAAGCCCTCGATCCCCGCGCTCTCGGCGACGAAGACCTCGGCCATACCGCCGGAGGCCAGCCGCTTCAGGACCCGATATCTCTGCTGCTCCGACATCGCGCTCGCCGTCCTCCCGAGAGAGGCTCACCGTATCATCAGAAGCGGAGCGCGAACCCGGCGATCGCGCCGCCCGCGACCGGACGGACGGCGACTCTCGCGTTCGAGGCCGCTGCGGCGGGCCAGGTGATCAGCAGGACCGCGGCGGCGCCCGCGGCGAGCGCGCCGACCCCGAGCGCGACGTTGGCGCCGATCTCCTTGCCGCGGACCGCGTCGACGTCGGCGACCGCGCAGGTGGGCGCGCAGATCGTTCGCAGGTGGTCGGCGTCGTTCTTCGCCCCGAGCCCGAGCACCGCGAAGGTGACGCCGGACGCCGCCGCCAGCGCGCCGAGCGCGGCGACGGCGATCGGCCGCGCGACGCCGGCTCCGGCGGGCGCGATGGGCTCGTCGTGGTGATCGAGCGCGGCCGCGGAGGGCGCGAAGCTCACGGTGATCGCGCGGCGGTGCTCGCCCTCGCGGAGGATGACCTTCTGCTCGACGAACGGGCGGCCGGCGCGCTCGAAGCGGAGCAGGTGCGCGCCGGGATCGAGGGGCATGGCCTGGCCTTCGAGGTGCGCGAGCAAGGGCTTGCCGTCGAGCGTCACCTTCACCTCGGCGGTGTCGTGCCCGGCCTCGTCGGTCGCGCCGATCACGATCGACGGCGTGCGCGACTCGACGTCGGTGAGCCACCCCGCGCACTCGGTCCGGAGCAGGCGCGGGCAGGCCGGCGCGCCGCACGAGAGCAGCGCCGCGCGCGCCGCGACGAGGTGGCCTTGATCGCGGAGCTCTTGCCCGCGCACCGAGGCGTCGATGCACGCGTCGGTCTGATCGGCGCGCGCGGGAGCCGACGACGCGACGACGCCCAGGGCGATCAGGATCGGGAAGGGGCGACGCATCGACGCGAGGTTACAGGCACTCTCGCTTGTAGTGCTTGTGCCCTTGCGCATCGAGGGAGTACGGCGGCGAGCAGGGGTTGCCTTCGACGGGACGCGGGGGCGGGCGCACCGGCGGCTTCGACGAGTGCGCGGCGCCGGCGCTGGGCCGAGGCGCGGACGCCGCCGGATCGACGGGGGGCGGCGGCGCTTCGAGCTCGATTTCGCGGGCGCTCGGCGCGGCGCTCGGCTCCGTGCTCGCGACGCTGCTCGCGGCCGGCGACGCGGAGCTCTGCGCCGCGGTCGGGGCCTCGTGCGGCCTCACCCAGACCGCGACGAGGAGGAGCATGCTCAGCGCGGCCAGCGCCATGAACCCGAGCGCGGTCCGGCGCGGCGTCGCCTTGTCCAGGGGCGCGACCGTGGCCCGCGACGCGGTGATCTCCGTCTTCTCGACCGGCCCCGCGTCGGCCTTCTCGACGATGGCGATCGGCTCGTCGAGCGGCTTCGGCGCGGCCACCACCGGCTGCTTCTCGACGACGGTGATCGCCCCGAGGGGGATGGTGTCGAGCTGCCGTCGCATCGGCGGAGCCGCGTCGTCGTCTTCGGGCACCGGCAGGAAGGGCAGCGGGATGGGGATCGTCAGCGTCTCGTCGGTGATCGATCCGATCCGCGCGATGGGCTCGCCCAGCTTCTCGAGCGAGGCGATCAGCAGCGCGCGCCGCGAGAGCGACTCGTTGGCGAGGACCTCGACCCACTCGCCGATCTCCGACGCCGACGCCGCCGGCCCGCAGGCCTCCAGGGCCATCGCCATCGCCCGCGCGGTCGGGTAGCGATCCTTCGGCTCGCGCGCGAGAGCCCGCATCGCCACGGCGTCGAAGCTCGGCGCGAGGCCGGCGATGCGCGTGCTCGGCGGCTCGACGTCGGCGTCGAGCAAGCGCTGGAGGTTGGGCATCTCGGCGCTGCCGAGGAAGAGCCGCTCGCCGGTCAGCGTCTCCCACAGCACCACCCCGGCCGCGTAGATGTCGGCCCGCCGATCGAGGTGCTCGCCGTGGAGCTGCTCGGGCGGCATGTAGGCGAATTTGCCCTTGATCTCGCCCTCGCGCGTGCTGTGGATGCGCCCCGCGGCCTTGGCGATCCCGAAGTCGAGCACGCGGGTCACGCCGTCGGCGCCGACGATGATGTTCTGCGGCGAGACGTCGCGGTGGACGATCCCGAGCTCCATCCCGCGCTCGTCGCGGGCCTCGTGCGCCGCGTGGAGCCCGTGCAGGGCCTCGGTGAGGATGGTCGCGGCGATGCTCGCCGAGACCGGCAACCCCTTGCGCCGCGCCGCGCGCAAGAGCTTCGCCAGCGGCTCGCCGTGCACGTACTCCATCACCAGCACCAGCTCGCCGTCCTCGGCCGCGACGTCGAGCATCGTCACCACGTTGGGGTGGTGGATGCGCCCCGCGAGCCGCGCCTCGTCGACCAGCATGGCGACGAACTCGGGATCCTTGGCGTACTGCCGGTGCAGCCGCTTCACGGCCACCATGCGCGTGAATCCCGCCGCGCCGCGCTGGCGACCGAGATGCACGGTGGCCATCCCGCCGGCGGCGATCTCCTCGAAAACGACGTAGCGACCGAGCACGGTGCCCCCGTGCCCGCGCGAGGCCGGGATCATCGGTCGGGACGGTATCACGTTGTCGGGGCCGACGTCTTCCGGCGGGCGATCGGAGTGGATGGCAGGGGCTGTCGAGCGCTTTCGTCAGCGTCAGCGTTCACGTCCACGTCAACGTCCACGTCCACGTAAACGTAAACGTAAACGTGGACGTGGACGTGAACGTGGACGTCTACGTAAACGCTGACGCTGACGCTGACGCCGCTGCGCTACCCCCGCCGTCCGATCCCCTCAGGACCCGTGCCGCGCGCGCAGCAGCTGAAAATACCGCCGCGCGATCCCGCTCGCCGCCGAGGCCTTGCTCACGTTGCCGCCGTGCTGCGCCAGCACCCGCGTCACGTACCGGCGCTCGAAGTCCTCGACCACCCGCTCGCGCGCGCGCGTCAGCGGGAGATCCTGCGCCAGCACCTCGTCGATGAGATCGCGCCCGCGCTGCGAGGCCGGCGCCGGGGGCATCGATCCGCCGCCGCTCTCGGTCGCGCCGGATCGCGCCGTCTCCACGGCGGCGAGATCGCCGAGGGCGACCCTCCGCGCCACGGCGTTGTAGAGCTCGCGCACGTTGCCCGGCCACGCGTAGCTCTCGAGCTTTTGCGCGAAATCGGCCGGGAAAGGCGCGCCTTTTCCGGCGAGGGCCTTCCAGAAATGGAACGCCAGCACCGTGACGTCGCCGGTGCGGCGGCGGAGCGGCGGCAGCTCGATCCGGGCCACGGCGAGGCGGAAGAAGAGATCGTCGCGGAACCTCCCGGCCTGGATCTCCTGATCGAGATCGCGCCGCGTCGCCGCGAGCACGCGGGTGTCGACCTTGACCCACTTGTTGGATCCGACGCGCTGCACCTCGGATCGCTCGAGCACCCGGAGCAGCTTGGCCTGGAGCGAGAGCTCGAGATCGCCGAGCTCGTCGAGCAGCAGGGTGCCGCCGTGGGCCTCCTCGAACACGCCGCGGCGGCTCTCGGTCGCGCCGGTGAAGGCGCCGCGCTCGTGGCCGAACAGCGCCGACTCCACCAGGTTCGGCGGGACGGCGGTGCAGTCGAAGACCACGAACGGGCCCTGCGCGCGCGGGCTCATCTCGTGGAGCGCCTCGGCCAGGACCTCTTTCCCGGTGCCGGTCTCGCCCTCGATGATCACCGGGACGGTCGAGGCCGCGAGGCGCTCGCAGAGCGGGTAGAGCTTGCGCATCTCGGCGCTCTGCCCAACGAGGCGGCCGAAGCGCGTCGCCGTGGGGAGCACCACCTTCTCGACGCCCGCGAGCAGATCGAGGCGCACGGTGGTCTCGCCGAGCACCACCTGCTCGCCGCCGTTGCAGACCGCGTCGAGGATGCTGAGCCCGTTGATGTGCGTGCCGTTGGTCGACGCGAGATCGGTGACCCGGAGGCGCGCGCCCTGGAGCTCGAAGGCCGCGTGGCGGCGCGAAATCATCCGGTCGGTGAGCTTGAGCTCGCACGCGGGGCTGGTGCCGACGAGGATCCGCGAGGGCTGCGCCCCGCCGAGCACGAAGCTCTTCCCGCGGTCGGGTCCGCCGATGATCGTCAGCGCGAACGTGGCGGCGGAGGTGCCGCCGGCGCGCTCGATCTTCCTGGCCAGCACCGTCTCGACCTGATCGTCGAATTCGTCGTCTTCGTCTTGAGCCATTGCGCGGGCCCAATCTCGCACGCGGACCCGACGACGTCACGCGCTACGCGCCGCGGAGCGAGAGCTGCGGGAGGAGGACGCGGAGGAGGGAGACGGCGGAGCGCGCTGATCCCGCGGCGGCGCGAGCCCCGGCAAAAAAGGTCGTACCCCCCTGTCAGACGGCGAGGCGTCGCGACGAAGCCCTCACGTCACGACAGCCGGCGGCGTCGCTCGAGGCCGGGCGCTCCTTTGCGGAGCGGCCCTGTGCGCTCGAGCCTCGCCTTCCGAGCCACCCCTTCGACCGGAGAGGCCGAGTCGGCCGCGCCTGGAGCGCGCGGCCAGCTCGCCCCTTTCCCGGAGGCGCGGCGCTGTCTCAACGCACCCGGGAAGGATCTGGAGGAAACACGTGAGAGCTCTTCAACGCGGATTTACACTGACGACACTGAGTCTCCTGACGGCGATGTCCGCCCTGGAGGCCTGCTCCGACAGCGCCACCCTCGACTCCGCGCCCGCAGACATCGACCCTGCCACGGGAGCCGTCGCCCAGGCCGACAGCGACGCGATGATCGACGCCACCGCGACCCCGCAGCCCGCCTCGACGACCGGCGGCGTGGCCTGGGCCCAGGGAGACCAGTTCTACGTCGGGAGCGCGCCGAACCAGCAGCTCTACAAGATGAAGGGCGTCAATTACTACTCCAGCAAAGAGCCCTGGCACACCTGGGATATGTGGGATCCGGGCGCGATCGAGGAGGATTTCGCCTACGCGAAGAGAACGGGCGCGAACACCGTCCGGATCTTCGTCGATTACAACCGATTCAACGCGTCGCAGGACCCCAGCGTCTACTCCGTCTGGGGCCCGAACAGCAAGATGCCGCTCCTCGATCAGGTGATCGCCCGCGCCGACCTCAGCGGCCTCAAGGTGGTCGTCACGCTCTTCGACGGCCTCAACAACGTCGCGCTGTTGACGGAGCCGGCTGCCAGGATGCAGGCGCACGTCAACGGGATCGTCCAGCACTACCGCAACGACGCGCGCATCTTCGCCTTCGACGTGATGAACGAGCCCGACCACATCTGGGGCAAGGGCACGTGCGGGGAGCCCGTCGTCCAGTGCATGCAGGACGTGACCTCGCGGCTTCAACAGATCATCGGGTACGTGCGCGCCGCCGACGTGCCGCTGCCGGGGAGCGACCTTCCCCACCTGGTGACGGTGGGCATGTATGGATGGTGGCTCGGAGGGTGGTCGAACGGCGGCAGCTCGGGACGGGACATGAGCACGTGGCCCACCGCGACTGGATCGATGGACCCGATCCTCAACGTGGATTACGCCGGCTTCCATTACTACGAGGACATCAACTCCGGCGGTCGCCAGCAGCTCCAGGCCGGGATCAACGCGGTGAAGCAGCGCTACCCCCAGAAGCCGGTGGTGATCGGGGAGATCGGGCGCGCCGACGACGGGGTGTACCAGGATCATGGCGTCTTCGTCCGGGGCTGGACCCGTGCCCACCTCGCCACGTATTACCAGGACTGGATCAACGTGGCGACCACCCAGACCAACATCGCGGGCGCGATGACCTGGAACTTCATCGACATCGACAGTCACTGGGACTACAGCACCTCTCCTCCCACGCAGGTTGGCGACAAGCAAGACGCGGCCGCGTTGATCTCGTACGAGTACGCGAGCCCGTGCCCGCCGATCCCGCTGCCCTCGTCCGGCTACCCGCTCGTGCTCGACGGGCAGAGCGACGGGGGCTCGCCCGACTTCCACACCTCGCCCAAGGTCTACAGCTGCCAGGCGTTCTCCAACGACTACTACTGGGGCATCTACGATGCCTATCACGGGCTCAAGCCGGCAGGCTCGGTGTTCCAGCAGAGCTTCTACGGGGCCACCACGCAGACGCTGGAGCCCCCGACTCACCTCCACCCCCGCCTCGACGAGGGGTTCGGGCCCGGCACCCCGTCGGTGACTGTTCAGTGGATGCTGGGGAACGCCGCGACCGACGCCGACGTGGTTGTACGCACGCTCCGCGCCGGCGACACGAAGGACGCCGACCGCACCTGCACCTGGAACAGCGAGTGCGACAGCGGGATGTGTGTGCCTGTCTTCGATGGCGTCAACACCTCGAAGGCGTGCCGCACCATCGCCGACGGCTGGGCCGAGCGCGCCCCCGGCGGCGGAGGCACGCAGTACAACGTGCCCGTGGCCGGCGACGGGACCCACTACCAGTGGTGGACCAAGGCCTTCGCGTCGCCCGGTAGCTGGGGCGCGGGCTGGTCCACCGGGTTCACCTTCAGCGTAGCCCCGCAGAGCGGGTATCCCGACGTGCCCCCGGGCTCCACGTTCTACAGCTACATCACGTACCTCTCCGACAAGGGGATCATGCGCGGGTATCAGTGCGGGTCTCCCGGCGAGGAGTGTGATGGCAACAGCCGGTCGAACTTCCGGCCCGGGGGCACCGCCAACCGAGGCACGCTGGCCCGCGCGCTCGTCCTCGCGCGCGGCTGGCTCACGAGCCCGAACGTCGCCCAGCATTTCAGCGACGTGACGCCCGGTGATCCGCTCTTCCCCTACGTCGAGGCGGCCGTGGCTCACGGTGTGATCGGGGGTTACAACGACGGCACCTTCCGGCCGAACAACCCGGTGACCCGCGGTCAGATGGCCAAGATGGTCACGATCGCGATGGGGTTCCCCACCCTCATCGCCCCCGGCGCTCCGCATTTCAACGACACGCCGCCGGACAGCACGTTCTACGGCTACATCGAGACGCTCTCCGCGCTCGGGATCGTCAACGGGTACAGCGACGGGACGTTCCGCCCCAACAACCCCAACACGCGTGGTCAGCTCGCCAAGGTCATCGCCAACTCGATGCCCAAAGACGGCGGAAACTGACCGAGAGCGCCGGGCAAGCGCAGGGGACGACGCCGCGAGGTGCGTCGTCCCCGAAATGTCACGCGGCCCGGACGATTCCAGTGGACAGCCCCGAGCGCGCCTCCGTACCTTCCGATCCCCACAGCCAGATCGGCTGTGGCCACCCGAGGGAGGTAGAATGGCGCTGAAACGATTGTACACCGGAGAGATGGTGAGCCTCTCCGGCCCGCTCACCACGGCAGCCCACGCCGATCGGCAGATCCTCGCCGACATCCCCGCGACAGCGGCGCTCCTGTCCGAGCTCGACGGGGCTCATCAAAGCTTGCTCTCCACCCAGGTGAAGCCCGAGGCCGAGACGCGCCTGGCGGTGATCATCAAGCTGGAGAAGGCCCTCGACGTCCGCCACGACGACTTGATCCGGGGTCTCTCTGGCCTGCTCACCGCGCTGTCCTACCTCACCTCCGATCCCGCGCTCGCCGCGCGCTTTCTCCACGTCCAATCGGTCCTCCTCCCCGACGGCCTCGACGCGGTCACGAAGACCTATCGAGAAGAGTCCGGTCAAGCCGCCCTCCTGGAATCCCGCCTCTCGCCCGCCGACGTCGCGCTGCTCAAGAAGATCAAGATCCTCGACGGCACGGCCTGGGATGCCATCAAGGAGTGGATCGATGTCGGCGCCAAGCTGGGTGTCCTCGAAGACGAGCGCGGCGGCCTCCCCCAGACCAGCGGCCCCGCCCCGGCCGACGTGGTCACCGCGCGCAACCGGTGGATCCGCACCATCAACGCCATGCGCTCGGTGCTCGATCTAGTGGCCGCCGGCCACCCCGGCGTGGTGAAGATCTTGAGTCGCATCACCGAGGCCGAGCGCAAGGCCGACCATCGAACCGCCTCGGCCGTGGCCGCGCAGGTGCCTTCGGATCCGGCGGTTGTCCCCGCGGCGACTCCTCCCGTCGCCGACGAGGTCACCGGGAAGAGCAAGACCGGCGGCTGAAGGGCCTCGCAGGCCGCTCGATCAGGCTGGCGCAACGGGCGGGGTCGATCCGGCGTGGTTCGAACCAGCCGAAATCGACCTCGGGGGGTGATCCGGCGTGGTCCGGGCCGCCGGAAATCACCCTCGGCGGTCGATTCCGCGTGGTTCAGCGGGTTTCGAGCCACCCCCGAGGGCTGGTTCGAAGTGGCTCGGCGGGCTCGGTTCGACCCCGGGGGGGTGATCCGGCGTGGTTTCCCGCTTCCGCGCGCTCCAGTCGGGTGTAGCCTCGGTCGCGACGTGGTCACCCAGGCTCAGAGCAGCGCTCTCGACCACGTGAAGCAGCGCGCCCAGGCCGCGGCCGGCAGTGCGCGCACCCGACTCGCCGCGCTCTTCGAGCGATCCGGTCTCGGGTCCGCCGACCTTCAGACCCTCTTGCGCCACTGCCAGGAGCGCGCGCGGGTAACGCTCAATTTCCACCCGGATCGCCCCTGCGACGACGGCCGCACGGTGGCAGAGCGGCTCCTCGCCGAGGGCCAGTACCGGAGTCAGTTCGTCACCGGGATCTCCAGCGGGAGCCGGACCGCGTTTGCCGGCGGCGATCGCGATCGGTGGGAAGAGGCCCTGTTCGGCGGCGCCTATCACCAGCCCGGGATCCTCGCCGACGAGCGGCCGAGGTACGGTGGCCTCGATCTGCTGCGGCACGGCGACGGGGCCTGTCCACGCTTTGGATCCTGCTATTTCGAGCTTCGCGCTCCCTCGCTCGCGCAGTGCACGTTCACCTGGGGAGACAGCCACACCAGGCCCGAGATCGTCGGGACGATCGAGGCCTTCGAGCCGGTGCTCGCGGCGCTGCTCGAAGGCGTCGAGGCCACCGGAGAGGCGCTCGGGGTCTTCGGGCTCGATGTCGCGTCACTCACGCGCTTGCTCACGAGCAGCCTGGATCCAGGGCGGGGGGAGGTGGCCAGTCGGTCGCCGGGGCGGGCGCTCGACGCCTACATCGAGGCGCAGATCCACGGCACAATCGATCTCGCGCGCGACGTCGCAGCGCTGGTGATCGATCCCTCGTTCGTGGGCACGGAGGCGGGGGATCACCTGGGCTCGCTCGCCGCCATGCATGGATTCGCGCTGCACACGCATCGAGGCTTCGTCCTCCGTCCCGCCGAGGTGCCCGCCGACTTCCGCGGTCCGCGGATGGTGCCTCTCGCCGCCGAGCTCGATCAGCGCTTTGGCCACGGGCGCGGCGCGATCGACGCGAGCGTGATTGGCCGCGCCGCGCGGTCGCTGCACGAGGATCCGGAGTCGTTTCGCGCGTGGGGATCCGCGGACGAGGCCCGGCAGCTCCTCAAGCAGCTCTGGCACGTGCTCGTGCGGTACGGCCGCGCTCGCGCGGATCAGGCGCCGCGTCCGACGCTTGCGATGCCGTGACGAACCGGGCGATGCTCGGCGGCGATCATGTCCCTCCCCATCCCCGCTCCCGCTCCCGCTCGCGGCCCGACGCTGCGCCTCGTCTGCATCAACGACGTGTACACGCTGGAGAACCTGCCGCGGCTGCGCACGCTGGTGCAGGAGCAGGCCCGCGTCGATCCAGCCGACCTGCTGCTGACGATCCTCGCGGGGGACTTCGTGGGGCCGAGCATGCTCTCCAGCCTCGATTTCGGCCGCGGGATGGTCGACTGCCTCAACGCGGTGCCGATCACCCTGGTCGTGCTCGGCAACCACGAGGCCGACATCCCGGTGGCCGAGCTCCGCGCGCGGATCGCCGAGTTCCGCGGGACCTGGCTGTCGACCAACGTGATCGGGCTCGATCCGAAGCTCCTCCCCTCGCGGATCCTGGACGTCGGCCACGCCGGATCGCGGCGCGTGCGCGTCGGCCTCGTGGGGGTGGTGATGGACGACCCGGCCGTGTACTGCGCCGGGCCGTTCGGCGGCGCGACGCTCTTGCCCGCGAACGAGACGGCCCTCCGCGCCGCGGCGCACCTCGTCGACGTCGAGGGCTGCGCCTGCGTGATCCCGGTGACCCACCAGCCGATGGACGCCGATCGCGCGCTGGCGCGGGCCACGCAGTCGCCGCGCGCGCCGCGCTTTCCGGTGATCGTCGGCGGCCACGAGCACGTGGTCGACATCGAGGAGATCGCCGGCACCTGGCTGGAGAAGGCCGGCGCCGACGCCAGGCACGCGGTGATCGTCGACCTCACCTGGCCCGCAGCGGCGCCCGCCGCCGGGCAGCCGGATCTCCCCGCGGTGCGGGTGCGCCTCGAAGAGGTCGCGCGCCACGCCGAGGACACCGCGCTGCGCGCGCGCGTCGAGGGCCACATGCGCGCGGTGGTCGCGCTCCAGCAGGCGACGCTGCTCCACCTCGCGCCGGGCGAGGCGCTCTCGTCCGTCGGCGCGCGGGCCCAGCAGACCACGCTGGGCGCGCTGCTCTGCGCGCGCCTCCGCGACGCTCTCGGCGCCGACGGCGCGATCATGAACGGCGGCGCGATCCGCGCGGCGCGGGCCTACGAGAAGCATTTCACCTACGGCGATCTCGAGGCCGAGGTCCCGTTCGAGAACGAGGTCGTCGTCGCCTCGCTGCCCGGCCGCGTGCTCCGCGAGGCCATCGCCGCGTCGCGCGCGCACGCGCCGCTGGAGTCGGGCGGCTACCTGCAAGTCGACGCCGGGCTCGTCGTCGGCGCCGATCAGCAGCTGGTCCGCGTTAACGGCGCGCCGCTCGACGACGCGCGCGACTACCGGATCGCGCTGGTGCGGAACCTCTTCGAGGGCCTCGATCACATCGAGCCGCTGGTCCGCTTCGCCACCGAGAGCCCCGCGCGGGTGCCGCCGATGGGCAGCGGGCGCGACATCAAGGTGGCGCTCGTCAACGCGTTCTCGCGCGCGCTCTGGGATCAGTTCGGCACCTTCGACTCCATCGACACCGATCACGACGGCGTGGTCGACGCGCGCGAGATCGCCGAGGCCATCACCCGGGTCACCGCCGAGCCGGCGTCGCCGATCACCGTCGAGCTGCTGCTGAAGGCGATCGACGCCGATCACGATCACCGGATCTCGCGCGCCGAGGCCGAGGCGGCGCGCGTGAAGCCGAGCTGAGCGACGCCCCTTGCGCGGCCGCGTCGTCCGCTCGTAGCATCCGGCTCCCGATGGCGGCGCAGAGCTCTTCCACGCTCCTTCTCGACGAAGCCTTCGCCGCCGGCGACGAGCGCTTCCTCGCGGCGCTGATCGAGTCCACGGCCGCGCGCAAGCTCAAGAGCCTCGCCGATCCCTGGTACGGCGACAGCCGCCCGTTCGCGCGGAAGATGCTGCTCCGCTACATCGACGACGGCGGCGATCGGCCGCACCACCGCCCGCTGGTCAAGTCCCTGTTCAAGCTCGCCGAACTCAACGAGGACGACGAGGCCATGGGGCATTTTCTCGTCGCGTTCGACCGCCTCGTCAAGCGCACCGTGACGCGAGCCTCGGTCTGGGATCGCGCGACGCGATCGAGCGTGCCCACCGTCCAGATGCGCGACGACAAGAGCGTCCCCGACAAGGTCGGCAACCGCGACACCAGGGCGCACCGCTTCTCGCAGCGCACCCGGCGCTACCTCCGGCGCCGCGCGTTCCGGTACTTCCGCCTGCTCGCGAAGCGCGATCCCTCGCGCTACGGCGCCGCCATCCGCGCCGCCCTCGCGCGCTACCAGGACGTCGACCTCGCGTCTCCGTCGCAGATCCTCGACGCCTGGGGGCTGATGCACGCGCTCTACTGGGGCTCGCCGGTGATCGACCGCGCGCCGAAGGGGATCCGCATCGCCGCGGGGCGATCGCTGGCCGAGCTCGAGCCTGCGCCCTTCTGCCCGGAGTCGTGGGGAGGCGCGCTCAATGGCCTCCTCGAGCTCTGCGAGAAGGCCGGCAGTCGCACGGTGCGGGTCTTCACGATTGGCCTCCTCGAGCGTGACTACGCCGCGGTGCTTCGCTCGGTGAAGGTGGCGCGCCTCAAGGGCCTGCTCCGCTCGCCGCACGACGAGGTGCAGACCTTCGCCGCGAAATTGCTCCGCACCGCGACTGGCATCGAGAGCCTGACCGTCGACGAGTGGCTGTCTCTCCTGCGCATCGACAACGCCACGGCGCTCCCGCTCCTCTGCGAGCTGGTGGTCAAGCACC
>JBDTXR010000206.1:0-15148 GCA_040006075.1 Byssovorax sp. | reverse complement strand
GGGAGTGGATCACCGCGCCCAGAGTTTTGAGACAGCCTCTGGCGGTCGCGGCTATGCGGCAGTCGAGCGAGATCGTGCTCGATGATTTAGGGCGCCGAGGAGGCTTGGACGAACGAGGTGGACGCTTCCGAGAGAACACCCCTTGAGCGGCGCTACGGCCGCGCCGCGAGGTCGCGGAGCACTGCAATTACCGCGGCGTGCTGTCCATCGGGGTTGTCGTACGCGATGAGCCGGATCCCGCCTTTCTCCAGCCGCGAGCGGCGGTACTGCGACACCGTATCTGCGGCCACGAGCGCGAAGTGCCGCGGTGGGGCCGATCCCGCGAGCGCGCGGACGCGGCCGAGCACGAGGTCGAGATCGTCGTCGGCGAGATCGCAGCCCACGAAGAGGATCGGGCAGGCGTTGAACAGCGCCGAGAACGCGCCCTGGAACTGCGGATCCGCGTACATGGCACGATCGTACTGCGCGCGGGTGAGCACCCAGGTAGCGCGATCGAGCAGGGTGCCATGGAGCTTGAGGATGTACCGGCGGCGCTGGGCGATATCGCCGGTCGCGCGCGCCATCGGCGTCCAGCGGCCTGCGAACGCGCGCTCCAGGAGGCCATCGAGGTTGGTGGTGAGCACCGCGCGGAGCTTCGGCCGAAGCGCCCGTCGTCGAGCTGGCGTTCGATGAACGAGCAGAACTCGATGGATCCCAGGCAGCTCTTGCTGGCCGAGAGAGCCTCGATGAGCTTGTTCTTGCCGAGCGAGTCCTCGATCTCGGCGATCTCGGTGCCCTTCTTGCCATCCTTTTGCCTTTGCCATACGCCGCCTCGATCTCGTCGAGCGCCGGATCCCGCTGCTGCTCCCCCGCCATCTTCGCCCCTCTGCGCTGCCGCTCAGCCGTCATGCGTAAGCGCGCGGCCTTCCGGCGTCGATCAGTATTTCCACGATCCCACGCTCGCGAAGGGTGCCTCGATCCCAGGTAAAGCCATTCCCACCGCGACGACCGCCGCGCCGCGCGGTATCCTCGCCGTCGCATGGCGCCCGTCCCCACCCCCGCCGCGCTCTCCTCCTCGCGCAGCCGCGCCCGCGCCACCATCGAAGAGTGGCTCGCGATCCCCGACGATCGCCGCGCCGAGCTCATCGACGGAGAGATCGTCTACCAGGGAATGCCGGGCCCGCTGCACGGCAAAGCCCAGGGAAAGACGTTCGCCGAGGTCGATGGCCCGTTTGGCCGCCGGCCCGGCGATCGCGGTCGCCCGGGCGGATGGTGGATCTCCCAGGAAGGCGATCTCGAAATCGCCGGCTTCGGCTGCCGCCCGGATCTCCTCGGCTGGCGCCGCGATAAGCACTCTCGCCTTCCCGAGCCTGATCTCCGAGGCCTGGTGATCGCCACACCCGACTGGATCTGCGAGGTCCTCTCCCCACGCACGGCGTTCATCGATCTCGGCAAAAAGCGTCGCGCTTACCACCAGGCCGGCGTCGCCCACTACTGGCTCGTCGATCCCGCCAACCGCACCTTGACCGTGCTCGAGCGCGCTGAGCGCGATTACCTGATTGTCCTCGTTGCGGGCCGTGAAGAGACGGTGAGCGCGCCTCCCTTCGACGCCGTCCCGATCCCCGTCAACGAGATCTTCGGCGACGGCGATGAGGATCCTGCTCCGCAAGGCTCCGCCGGAACCTGACTGCGAAACCGCTCCGGAGTCCCCTGCCAGTGAGCTATTGCGCTGCGCCTTCGCCCCGGACCACAATGCCGCGGCACCGCTGGGCGGGAGGCGCGGTCATCACGGGATCCCCTTCCGCTCGCGCAGGAGCACGAGAAGGCGGACCGCGATGACCTCGAATCAGTTCCTGTCCGCGCCGCCGGTCCCGCCGGGCGAGACGCTCGCGTCCGGCGGGCCCACCACCTCGCCGCGCCGGCACGTGCCCGGATCGCCCACGTCGGCGTCGGCGGCGACCATGGAGGTCGTCACCGGCCGCGGCGACGCGAACCCGGAGGGGGACGCCGCGCCGCGCGCGCCGGGGCAAACCGTCGGAGGCGACGACAACAAGCGCTTCGAGCTCCGCGAGAAGCTGGGCACCGGCGGGATGGGGACGGTGTTCCTGGCGTTCGACACGCTCCTCGACCGGACGGTGGCGCTCAAGTTCCTCACCGGCGCCGGCGCCGAGGACGACGTCGTCGAGCGGCTCCGCCTCGAGGCGCGCGCGACGGCGCGGCTCAACCACGAGAACATCGTGCGGATCTTCGACCTCGGGAGCGCCGACGGGGTGCCGTTCCTGGCGATGGAGTACGTCGACGGCCAGCCGCTGGCGTCGGTCGCGGCCCGCGGCGAGATCGACGCGCTGCGCGCGGTGCGGATCATGGCCGACGTGGCCCGCGGGCTTTCGCACGCGCACCGGATGGGCATCGTCCACCGCGATCTCAAGCCCAGCAACGTGATCCTGGCGCGGGACGGGCGCGCGAAGATCCTCGACTTCGGCATCGCGACGGTGGGCTCCTGGCTCGGCGGGCGCGCGGTCACCGACCTCTCGGGGACGCCCTGGTACATGGGCCCGGAGCAGTGGCGCAACGATCCGCAGGACGGGCGCTCCGACATCTGGGCGGCGGGGGTGATGCTCTTCGAGCTGCTCACCGGCAAGCCGCCGTTCCCCGGCGAGTACCCGATGCAGGTGCTGGCGCGGGTGCTCTCGCCCGAGCCCGCGCCGTCGATCCGATCGATCCGCCCCGATCTGCCCGAGGAGGCCGAGCGCGTGATCGAGCGCGCCCTCCGCAAGGATCTCGCGCAGCGGCTCGGCACCGCGGAGGAGCTGCTCGATCTCCTGGTCGGCGTGCAGGTCGCGCTCGAGCGCAGCGTGCGCGCCGCGGAGCACGAGGCCGCGCCACGCGTGGCCGCCCGGCCGGCGATCGAGCGCCGCCAGGTGACGCTGCTGTCGTGCTCGATCGACGGCCTCCTCGATCTCGCCGGGGACCTCGAGCTCGACGAGCTCGCCGACCTGCTCGGGAGCTTCTTCGCCATCTGCACGACCGTGGTGCGCCAGCTCGACGGCGCCACGATCTCGGCGCTCGGCGGGCGCGTCGTGGCCTGCTTCGGCTACCCGGTCGCGCACGAGGACGGCGCGCAGCGGGCGGTGCGCGCGGCGATGCTGATCCACGGCGCGCTCCAGGGGTTCACCCGCAAGGACGGGACGCTCCACGGCGCGCGGGTCGGCGTGCACACCAGCCTCGCGGTCGTGGGCACCGAGGGATCGGGCCGCGACGAGAGGCCGCTGGTGCGGGGCGCGGCGCCGGAGCTTGCGACCTGGCTCGAGCAGCAGGCCGCGAGCGGGGAGATCCTGATCAGCCGGCGCACGCAGGCGCTGCTCCGCGGCATGTTCGAGGTGGCGCTGGTCGGCACGCGAACGCCCGCCGGCGGACGGCCGATGGAGGTGCTGCGCGCGCTCCGCCCGATCGACGCCGAGAGCCGCTTCGAGCACGTCGGCGCGCACGAGCTGACGCCGATCGTCGGCCGCGAAGCCGAGGCGGGCGAGCTCCGCGACGCGTGGGCGCAGACCTGCGCCGGCCACGGGCAGTTCGTGCTCCTCGACGGCGAGGCGGGCATGGGGAAATCGCGGCTGGTGCAGCTCCTCCGGGCCCAGCTCGCCAGCGAGCCGTACACCCGGATTTCGTGCCAGTGCTGGCCGCATTTCTCGTCGACCGCGCTCCACGCGATCGTCGACGGGCTGATGCGCGGCGTGGGCATTCGCCCCGAGAACCCCCCCGCCGAGCGCCTGAGCAAGCTCGCCGAGTCCATCGCCGCGCTCCACCTCGACGTCGCCGAGTACGTGCCGCTGCTCGCGACCTACCTCTCGATCCCGCTCTCGGCGGCCTACGTCGCGCCCGCGCTCAGCCCGGATCTGCTCAAGAGCCGGGTGATGGAGGCGCTGCTCGCGGTGCTGCTCCAGGTCGCCGGGCAGCAGCCCACGCTGCTCATCGTCGAGGATCTGCACTGGAGCGACGCCTCCACGATGGAGCTGCTCGATCTGCTCCTCGCGCGCGTCAGCTCGGCCCGCCTGATGGTGCTGCTCACCTTCCGCCCCGAGCTGCGCCCGCCGTGGCCCGAGCGCGGGAACCTCCGCCGGGTCTCGCTCGCGCGGCTGACGTCGAGCCAGACGGCGGCGATGGTCACGCTCGCGAGCCGCGGTCGGCGGCTCCCCGCCGAGGTGGTGGAGCGGCTCGTGGAGCGCGCCGAGGGCAACCCGCTCTTCATCGAGGAGCTGACGGTCGTCGTCGCCGATCACTGGTACGGCGCGCGCGACGAGGCGACCTCGGCGCGGGCCTTCGCCGCGAGCGCGATCCCGGCCAGCTTGCAGGAGCTGCTCCACGCGCGGCTCGACGGGCTCGCGGGCGCGGGCAAGGAGGTGGCGCAGGTCGGCGCGGTGCTCGGGCGCGACTTCGGCCTGGAGATCCTGGAGCAGGTCTGTCCGCTCGACGAGGCCGCGTTTCGCAGCGGTTTGATGGAGCTCGTCGAGGCCGGCGTGGTCCGTCAAGAGGGCCTCGGATCGAACAAGCGCTACGTCTTCAAGCACGCGCTGATCCAGGAGGCGGCCTACCACTCGCTGGTGCGCGATCAGCGGCGCGAGCTGCACCGGCGCGCGGCCGCGGCGATGATCGCCCGGAGCCCCGACGAGGTCGCGCTCCACCCCGAGCTCCTCGCGCACCACCACGCCGAGGGCGGCGAGCCCGAGCTGGCCATCCCCGCGCTGGAGAAGGCCGCGCAGCGCGCCGCGCAGCGCTGGGCCAACGTCGACGCGGCGACCCACCTCGAGCGCGCGCTCGCCCTGCTCGCGACGCTGCCCGAGGGCAACGCGCGCGATCGCCGCGAGCTCTCGCTCCGGCTCGCGCTCGGCGCTCCGCTGATGTCGACGCGGGGCTACGCCGCGCCCGAGGTGCACCAGACCTACGCCCGCGCCCGCGATCTCTGCCCCGCCGTCGGCGACGACGCGCAGCTCTTCCCGGCGGTGCTCGGCCTCTGGCAGTTCTACATGGTCGGCGGCGAGGCCGAGACGTCCGCGGTCCTGGGGCGTCAGCTCCTGACGCAGGCGCAGTCGTCGGCCGAGCCGATCAAGCTCATGCTCGCGCACCGCGGCCTGGGCACGAGCCTGCTCCTGCTCGGCGATTACGCCGGCTGCCGCGCCCACACCACGCTCGGCCTCGCGCTCTACGATCGCGAGCACCACGGCGCGCTCGCCGCGCGCTTCGGCCAGGATCCCGGCGTCACCAACGGCCTCTACCTCGCGTGGGCGCTCTGGTTCCTCGGCCACGTCGATCAGGCGGTCGAGCGCGCGCGCGACGCCGTGGAGAACGCCAAGCGGATCGAGCACCCGCTCAGCATCGCCTTCTCGCTCAACTACCTCGCGGTCATCCACAACAGCCGCGGCGAGCCCGAGGTGGCGAGGGCGCTCGCCGAGGAGGCGCGGGCCATCGCCACCGAGCACCGCCTCGCGCTCTGGCTGGCCATGTCCAAGATCCAGCACGGCCTGGCGCGGCTCGGGCTCGGCGATCGCAGCGGCGCCGACGAGCTGCTCGAGGGCATCGGCGACTGGACCAAGACCGGGGCGAAGTCCGGGCTCACCTACTTCCTCTGCGCGCGGATCTGGGGCCTGTGGAAGGCCGATCGGCTCGACGAGGCGATGGAGGCCGTCGTCGAGACCGAGGCCTTCATCGAGCGCTCGAAGGAGCGCTTCTACGAGGCCGAGCTGCTCCGCTTGCGCGGCGAGGTGCTGCTGGCGCGGTCGCCGACGCTCGCCGACGAGGCCGAGTCCTGCTTCCGGCGCGGCCTCGCGCTCGCCCAGCAGCAGGGCGCGCTGACGTGGGAGCTGCGCCTGGCGCGGAGCCTGGCGTCCAGGCTCGCGACGACGGAGGCCAGGGCCGAGGGCCTCGAGCAGCTCGCCAGCGTGCTCGCGCGCTCCACCGAAGGGCACGAGACGTCCGATTTACGCGAGGCCCGCGAGCTCTTGCGACAGCTCGGCTGACGGCGTCAGCGCACCGATCGGTAGCCGCCGCGCACGCCGCCGGGCGAGAGCACGATCTGCCAGAGCTGGTTGCGATCGCCCGCGCGAAACGCGCCGGCCATCGCCAGCAAATAGAGCCGCCACATCCGGTAGAATCGCGGCGGCATCTCCGGCTGCGTCGCCGCCCACCGCGTGAAGCGCGCCTCCCACGCCAGCAGGGTGCGATCGTAGTCGCCGCGGAAGTTGTGCCAGTCCTCGATCACGAACAAACCCCGGGTCGCGGCCGCGATCTGCGCCGCCGCGGGGAGCATCCCGTTCGGGAAAATGTAGCGGTGGATCCAGGGATCGGTGGGTGCGTGATCGTTGCCGACGGTGTGCAAGAGGAGCAGCCCGTCGGCCGTGAGCAGCCGCCGCGTCGCCTCGAAGAACGTCCGGTAGTTCTTGCTCCCGACGTGCTCGAACATCCCCACCGAGGCGATCTTGTCGAAGGGTCCGAGCCGCGCGAGCTCGTCGCTGCGGTAGTCGCAGAGCACGACCTTCGCGCGCGCCCCGCGCAGCCGCTCGGTCGCGTAGGCGTGCTGCTCGCTCGAGACCGTGACGCCGACGCCCTCGCAGCCGTGCCGCTCGGCCGCGTGGAGCAGGAGGCTGCCGAACCCGCAGCCGATGTCGAGCAGCCGATCGCCGGGGCGGAGCGCGAGCTTCTGGCAGATGAGCTCGAGCTTGGCGGTCTGGGCCGCATCAAGATCGAGATCGTCGGCGCCGCGAAAGTACCCGCACGAGTAGACCATCGTCGGGCCGAGCATGGCCTCGAAGAGCGGGTTGCCGAGGTCGTCGAGGGCCTCGGCGATCTCGCCGGCGCGCGCCGCGGGCTGGAGGTTGGCGAGCCCCACCAGCGCGAGGAGGAGCCGGTTCGGTAGATCCGGGAGCGCGTGATCGACATCGGCGCGGAGGATCCGGGAGATCAGCTCATCCGGGCGATCGGCCTCCCAGAAGCCGTCCATGTACGCCTCGCCGAAGCCGAGGGTGCCGCGCGTCGCGGCCATCGCGTAGAAGCGATCGTCGAGGACGCGGAGGTCCCACGGGCGATCTCCGTCGAGGCGGATGTCGGCGCGGCCGAGGACGTGCGCGAGGAGGGGGCGAAGGAGCGTGGAGGCGAGCGACATCCGACGTGGGCGTCAGCCCTTCGCCTTGAGCCGGGAGATCGCCGCGAGGTGCGCGCGGATCGATCCGGGATCGACCACCGCCTCGATCGCGGCGCGATCGTCGGCGAGCCCGTCGCCCTCGATGGCGCGGAGCGCGGGCCGCTGCAGCGCGCGCTTGCTGGCGGCGTACACGGCGAAGCAGTCCGGCCGGATGATCGCCGCTTCCTTCACGGCCTCGTCGACGAGCTGCTCGGGCGGCACCACGCGATGAACGAACCCGAGCTCGTGCCCTTGCTCCAGGCTGTAGACCCGGCCGCTGAGGATGGCCTCCTGCGCCGCGCGCGTGCCCACCGCGTGCCGGACCATCTCGGTGTACACGCCGGGCATCGGGATCCCGACCGGCACCTCGTTGATCGCGAACCGCAGCGGCGTCGCCGCGGCGAGGCGGACATCGCACGCGAGCGCGAGGATCAGCCCGCCCGCGTAGGC
The DNA here is from genome assembly GCA_040006075.1 of Byssovorax sp. Lineage (GTDB taxonomy): Bacteria > Myxococcota_A > Polyangia > Polyangiales > Polyangiaceae > JANYGI01. Next base: position 7,545 of record JBDTXR010000206.1, on the reverse strand, counting down.
GTTGCCGTTGATCGCCGCCACGGTGCGGCGCTGGCAGAGGAACGGCCGGAGCAGGGTCGCGCGGAACCGCTCGAACCAGGCGGTGATCACCGCGGTGTCGCGGGTCGCGAAGCGAGGAAAGACGTCCTCGAAGTCGAGCCCGGCGGAGAAGGTCTTGCCCTCGGCGGTGAGCACGATCGGCAGCCGCGGGAAGTCGCGATCGAGCCGATCGAACGCCTCGTGCAGATCGTCGAAGAACTGCGCGTTCATCTTGTTGACGGCGTTCGTGCGCATCACGACGACGGCGACGTCGCCCCGGGTCTCGATGGTCCAGCTCACGCTTCGCTCCCTTCTCGTTCTTCGTTGAGGTGCGGAACGCGGACGCTCCACACCAGCCCCAGCGCGGCGAGCGCGCGGAGGAACCAGTAGCCGACGTCGGGCTCCCACCACGCGCACGACTGCTTCGCGGACGAGGGGAACCGGTGGTGGTTGTTGTGGAACTCGCCGAAGGCGATCGTCGCCAGGATCCAGTGGTTGCGGCTCCGATCGGGCGAGTCCCAGCGGCGGTAGCCGCCGAGCATGTGGCTCATCGACTGGACCCAGTGGGTGTACTCCCAGAGGATGACCGTGGGGATGAACGCGCCCCAGATCATCGCGCCGGCGCCGAGCGCCGCATAGAGCCCGACCGCCAGCGCCACGAAGGGCACGAAGTGCCACGTGTCGAGCCAGACGAGCTCGGGGTAGCGCGAGAGATCGGGCACCGCCTCGAGCCGTGTGGCGCGGTGCTTCTTGTCGAGGAACCAGCCGAAGTGCGCGTACCAGAAGCCGAGGTAGTGCGGCGAGTGCAGGTCGTCCGGCGTGTCGGCGGCGCGGTGGTGGCGGCGGTGCGTCTCGGCCCACCAGATAACGCCGCCCTGGAGCGTGAGCGCGCCGAGCACGCCGAGCACGAGCTGCATCGCGCGCGAGGTCTTGAAGGCGCGGTGCGAGAAATAGCGGTGGTACGCCACCGTGAGCCCGAGCAGGCGGACCGCGTAGCAGACCGCGAAGACGATCAGCATGGTGCGATCGACGCCGGTCCAGATCGCGCCGAGGCAGACCAGGTGCACCGTCGCGTACGCCGCCACCGCGGACCACGAGAGCTCGACCTTGCGCGCCCGCACCTCGCCCGCCGCCTCGCCGGCTCGCGCGGCGTCTCCACCCGATGTCTGCGCTCTCCCCACTCACCCACCTCGCTGATTCGCCGCGGATGGTAGGGGCAACAGCGGCGATCGTGCAACCCGGTGTGTCGCGGTCCCGCGCCCGCGGCGCGACAGCGATCCCTGGTGACCGCGCGGGCGCACGGACGGCTCATCGCTCCCGGGTCTCATGCGATACTCGCCGGCATGACCTGGTTTGAGCGGCTGAGCTCGCTGGACGCGACCTTCCTCCACCTCGAGAGCCGCGCCGCGCACATGCACGTCGGCGCGATGGCCATCTTCGAAGGGCCGCCGCCCTCGTACGTCGATCTGCTGGCGCTGATCGAGTCGCGCCTGCCGCACGTGCCGCGCTACCGGCAGCGGCTGGCGTTCGTCCCGCTCGGGCAGGGGCGGCCGGTGTGGGTCGACGACAGCGAGTTCGATCTCGGCTACCACGTGCGCCACACCGCGCTCCCCGCGCCGGGCGGCGAAGAGCAGCTCAAGCGCCTCGCCGGCCGGCTGCTCTCGCAGCAGCTCGATCGCGACAAGCCGCTCTGGGAGATGTGGTTCGTCGAGGGCCTGGGCGACGGGCGCTTCGCGATCATCTCCAAGACCCATCACTGCATGGTCGACGGGATCTCGGGCGTGGACATCGCCGCGGTGCTCATGGACGCCGAGCCGCGCGCCGAGCCGCCTCCGCCGCCGAAGACCGCCTGGACGCCGCGCCCGGTGCCGAACGGCGCGGAGCTGCTCGCGAGCTCGGTCCGCGACACGCTCGCCCGGAATCCCTGGCAGTTCGTGCGCGACGCGATCGAGCCCGGGAGCGACGCGCGGCGCGCCGTGGAAGAGCTGGCGGGCGGGATCGCGCCGCTGGTCGGCCTGGCGCAGATGGGCAACGCGCCCTCGTCGTCGCTGAACCAGCCCATCGGCCCGCACCGCCGCTTCGAGACCGTCGGCTTCGATCTCGCGGAGATCAAGAAGGTGCGCGCCGGCCTCGGCGGCACCGTGAACGACGTGATCCTCGCGGTGGTCACCGGCGCGCTGCGGACGCTGCTGCTCTCGCGCGGCGAGCGGCTCACCACCGATCTGCGGGTGATGGTCCCGGTGAGCGTGCGCAGCGCCGAGGCCCGCGGCGCGCTGGGAAACCAGGTCGCCGCGGTGTTCTGCCCGCTCCCGGTCGCCGAGGCCGATCCGGCGGCGCGGCTCGCGCGCGTGGGCCGCGAGATGCGCGGGCTGAAGGAGAGCAAGCAGGCCGTCGGCGCGCTCGCGCTCACCCGCCTCGGCGAGTTCACGCCGCCGACGATCCTCGCCCAGGCGGCGCGCTTGCAGACCCGCACCCGCTTCTTCAACCTGGTCGTGACCAACGTCCCCGGGCCGCAATTCCCGCTCTATTTGCTCGGGCGAAAGCTCGCGGCCTGCTACCCGGTCGTGCCCCTCGCGGCCATGCAGACCATCGGGATCGCGCTGCTCAGCTACAACGGATCGATCGGCGTGGGCCTGGTCGGCGACGCCGATCGCGCGCGCGATCTCCACGTGCTCGCCGCGGCGATGCCCGAGGCGCTGGCCGAGCTCGTCGCCGCCGCGGCCTCGCCTGCAAACGCCAGGGCCGAAGGCGCGCCCTCGCCCTCCCCCGCCTCGAACGCGAGCGCGAGCTGAAGGAGAGCGCGCCGATGATCCCCAGCAGCCTTTCGCTCCCGCCCGGCCTGCGGCGGCCGCCGCTCGTGCAGCTCCTCCAGTGGACCCGGGATCCGCTGGCGTTCCTGGACGAGTGCTCGCAGCGCTTCGGCGAGATCTTCACCGTGCGCTTCACCGCCCTCGGGACGGTGGTGTTCGTGTCGTCGCCCGAGCTCGTGAAGCAGGTGTTCACGGGCGATCCGAAGGTGCTCCACGCGGGCGAGGCCAACGAGATCCTTCGCCCCGTCGTCGGCGCGTCGTCGGTGCTGCTGCTCGACGACGCCCCGCACCTGCGCCAGCGGCGGCTGCTCTTGCCGCCCTTTCACGGCGAGCGGATGGCGTCGTACGCCGAGCAGATGCGCGACATCGCCGCCGCGAGCCTCGCGAAATGGCCGGTGCGGAAAGCGTTTCCGATCTACCCGGCGCTGCAGGCCATCACCCTCGACGTGATCCTCCGCGCGGTCTTCGGCCTGGCCGAGGGCGCGCAGATGCACGCGCTCGCGCCGAAGCTGGTGCAGTTCTTCCACCCGCCGCCGGCGCTGATGATCTTCCTCCCGCAGCTCCAGCGCGACATCGCCTTGAACCCCTACCGGAGCTTCTACCGGCTGCGCGAGGACGTGCACCGCGACATCCAGGCCATCGTCACCGAGCGGCGCCGCTCGGCCGATCTCGCGGCCCGCACCGACATCCTCTCGCTCTTGCTCGCCGCCCGCGACGAGGACGGTCAGCCCATGACCGACGACGAGATCCGCGACGAGCTGATGACGATGATCGTGGCCGGCCACGAGACCTCGGCCACCTCGCTCGCGTGGATTTTCGAGCGGATCCTCGCGCTCCCCGAGGTCCGCGCGAAAGTCCTCGCCGAGCTCCGCGCGGCGGTCGGCGACGCCCGGGTCGAGCCGGCGATGCTCCCGCGCCTCGAGTACCTCGACGCGGTGATCAAAGAGGCGATGCGCCTCCGCCCGATCGTCCCGCTGGTGGTCCGCCGCCTCGCCGCGCCCTTCACCCTCGGCGAGTACACGCTCCCCAAGGGCGTCGCCGTCGGCCCGTGCATCTACCTCGCGCACCTGCGCCCCGAGGCCTTCCCCGATCCCCGCCGCTTCTCCCCCGAGCGCTGGCTCGGCGACAAGAAGCTCGATCCGTACGCCTATTTCCCCTTCGGCGGCGGGATCCGGCGCTGCATCGGGATGTCGTTCGCCCTCTACGAGATGAAGATCATCCTGGCCACGGTGCTCAGCCGCGCCTCGCTCCGCCTCGACCGCGGCCCGGAGAGCATCGTCCGCCGCGGCATCACCCTGGTGCCGGAGCACGGCACGCGCGTGGTGATGGATCGCGCGGCGTAGCGTCCGCTATCGTCGCGGCATGAGCATCAAGCTTCCCAAGCAAGCCTTCGTCGCCCTCGCTGCCCTCGGGTGGGCCGACGGGACCATGAAGAAGATCGAGTCGGCGGCGCTGGTTCGAGCCGCCAAGGAGTGCGGCGTCGAGGGCGACGATCTCGCCGAGATCGAGCGCTCGACGAAGACCAGGGTCGAGCTCGCCGGCTTCGATCCGGCGGGCATGGAGCCCTGGGAGCGGATCATCACCTACGCGCTGGCGTCGTGGCTCGCGGCGCTCGACGGCGTGGTCTCCAGCGACGAGAGCGCGGCGCTCGCGCAGCTCGGCGATCGCCTCGCGCTCGAGGCCGGCACGCGCAAGCGCGCGGCCTCGGCGGCCTTCGACATCTCGGTGCTCCCTGACGGCGGCCGCCCCGACAAGTACGATTTCGTGAAGCTGGTGGCGCGCCTCAAGGAGAAGCTCCCCCAGCGCGTGAAGTGAAGCGCGACGTCCTACGAGCCCGCGCGCGCGAACTGAAGTAGCTTGCGCGCCATGAAGGACGTGTTTGGCCGCAAGTACGGCCCGTGGGCGCTGGTCACGGGGGCCTCGTCCGGCATCGGCGAAGAGTTCGCGCGCCAGCTCGCCGCGCGCGGCCTCTCGCTGGTCCTCGCCGCCCGCCGCAAAGAGCGCCTCGACACCCTCGGCCAGAGCCTCGCGCGCGCCCACGGCGTCGAGGTCCGCGTCGTCGCCGTCGATCTCGCGCGGCGCGACTTCCTCCCCGCGATCGAGGAGGCCACGCGCGACGTCGAGGTGGGCCTGCTGGTGAACAACGCCGGCTTCGGCGCCAAGGGCCGCTTCCTCGACAGCGATATCCACCAGCAGCTCGAGATGCTCGACGTCAACTGCCGCGCCTCGCTCATCCTCGCCCACGCCTACGGGCGGGCCATGGCGGCGCGCCACCGCGGCGGGATCATCTTCACGTCGTCCACCGCCGCGTTCCAGGGCACCCCCTTCACGAGCCACTACGCGGCCACCAAGGGCTGGGGCCTCCAGCTCGCCGAGGGCCTCGCCTGCGAGCTCCGCGGCGACGGCATCGACGTGCTCGCGCTCTGCCCGGGGCCGACCGACACCGAGGGCCCGCGGCGCACCGGCGTCGATCCGACGAAGGTCCCCGTGAAGATGATGGCCACGCAGCCCGTGGTCGCCGCCGCGCTGAAAGGCCTTGGATCGAAGGCGATCGTCATCCCCGGCGTCGTCAACCAGCTCGGCTACGCCGCGGTCCGCCTCGCGCCGCGGAGCTTCGCCGCCGCCACCGCCGGCCGGCTGATCCACCGCTCGACCGGCGGCTGATCGGCGCGCCGCGCGATGCTGCTCCGCTTCCTGCTCTTCGCGCTGATCACCGGCGTCGTCCTCGCGGGCGCGAGCAGCTACTTCTTCCGCCGCCTGGTGCGCGCGTTCGCGCTCGGCCCCCGCGCGCGTCGCGCGCTGGCGATCACCCTCGGCCTGTCGGTCGCGCTGGCGGTGGGCTCGCGCCTGCTCGGGTGGATCCCGCGGCCGATCCTGGAGCCGATCCAGATCGCGGCGTACATCGTGCTGCTCACCGCCACGTTCGCGGCGGTGATCCTCGGCGCGATCGATCTCGCGCGGCTCGCGGCCTCGCTCCCGCTCCGCGCGCTCCGACGGATCCGCCTCGATCCCAGGGAGATCCCGCTCCCGGCGCCCCTCGCGAGCGCCCCCGTCGCCCCGCCGCCCGCGCCGCTCGCCGAGGTCCCGCGGCGCGTCTTCCTCGCGCAGGCGACCGTCGGATCCGCGGTGCTCGTCGGCGCGGGCAGCTCGCTCTACGGCACGCTGATCGGCCGCCGCGACTACGCGCTCACCGACGTCCCCGCGCGGATCCCGGGCCTCTCGCGACGCCTCGACGGCTACACCATCGTCCAGCTCTCCGACCTCCACATCGGGACCTTCATCGGCGAGGCCGAGCTCCGCGCCGCCGAGGATCTGGTGCGCCGCGGGCGCCCGGATCTGATCATTCTCACGGGCGATCTCATCGATCACGATCCCCGCCACGCCGACGCGCTCGCCCGCTTCGTGCGCCGCCTCGGGGCCTGCGCGCGCGACGGCGTCGTCGCCATCCCGGGCAACCACGACTACGCCACCGGCCTCGACGAGGTCCGCGCCGCGGTCACCGGGGCCGGCGCGAAGATGCTGATCAACGACGGCCTGGTCCTCGGCGAAGCGGGCGCGAGCTTCGCGCTCCTGGGCGTCGACGACGTCTATGGCCCGCGCACCGATCCGCGATCGAGCGGGCCCGACCTCGATCGCGCCCTCGCCGCGGTCCCCGACGATCTCCCCCGCGTGCTCCTCTGCCACAACCCGCAGTTCTTCCCGAAGGCCGCAGGGAGGGTCGCGCTCCAGCTCAGCGGCCACACCCACGGAGGCCAGATCAGCGTCGGTCCCGGCCTCGCGCGCCTGGTGCTCGGCCACCCCTTCGTGGCCGGCGCCTACGAGCTCCAGGGATCGAGCCTCTACGTCAATCGGGGCTTCGGCACGGTCGGCCCGCCCGCGCGCATCGGCTCTCCACCCGAGGTGTCCCGGATCGTGCTCACCACGTAACCCGAGCGCAGCTCAAAGCGCCAGCGCGTCAGGAGCGCCCGGATCCCGTGCCCCCGAGATCCCTGAAACGCTGGAGATGAGGGGCAAACCAGGGTAACCAAGGACGCTCCCATGGCAGCGAAGCTCGGCGGCACGTTCCTCGTCGGTGCAGGCGGTCCGGTCAACTACGCCGGGCAGTGCATCCTTTCGAGCCGTGTCGCCGACGGGCTGCGCGAGCTCACGCCCGACAGCCTCTACGGGGGCTTTCGCCGCGGCGTCGAGGAGAGCGCCAAGCGCGTCGGCGTGGGCACGGCCGACGTCGAGCGCCTCTTGCCCATGAGCGAGATCCACGCCCTCGTCACGCGACTCACGCTCTCGCAGCAGCGCGCGGTCGAGGCCTGGAACCTCCACGCCGGCCACATCGGCGGCCTGCTCAAGGGCGTCGCCGATCTCACCGCCGACGGCCGCGCGCCCGACGTGGGCCTGTGCCTCGATCGCCTCGCCAGGAAGGTCATGCGCGATCGCGAGCTGGCCGACCCGCTCCGCGCCCTCGCGGTCGACGTGGGCGAGTGGCAAGACATGATCGCCCGCTGCCGCGATCTCCTCGACGACGGCTCGGTCCTCGAGCGCGCCTACCGCATGCGCCGCGTCCGCCGGATCCTGGCGATCGCCGGCCTCGCGGCGGTCATCGTCGGGGCCCTCGGCGTCGTGCTCTGGGTCCGCGCCGCCCGCGTCCGGATCGACGCCGTCCTCGCCGGCGGCGATCCCTGCGTCGCCGCGACGATCGATCCCGGCGACGCCCGCCGCGCCT